>NZ_CP024091.1:4109040-4425120 GCF_002736205.1 Pedobacter ginsengisoli | reverse complement strand
GATTTCTTCTTTCAGGTTATCGCGGATTATGATTGTTTGTTTGTCATTTGCACTGTCGGCACTGTGCGAAACCATAATACGCTTAATATTAGCAAAGACCTTGGCAAATGCGTTTCCAGACTCATTCATTGATTGTGTTTGGGCTACCTCAGGCCAGAAAGGGACCATCAGCTCATAAGTTTTTCGTCCGTAGATGATCAGGTCAGTTCCTTCAAGTAGTTCCCTGAAGTAGTCTTGGATATCATCTGTGCCACTGAATCTGGTATGATCGCAACAACCATCCAAGCTAATGTTAATGCCATAAATAAGCTTTCTCATTACTGCCCTGGTTTATTAATGATTGAGACGGTGAGCCGACTTACACAATTCATTTTACCCTTGTCGCTATAGATTTTGATTTCCCATACATGAGTTTTTGCACCAATATGGAGGGCTTTGCAGATGCCGGTTACGAGCCCACTTTTTACCGGGCGCAAATGATTTGCATTTATCTCCAGCCCAACTGCTACATACTTTTCTGGATCGATACACATGTAAGATGCAACACTTCCCAGTGTTTCGGCCAGTACTACTGAAGCCCCGCCATGTAAAATTCCTGTGGGCTGATGGGTCCGTTCATCAACCGGCATGGTTGCGGTTAAAAAGTCTTCGCCTACCTCGGCGAACTGGATGTCTAAAAAGCCACCCATATGATTTTTGGGTTGGTTATTTAGCTTTGCGGGTGAAAATTCAGTAAACCAGATCATAAGTACCTTTCTTTAATAACACTAATGTGATGTATAATATGGCCGGCCATTACAAATAGCAATGCCCTTACGGTAATCTGTCGTTCAGAAGCTGTTCCACTTCTGTTAAGTTCCTTTTCTGTAAGCGAATTTATTAAATAAAGGTTGGATTTGCGCAAAAGAGCAAATTCTTCTGAAAGGCTCAGTAAACTCCTGTCTGAAAAGTGGGCATTTGCAACATAGTCATCCTCCTCAAATCCAGGGAGTGCATGCTGCTCTCCGCGGGCAAAACACATTAGCCTGTAAATGAATACCCGTTCTGCATCTATAATATGTCCAATAACTTCTTTAATGGTCCATTTTCCGGGAGCATAGGCATAATCGGCCTTTTCTACCAAGGAATTAATAAAATCAGGGAAATCTGTGGTTTGTTTTTCCAATATTTCCAATACATCATCGCCAACAAGCTTAATGTATGTTTCGCCCCAGGCGGGATACTCATGTGTTTGTGGTCGGTTCATAAGTTATACTGCTTTTTAAAACGATACGAAATGTGGTGCCTTTGCCAAGTTCAGATTCTTTAACAAAGATCTGTCCGCTATGATAATTCTCAATAATCCGCTTGGTAAGTGACAAGCCTAATCCCCATCCCCGTTTTCGGGTAGTATAGCCGGGCTGGAAAACGGCATCAAATTTAGACCTGGCAATACCTTTTCCAGTATCAGTTACATCAATAAAGACTTCTTCTTTTGCCAGGTTTTCTATAATGTTTATAGCAATGGTGCCTTCGTTTTCAATAGCGTTGGCGGCATTTTTAAGTAGATTTTCAATTACCCAGTCAAACAGGGGGACATTTAACAAGGCGCGTACCTGCTCATCTCCGCCAATTGTAAAGACAATCTTGTCTGATGTGCGCAGTTTAAAATACTCTACAAAATTATAGATCACAGTGTATACCACATGGTCTTCTACAATTGGTTTGGAACCTATTTTTGAAAAACGATCGGTAATTACTTCAAGTCGCTTAATGTCGTTTTCCATTTCGGCAATGAGCGGGTCCTCTTCGGCATCAAATCTTGATTTTATAAGCTCAACCCAGGCCATGAGAGAGGATATAGGGGTGCCAAGTTGGTGTGCTGTTTCTTTTGCCATACCTACCCATACCTGGTCTTGTTCAGCCTTACGGGCAGAACTGAAAGCAACATAAGCCGTAAGTAGGAATAGGGCTATTACGCCTAATTGTATGTAAGGGAAATAACGAAGCTGTGTTAAGGTTGGAGAATCTTTATAGAAAATCCACCACCGTGTACCGTCTAACCCGGTAATTGGGGTTGGAGGGTGTTGCTTTTTCATAGTCCGTAATTCGCGGGCAAAATAGTCGGGGTCGTAGGTTATGCCCTTCTTTTTTTCGAGATCGTAATTTGTCTTGGTTGAATCCAGACCCTGAAAACTAAGGATTTCCATTTTTGTAGAATCCGTCATGATAACAGGAAGCTTGGTATTGGTTCTTATAAGCTCTATCAGGCTGGTATAGCGGTCATCATCGTACATTACCAGCGACTGTTCGGTTACTTTTACATAAAGTTGAAGCTGTAATTGCTCCTCGCGCTCCATTTTTTTAACAAAGAAGTCGCTGTAAAATACTGATGCTGCTCCAATAATAATGGCAAAGAACAGCAAAAAGAACTTCCATCGTCGTTTTTTCTCGTAAGGATTCATAGAATATGAAAAAGGCAAATTACAAAAATATATCTTTGCAGTGTTATTATGGAAAAGAAAGTAAGAGTAAGATTTGCCCCTAGTCCGACAGGAGGGCTGCATTTAGGTGGTGTACGTACCGCTTTGTTTAATTATCTGTTTGCTAAAAAACACAACGGAACGTTTGTTTTGCGTGTTGAAGATACTGATCAAACCCGTTTTGTTGAGGGTGCAGAAGAATATATTGTTTCGTGTTTGGAATGGTGTGGAATGTCGCCGGATGAAAGCCCGCAAAAAGGTGGTGAATTTGGCCCGTACCGTCAGAGTGAGCGTAAAGCGACTTACAGACAATATGCAGATCAGCTAATTGCTGATGGCTATGCTTATTATGCTTTTGATACTCCGGAAGAACTGGACGCGAAACGTAAGGAGGTACCTAATTTTACTTACGGACTTGCAACACGCAATGGAATGCGTAACTCACTTACGCTTAGCGAAAATGAAGTTGCAGAACTTTTGGCCAATAACACCCCGCATGTAGTGCGTATTAAAATGCCTGAAGATGAACTGGTTTCTTTTACAGATCTGATTAGGGGGCATGTAAGTTTCGATACAAATTTAGTTGACGATAAAGTTTTGTTAAAGGCAGATGGCATGCCTACTTATCACTTAGCCGTGGTTGCTGATGATAAAGCAATGGAAATAAGTCATATTTTTAGAGGAGAGGAATGGCTTCCGTCTGCTCCGATACATATTTTATTGTGGCGTTATCTTGGATGGGAGGATGTGATGCCTCAGTGGATTCACTTGCCGTTGATATTAAAACCCGACGGGAATGGAAAATTAAGTAAACGCGATGGTGACAGGTTAGGGTTCCCGGTTTATGCACAAAACTGGACTGATCCTAAAACAGGCGATTTAACTAAAGGATTTAAAGAGCTTGGCTTTATGCCAGAGGCTTTTGTGAATTTATTGGCCATGCTGGGATGGAATGATGGTACAGATCAAGAACTGTTTTCGTTAGCTGAATTAATTGAAAAGTTCTCGGTTGAGCGTATAAGTAAGGCGGGAGCAAAATTCGATTTCGAAAAGGCCAAATGGTATAACCACGAGTGGATTAAAAATGCTGATGCTTTAAAATTAATACCTACGGTAAAAGCCGCTTTTACGGAGCAAGGCATAGCAATTAAAAGCGAGGCTTATTTACTTAAAGTAATAGATCTGGTTAAAGATAGGTGTAACCTGCTGGGAGATTTTGTTGCGCAGTCGGCTTACTTTTTTGTTGCCCCTGCTGAGTATGATCTGGCTGCTGTAAAACCAAAGTGGACAGTTGAAAAGGCCACATTTTTTGAAGCTTATGCTGCGTGGATAACTGATAATACTACTGCTTTAGAGTTAGAAGAGAAATTTAAGGATCTGGCAGCAACACATCAGTTTAAACCTGGGGAGTTGATGTTGCCATTTAGAATAATGCTGGTTGGAGGTAAATTTGGCCCTGGGGTATTTGATATTGCAGTTGCTTTAGGCGCCGCCGAAACTATCCAAAGAATAAAGAATGCATTAGTTGCTTTTAACTAATTATTTGTAATTTGGTATAACAATTGTCTCGGATTTTTGTCTTATCAAATTAAAAAATAATTGTATGCAGTGGTTCGGTAAAGGAAGCGGTAATATTGACGATAGAAGAGGAATGAGTGGTGGTACCATCGGCGGTGGCGTTGGTATTATCATTGTAGTTTTAGGTCTTCTTTTTGGAAAAGATTTAACAGGGTTGGTTAGCCAGCTTCCTGTAAACAATGTTACACAATCTGAAGGGAAACAAGGGGATCCCGCGGATGCTGAAGGTAAATTTGTTGATGGCGTGCTCGAATCGACCAACCAGGTTTGGGAACAACAGTTTCAAAATCTGGGCCAGCAGTATGAAGAGCCAAGGATGGTATTGTTTACCAATATGGTTCAATCGGCCTGTGGAAATGCAAGTTCCGCAGTAGGACCTTTCTACTGTCCCGGAGATCATAAAGTTTATATTGATCTGTCCTTTTATCAGGATTTAAAAAACAGGTTTGGTGCTGCAGGGGATTTTGCTCAGGCTTATGTAATTGCACATGAGGTTGGCCATCATGTCCAGAATTTATTAGGCATATCTGATAAGTTACAAAGAGCCAGAGGGCAGGTAAGTGAGGTTGAGTATAACCGGCTATCGGTTAAGCTGGAACTACAGGCAGATTTCTTTGCCGGTTTGTGGGCGCATCATGCCCAAAATTTAAAAGACTTTAAATTAGAAGAAGGAGATATTGAGGAAGCTTTAAATGCCGCTAATGCAATTGGTGATGATAAATTGCAAAAACAGGCTCAGGGCGAGGTTGTTCCGGATGCTTTTACTCATGGTACATCTGCGCAAAGAATGTACTGGTTTAAGAAAGGTTTTGAAACCGGAGATATTAATCAGGGCGATACATTTAATTCAAGGCAACTATAAATAAGCCGGGAGTTTGCAATTTTTTTGATATATAAATAAGTTTAAACGCTTAATATTCTCTGGAGTTGTATAACTTTAGAGCAAAACTATTATACAAATTAATTTTGCTAATGCAATTTAAAAGCTTATTCCCCTTTAATAATGATATTAATTGTAGATGATACTCCAGAGAACCTTATCTCTTTAAAAAGGGTTCTGGAAAGGCATAATTTTGAAGTTGATACTGCATCATCAGGAGAAGAGGCCTTAAAAAAGGTTCTTAAGAATGAATATGTACTGATTATTCTGGATGTGCAAATGCCTGGTATGGATGGCTTTGAGGTAGCTGAGGCGATATCTGGTTACAGCAAGGCTAAAGAAACAGCAATAATCTTCCTTTCGGCTGTAAATAAAGAGCTCAAGTTTATTACCAGAGGATATTCTTCTGGTGGGCTCGATTATATTACGAAGCCTGTTGATATGGATATTCTTCTTTTAAAAGTAAAAACGTTTTACCGCATTTATGAGCAGAGCAGGAAGCTTATTGAGATTCAAAAGGCTTTGCTTGACGAAATTGAATACAGAAAGCAAGCCGAGCGTAAAAAGGATGAGTTTATTAGTATAGCCAGTCATGAACTTAAAACGCCCTTAACAAGTGTTAAAGGATATATGCAGCTGTTGGGAAGAAGTGTTGAAAAAGGAGATATCCCAACGGTAAAGAAACACCTCGAGAAAGCACAGATCCAGTTAGAGAAGCTTCACGAGCTGATTGCCGATTTATTGGACATATCAAAAATAGAAAGCGGAAAACTTAAGTTCAATAAGAAAACCTTTATAATTGATGAACTTTTGGATAGTGTAATTGACATTATCCGTCAGTCAAATCCTGAGTTCAATATTATTATTAAAGGGCAAAAAGGCATTGAAGTTTATGCTGACGAAATGAGGGTTGAGCAGGTAATTATAAATTTTTTAACCAATGCCATTAAGTATTCGCCGGGAACTGATGAGATTCACATAAATGTAGATTTAATTGACAATAAGATTTATGTGGGTGTTAGAGATTTTGGGATCGGTATTGCTGCGGATCAGCAAAAATCGGTGTTCGATAAATTTTATAGGGTTGAAGAAACTTCGATACACTTTCAGGGATTAGGTATCGGGTTGTTCATTACTGCTGAAATTATTAAAAGGCATGGAGGTGAAATTGGGGTTAAGAGTACGCTTGGAGAGGGCTCCGAATTTTATTTCATTTTACCACTAAATTCTGACACTGATGCAGATTAAAAAGACATTAATTTATGAAGGAAAAATCATTAAAGAATAATCTGCGACTAGGCTTAGGGCTATCGTTACTGATACTTTTTATTTCATCTCTTGCGTCGTTTATCAGCATAAAAAACCTGCTCAGAAATTCAGAACTTGTTTCGCACAGTAATGAGGTTATAACTGATCTGGAAGGTGTAATATCGACCTTAAAAGATGCTGAAACAGGACAAAGAGGTTATTTACTGACAGGGGATAGAGTTTTTTTAGAACCATACAGGGGGGCTAGACAATTAGCTGTTGAAGCTTTAGGTAAAATAAGTTCTGATACAAGAGACAACTCTTTTCAGCAGCAAAATGCGAAGGAACTACAAGGGATTATTGAAGGCCGGCTAAATATTATTGAAGCTACTATTGAATTAAAAAGTAAAGGAGCAAAGATAGGTACTGATCAGCTGCTGGATGGTAAGGTGTATATGGATAAGGCCAGAGCAGTGATTAAGAAAATGGAGGTTGAGGAAAGAAGATTGTTGGATGAGCGTACTGCCAATATGAATAAGCTGGCGGGTTATACACCAATTTTAATTCTTATAGCTGCTTTTTTTGCAATTTTAATTACAATAGTTTTTTATAGAAGGGTTTATTCGGATTTTAATACCAGAACGAAGTTGCAACGGGAGCTGGAGGAAAAGAGCCAGGAGATGGATACCAGAATTGAGGTTATTCAGGACATTGCCTCGCAGATTTCTAAAGGGGATTATCAGATCCGTCTGAATGCTGAACAAAAGGACGGGTTGGGCAGTTTGGTCGGGTCTTTAAACTCGATGGCCGAATCTCTACAGTATTCATTTTCGTTGCTGGGCGATAAAGAATGGCTTCAGTCGGGCATTGCCTCTCTGAATGAGAAAATGGTTGGGGAAAAAAGCTTGGAAGAGCTGGCCAATGATATTCTTGAAGATATTGTTACTTATACTGATAGCGCAGTTGCTGCTTTTTACCTGAGGGGGAGCAGTGAAGAATTACTACTTACAGGAAGCTATTCTCTGATAAAGAATGAAGGTATAGTACGCCTTAAATCTGGAGAAGGTGTTGCTGGTCAGGTGTTTAAATCAGGAAAGCAAATATTAATCAATGATATTCCCGAAGATGAAATGACCATTAGCTTTGCATCGGGCAGTACCAGGCCAAGAAATATTGTAGCTTTTCCTATAATTAGAAATGGTATCACTACCGGGGTATTGGAATTCGGTACGTTAGGCACTTATACTCCATTACAATTGGAGTATTTTAGCAGTATTTCGCACAATATTGGTGTTGCAGTTCATGTAGCACAAAACCGTAAAAAACTACAGGAGCTTTTAGAAGAAACCCAGGCGCAGGCAGAAGAACTGCAGGCTCAGCATAGTGAGTTGGAAGGTCTTAATGCCGAGCTGGAAGCTCAAACGCAAAAAATACAAACTTCGGAAGAGGAGCTGAGGGTACAACAGGAAGAATTATTGCAAAGCAATCAGGAACTTGAAGAAAGAACCAGTTTGCTGGAAGAAAAAAATCAGCTTATACAGGAGCGAAATCTGGATATACAGCAGAAAGCGGAGCAATTGGAGCAAAGCACTAAATATAAATCAGAGTTCCTTGCCAATATGTCGCACGAATTGCGTACGCCTTTAAATTCGATATTGCTGTTGTCTAAGCTTATGTCGGAGAACAAGGATCTCAGTACTGAATATGTAGAGTATGCGGACGTAATTCAGAGCTCGGGACAAGGGTTACTTGGGCTTATTGACGAGATACTGGATCTCTCTAAAATAGAGGCTGGTAAAATGAAACTTGAGTTTGGTGATTTTAGTGTAAATGAGGTATTAACGGACATGAAATCATTGTTTGAGCCGCTTGCTAAAAATAAAGGACTTGAACTTGTTATTGATGTTGCTACGAACGTAAGTATTATTAATACAGATAAAATGCGGCTGGAGCAGATTTTAAAGAACCTGCTATCAAATGCTATTAAATTTACAAGCCAGGGCAAGGTATCATTAACCGTAAAAAGAGATGATGCAAATAGGTTTACTCTGTTTAAAGTTACTGATACAGGTATAGGGATTCCAGACGATAAGCTTGGGCTTATTTTTGAAGCGTTTCAGCAGGCAGATGGATCGACCAGAAGAAAGTTTGGGGGTACCGGACTTGGGCTTTCAATAAGCCGGGAGCTGGCTAAGCTTTTAGGGGGTAAAATTGAACTTGTAAGTAAAGAAAATGTGGGGAGTGAGTTTACTTTCTCTTTGCCTGTAGATAGATTGGCCGAAGTTACAGTTGATGAGCCAGATGACAAGGATACTTTTGCTGTTCCGGAAAAACAAACAGAAGCTGCTTTAGAACGGTTTACGGTTGATCGTATTCCGCAAGAGGTTGAGGACGACAGGGACAGCATTAAGGAAGGCGATAAGGTGATTCTGATTGTAGAAGATGATACCGCATTTGCGAAAACCCTTTTAAATTTTACCCGTAAAAGAAATTACAAAGGTATTGTGGCTGTTAGAGGAGATGTTGGGATTGAACTGGCCAATCATTACAAGCCGCTTGCTATTCTGTTAGATATTCAGCTTCCTGTTAAGGATGGGTGGCAAGTTATGGAAGAGTTAAAATCTAATCCTAAAACCAGACACATTCCGGTTCATATTATGTCGTCGCTTGAGGTTAAAAAAGAGAGTTTGTTAAAAGGGGCCGTTGATTTTATTAACAAGCCCATTGCTCTTGAGCACATGGCTCAGATATTTCAAAAACTTGAACAAGCATTAACCAGAGGGCCTAGAAAGGTGCTTATAGTTGAAGAAAACAAACAGCATGCTCAGGCTTTAAGTTATTTTTTAAGCAATTATAACATCAACACACAGGTAGCTGGGAATGTTAAAGAGGGAATAGGTGCCCTACAGGAAAAGGAAGTGGATTGCGTGATACTTGATATGGGGATACCTGATAAAAATGCATACGAAACCCTTGAAACGATTAAGAAAAGTGAGGGACTTGAAAACCTGCCTATCATCATCTTTACCGGGAAAAACTTATCGAAGGGAGAGGAAAGCAAGATCAGACAATATGCCGATTCGATTGTGGTTAAGACGGCTCATTCTTATCAGCGGATATTAGACGAAGCGGGCTTGTTTTTACACCTCATTGAGGAGAATGAATCGGATGCAAAACATAAAAATCAGGCCACTGAAAAACTTGGTGGTCTATACGAAGTGCTAAACAATAAAACGGTGCTGATTGCTGATGATGATGTTCGGAATATATTTTCGCTTACAAAGGCGCTGGAACAGCATAAGATGAAAGTTTTGGCTGCTACGGATGGAAAAGAGGCGCTGCAGATGCTTAAAGAGAATCCGTTGATAGATATTGTGCTGATGGATATGATGATGCCAGAGATGGACGGATATGAGAGCACAAAAGAAATCAGGAAAATTCCGGCGTATAAACAATTGCCGGTTTTGGCTGTTACTGCAAAGGCAATGATGGGTGATAGGGAAAAATGTATAGCGGCAGGGGCGTCGGACTATATCTCGAAACCTGTTGATATTGATCAGCTGATTTCATTATTACGTGTGTGGCTTTACAACAAAGTGTAAATATATGGCAAAGAAAGTATTGATAATTGATGATGATAACAGGAACATTTTTGCTCTGTCGGCTGTTTTAAAGGCCAGGGGCTATCATTGTTTAACTGCTGCGGGTGGGGAAGAAGGCATAGGTTTGCTTAAAGAGAATAAAGAAATTGCAGTGGTTTTGATGGATATGATGATGCCCGGGATGGACGGATATGAGGCTATTGCTAAAATAGACGAAAGTCCTGATCTTAAGCATATTCCTGTGATAGCTGTTACCGCACAGGCTATGGTTGGCGATAGAGAACGGTGTATTAATGCGGGGGCGGTAGGTTATGTTTCTAAACCTATTAATGTTGAAGAATTAACAAGTTTGCTTATTAAATATATTTAACCTGATTGGAACTCTCTGTAATTAACGACGACCATGTTGAGATTTTACTTTCAGATCTCCTGGAGCAATATGGCTATGATTTTACAGGGTATTCAAGAGCATCTTTAAAGAGAAGAATCATTAGGCTGTATAGTTTAGATAGGGCAGTGAGCTTTGCCGAGTTCAGGTATAAGATAAATAACGACAACTTATATTTTAAACGGTTTGTAGAACAGATTACAGTTAATGTAACCGAGATGTTTAGAGATCCCGGTTTTTTTAAAACCTTAAGAGATGTAGTGCTCCCAAAGCTGGGGACTTATCCGTTTATCAGGATCTGGTTGGCGGGTTGCTCAACTGGCGAAGAGGCGTATTCAATTTCAATTATTTTAAATGAGCTTAATCTGCTGCATAAATCATTAATCTATGCTACAGACTTAAATCCCATTGTGCTGGAAAAGGCTGCTCAGGGTATGTTTGGAATGAATTATATGAAGCAATATTCTGAAAACTATATTTTATCTGGTGGTTTAAAGGATTTTTCAAGCTATTATACGGCTAATTACTCACTTGCAAAATTTAACGATGAATTAAAAAGCAAGATTATATTCTCGACACACAACCTGGTTTCTGATTACTCCTTTAATGAGTTTCAGCTTATTTTATGTAGAAATGTCCTGATCTATTTTGATCGGGAATTACAGCAAAAGGTGCTGAACCTTTTTGATGAGAGTCTTGAAGATTTGGGATATCTGGCATTGGGAACCAAGGAAACGATTAATTTTTCGGGTATTTCTGCTAAATATAAACGGTTGAATTCAGAGAAGATCTGGAGGAAAATACAATGATGAAAAAATGTGAAGCATTTATTATTGGAGGCTCTGCAGGGAGCTTGGATGTACTTTTAAAGGTGCTGCCATTAATTAATGTTAAAATAAGATTTCCGATAGTTATTGTTATTCATCGTAAGCATGGAGCAGATTCTTTATTGCCCGAATTGTTATCGAGCAAAACTGAGCTTAGTGTTAAAGAAGTAGAAGAGAAAGAGCCACTTACCGCGGGGACTATTTACATCGCACCATCAGATTACCATCTACTGATAGAACAGGACAGGACTTTCTCTCTGGATTATTCTGAGAAAATAAACTATTCCAGACCGGCAATTGATGCTACATTTCAAACAGCGGCCGAAGTATATAAAGATAAATTAGCTTGTTTATTGCTATCAGGATCGAATTCGGATGGTGTTAACGGGTTAAGCAGTGTTAAACTTTGGGGTGGGGTAGCATTAATTCAGGATCCATCAACTGCACAGGTTGCTTATATGCCGGCACAGGCTCAGGCCAACGTAAAAATAGATGCGGTTTTAAGTATAGAAGCTATTGCAGAATTTATAAATTTGTTACCCTAAACTTTTTAGTTAATCCCGGGCGCTAATGGAGAAGAATAAGAGAGTATTTGTATTTGATGACAATGCAGAAATTTTAGAGCTATGCACAATTATTCTTGAAGATGCAGGCTATGATATCAGGACATCCTCGACCTCTAATGATATTATAGGGCAGGTGCAGGCTTATGTTCCGGATATTATTTTTATGGACAATTGGTTGCCTGATGTAGGAGGGGTAGATGCAACCAGGGCGCTTAAAGCTCATGAAACACTAAAAAGCATCCCTGTAATTTATTTCTCTGCAAACAACGATGTGAAAACGTTAGCGGCCGAAGCTGGGGCAGATGGCTACTTGTCTAAGCCGTTTGACATACAGGAACTGGAAGATGTTATTAGAAAACATTTGGCAATATAAAGAACCGGCTGCATCTGAGTTAAGGTGCAGCCGGTTTTGGTATTTAGTTATGGTTATTTTACTCCTAAAACATCAACACCCTGTTCAAAAATGATGTCAACAGGAATTCCTTTTTTGGTTAGTTTATCCAGATCGGTTTGAAGTTCGGTTGAAATAACGGCATTTTCCTTTTGCGTCTTTTCTACAGCAGCCTTGTCTCCATTTCCTTGCAGCGTTATAATCAAATTGCTTAATTTATTCATTGCTGTCTCGAACTTAGAAAAGTCAACCTTGTATGTGCCGTTTTCATTTCTCACAAAGGCTCCATTCTCTTTAAAGAAGTTAAAGCATTGCATATTTGCTTTGCCATGTGCGCTTGCTGCACCAAACCTTACTGAACGAAGTATACCCGCCATATAAGTAGTGTAAAACTGCTTAATATCGCCTTCTAGTTCTTTCTTTTTAAGTAAACCTGTTACCATGTAAAGACCCAGAACATCAGCTTTTCCTTCTTCAAGCCATGAGTATTGCTCTTGCAGAGCCTCTTTAACAAAGCCTTTGCCGGTAATTGTTTTTTTGATACCTAAGCCGTGGGCAACCTCATGGAACATTACGTTGGCAAAGAAGGCCTCAAAATTGATGTATTGCTGCTGATCTTTGTCTATAAGTTCCTTGGCTATAGGGATTAGAATTTTATCAAACTTGGCTTTCATTGCATTTTTTAGCTGTGAGCGCCTTGTCCCTTTCTTTTGCTGTATGATCTCGTCATTTGGAAGGTTTACCGCAATTGTTTTTGACCCGGCATTACAATCACCGGCATAGTAGATTACGTCGTAAGCATTTAGTTCAGAATCAGTACCAGGTTTTTCTTTTTTATATTTAGCTTCAACAGGCAAGCCTTGCTGTAACTGAGGGAGCATGCTTACATACTTGGCAAGCCGTTTACTCCATACCTTGTCTTTAATGAGCACATATGCCTCGTAAGATGCACGCGCATTGAATAGTTTGTCTTCATAATTCTCAATAGGTCCTATTATAATGTCTAGGCTATTGTTTTTCATGTCTAACCACGCGTAATCACTTGCCGTATAATTATCTGTTACCAAAGCATCAGCACGAAGATTAAGGTATTTTTTAAGTCCCGCATCTTCTGCCAGTAGTGCAGCCTGCTTTAAAAGATTTGAAACTTTTTGTAGTTCAGTAGCAAAAAGAACATGATAAGGAATTGAAATCAGTTTTCCGGTGCTATCCTTTTTTATAACAGAATATTGGCCGTATTTATCTTTTGCATCAGATTTTTTAAGATCATCTTTAGTCATTCCTGCAGGATAAAAACTGGCGGCATCTGGCTTAGGGCCAATACCTGGTATAAAGGGCTTATCTCCATTAAGTCTGTCCCAGGGGCCATAGTTAATCCAGATAAAAGACTTTGTTTTTTCGTCCTTAATGGTGTTTAGTAAACTATCTCTTTGCGGGTATGCCTGTTTCCAGAATAGATCATCCATTATTTGAGCAGACTGTATCAAAAGCGGAAGTATTTTGCGCTCATTAATAGTCAGGTCATTTAAATTGGTGGTTAGCTTTACTTTTTCATAAATGTCCAGGCGCTCATTTACATACTTCTGTAAGCTGTCGTTTGCTGTTGTCTTTTCTGTTGTTTTTGTGTTTTTGTCCTGCGGGTTACCACACGAGGCAATTCCTGCAATTATTGAGCATCCAGCAATAAAAAGGCTTGCTTTGCTTATGTTTTTCATATATGAATATATTAGTACTTTTATGCCTACATCGCCTGAATTGGGCAAAGCAGATTTAATCGCATAGATTTAATTGCGACTAAAATAGTAAAAAATAGTAATTTCACGCCTTCTATCTTTTCATTATGGCACATCAGATCAAATTACGAAAGGGCTGCCCCTATATTTTAGCAATGCTTATTCTTGCCTCATGTTCAACAGGTAAATATGCCGCTACAAATAAAGTATATAAGAAAAAGGCAGGTGAGTTTGCAGAAACAATAAAGTCAATGCCGCCTGTAAATCAGGGAGTGGTGCTTTCCGATCCGACACTTCAATCATGGGTTGGCTCAGTTAATTTTGGTATACGGAGGCCGAATTTTGTGATTCTCCATCATACTGCTCAAAAATCTACTGACCAGACAATAAAAACGTTTACAATTGCTAAAACAGAGGTAAGTGCGCATTATGTAGTTGGCAGAGATGGGAAAGTTGTACAAATGGTAAATGATTATTTAAGAGCCAATCATGCTGGTGTAGGGAAGTGGGGGAACGACACAGATTTGAACTCTTCTTCAATTGGAATTGAAATTGACAATTCTGGTGCTGAGCCTTATTCTGAGCCTCAGCTAGAAAGCCTGATGACTTTGCTTGCAACATTAAAAAGCAGATATAAAATTCCTACAGCAAATTTTATAGGCCATTCTGATGTGGCACCAAGAAGGAAGGTTGATCCCGCAAATTTCCCATGGAAAAGGTTTGCTGAAAAAGGCTACGGCTTATGGTACGACAGTGTGCTTGTGATGCCGCCAGAGGATTTTGATGCAACACTTGCGTTAAAAATTATTGGGTATGATGTCAGCAATCTACCTGCGGCAATTGTGGCATTTAAGATTCACTTTGTGCAAACAGACGTTACACCGGAATTGACGCCGGCTGTTAAACTGATTCTGTTTAACTTATACAAGAAGTATATGTAAAGAACACATTCCGTCCTTTAAATCAAAGGACAGAATGTGTTATAATCTATTTATTGGCTTTTGCCCAGGCATCCTTTAGAGAAACAGTACGGTTAAATACCAGGTGCTCAGGGGTAGAATCTTTATCAAGGCAATAATAGCCTTTTCTGATGAACTGATAGCGTGCATCCTTATCAGCATTAGCAAGGTAAGGTTCAATATAGGCCTGCTTAATGATTTCTATACTGTTTGAGTTAAGATAATCTTTAAAGTCGCCCTCTTCAGCATCAGGACATTCCGAAGTAAATAAACGATCGTACATTCTGATTTCGGCACTTCTTGCATGTTTGCTGCTCACCCAATGGATGGTACCTTTAACGTTGATGCCACTAGTATCTTCCCCACTCTTAGATTCTGGAATATACGTGCAATAGATTTCGGTCACATTACCATCTGCATCTTTTTTAAAGTCTTCACATTTTACAATGTAAGCATGTTTAAGTCTTACCATTGCTCCGGGTGCAAGTCTGAACCATTTTTTTGCAGGTTCTTCCATAAAATCTTCGCGTTCAATCCACAATTCATTGCTGAAAGGAATCTCTCTTGTTCCACCTTTATCTTCCGCTTCAGGGTTGTTTTCGCCAATTAAAATCTCGTTTTGCCCTTCAGGGTAATTCGTAATTATAAGTTTAATAGGGTCCAATACCGCCATAACCCTGTTAGCAGTTTTATTTAAATGTTCGCGTACACAGAACTCTAAAAGGCTTAATTCAATTAGGTTTTCTCTTTTGGCAACTCCAATCCTCTCACAAAACTCTCTTATACTTTCTGGGGTATAGCCACGTCTCCTAAGTCCGCTTATGGTTGGCATACGCGGATCATCCCATCCACTTACCACGCCTTCGTTTACCAATTGAAGCAATTTACGCTTACTCATAACCGTATAAGAAAGGTTTAAACGGGCAAACTCATATTGTTTTGAAGGGAATATCTCAAGTTTCTCAATTAGCCAATCGTACAATTCACGATGTGCTACATACTCAAGTGTACAAATGGAATGCGTAATGAATTCAATGCTGTCACTTTGCCCATGTGCAAAATCATACATTGGGTATATGCACCATTTGTTTCCTGTTCTGTGATGTTCGGCATGTTTAATACGATAAAGCACCGGGTCCCTCATAATCATGTTAGGGCTGGCCATATCTATTTTTGCACGTAGGGTGTACGTACCATCCGGAAATTCGCCGCTTTTCATTCGGCTAAAAAGATCAAGATTCTCTTCAATGCTGCGGCTTCTCGATGGGCTGTCTTTGCCGGCTTCGGTAGGCGTGCCTTTTAATTCTGCAATCTCTTCTGCAGTGCTGTCATCCACATAAGCAAGACCCTTTTTAATAAGGGTTACGGCATATTCATAAAGAGAATCGAAATAATCAGAAGTATATAATTCGTTTTTCCACTCAAAGCCAAGCCATTTAATATCGGCTTGCTGACTGTCTACATATTCGGTTTTTTCAGTAACCGGATTGGTGTCATCAAATCTTAAGTTTGTATAACCACCATATTTTTTTGTTAGTCCAAAGTTTAAGCATATAGCTTTAGCATGGCCTATATGCAAGTATCCGTTAGGCTCTGGCGGAAAACGTGTAATAAG
Source organism: Pedobacter ginsengisoli (assembly GCF_002736205.1). NCBI lineage: Bacteria > Pseudomonadati > Bacteroidota > Sphingobacteriia > Sphingobacteriales > Sphingobacteriaceae > Pedobacter > Pedobacter ginsengisoli. The sequence continues at coordinate 4,408,871 of NZ_CP024091.1, read as the reverse complement.
GGTTTCGTATTTTCCGCTATTTAAATCGTTCTCAATGATTTCTTCAATGAAGTTCAATGATCTTTCTTCACTCATAAAAACTGTAAATTTAGTGCCAAAGTTAATATAAAAGCGCTAATTTACTTACATTTACCACCTACTATTAGTATAAATTATGAGCAAAATGTTAAACAGGCCAATACGTGTTTTAGTAGCAAAGGTAGGGTTGGATGGGCATGACAGGGGCGCAAAAGTAATAGCAACTTCGCTAAGAGACGCTGGTATGGAGGTAATTTATACGGGATTACGGCAAACGCCTGAAATGGTAGTAAACACGGCTCTGCAGGAAGATGTTGATGCCATTGGTATTTCCATACTCTCAGGAGCTCACATGACGGTTTTTCCGAAAATAGTAGAGGTCATGAAGCAGAAGCAATTAAGTGATGTTTTGCTTACCGGTGGAGGGATTATTCCTGAAAATGATATGAAAAAGCTTAAAGAAATAGGAGTAGGCGAGTTATTTGCACCAGGAACTACCATGGCTACTATAGTAGATTACATTAAAAATTGGGTGGCTGAAAACAGAAATTTTTAGACTATGGATTATCAGAATATTTTATCGGAAATAAAGGAGGATATCCTTTATATTACCATAAACCGAGAACATAAATTAAATGCCCTAAATAAGGATACATTGGCCGAGCTGGCTGAAGCAATTAGGCTTGCTACTAATAACAAGGTGATAAGAGGGGTTTTAATTACTGGTGCCGGCGAAAAGGCATTTGTTGCTGGTGCTGATATTTCAGAATTTTCTAATTATAGTATTGCTGAAGGCGAAGAGCTTGCAAGAGCGGGGCAGAACACGGTGTTTGATGCAATTGAGCGCTGCACAAAGCCTGTAATTGCTGCTGTAAATGGATTTGCTTTGGGCGGAGGATTAGAGCTGGCTATGGCTTGCCATATGCGGATAGCCTCAGATAATGCCAAGCTTGGCTTGCCAGAAGTTTCCCTCGGGTTAATTCCGGGATATGGTGGGACACAACGATTGACTCAGCTGGTAGGCAAAGGAAAGGCAATTGAAATGATCACAACAGCAGATATGATCACTGCTTCCGAAGCTGAAAAAATAGGGTTAGTGAATTATGTAGTTCCACAAGCTGAGCTTATTGCTAAGGCAGAAGAAATATTAAGTAAAATAAAATTAAGAGCGCCATTGGCAATTACCGGTGCCATAAAAGCTATAAATGCATCACTATCACACGATGTTGATGGCTTTGATGCTGAGATAAAAGAATTTGGTAAATGCTTTGGTACTTTGGATTTTAAAGAAGGAACAACTGCATTTCTTGAGAAAAGAAAACCGGTATTTTCTGGGAAATAAAGTCATCATTTCGCCAAAACTCATTAGTCAATAGTAGAAACTTAGCGGCGTATTGGTTGCAAGTGAGAAATAATTGTATACTTTTTTCATAAAAGTGTAGAAAAAATTTCCCAGTAAAAAAAAACTAGCTATATTTATTTCATTAATTACGCTCTAATTTTTTAGGTAATATGAGAAAAATATTAATTGTCGACGATGAGGTAAACATCGGTGTGCTGTTGTCCAAATTTTTAACCCGAAATTCATTTAGTGTATCAACGGCTACAAGTGGTGTGACAGCAATGGATTACCTCGCTAAAGAAGCTTATGACCTTGTTTTATGTGATTATAGGCTAGAAGATACAGACGGGAGAGAGATGCTGATCAAGATAAAGGAAAGTTATCCCAGTACCGGGGTTATTATTATTACCGGCTATTCTGATATCAAGCTTGCAGTTGAACTGATAAAATTAGGCGCGTATGATTATATTACCAAGCCTCTATATCCCGACGAAATTTTAAATACCATTAATAAGGCAATTGAAACTCAAATTGCCTTAAATGTAAATCAATCTGAAACCTCGTCTGAAGCACCTAAGCAAAAGACTGCAAAGCAAGTTTACCAGCAGGTTGATAATTTTGTTACCGGTCAAAGCCCGGCTTCAAAAGAGTTAATGAAGCAGATTCAATTAGTTGCACCAACTTCTTATAGCGTAATTTTAACTGGCGAAAGTGGTACAGGAAAGGAATCTGTTGCTAAAGCAATTCATTTAAATAGCCCCAGAAAAGACCGCCCTTTTGTGGCAATGGACTGTGGTTCTCTTACTAAAGAACTGGCAGGAAGCGAATTCTTTGGTCATGAAAAAGGATCCTTTACCGGAGCACTTTATACTAAAATAGGTCATTTTGAAATGGCCAATGGTGGAACACTTTTTCTTGATGAAGTAGGTAATCTTTCATATGATATTCAGGCTGCATTATTAAGAACTGTACAGGAGAGAAAAATTAAAAGAATAGGAAGTACCAAAGAGATTGATCTGGATGTAAGGATAATTGTTGCTACAAATGAAAACCTTGGTAATGCTATTCAGAAAGGGAAATTCAGAGAAGATCTGTACCATAGGTTTAATGAGTTTTCTATTGGATTACCGCCGTTAAGTCAAAGAGGTGATGATATTATGGTGTTTGCCTATACATTTTTAGATGTGGCCAACCAGGAGCTTTCCAGAAATGTACAGGGATTTTCTGAAGAAGTTGTAGACTGCTTCCTGACCTACAATTGGCCGGGTAATGTAAGGGAACTTAAAAACGTGGTAAGAAGGGCTACTTTGCTTACCGAAAGTCAGGAAATACAATTAAAAGCACTTCCTCTTGAAATCTCTACTTATGCCAAGGCTTCGGCCATTGAAAGCTCAATTTCCCGTATTGAAAAACCAAGGGATTTGAAAAATGCTGCCCTTGAAGCGGAGTATGATGCTATTTTAAAAGTTTTAAGAGAAGTGAATTTTAATAAAACAAAGGCCGCAAAAATCCTGAACATCGACCGGAAAACATTGTATAACAAAATGAGAGCGATTAATTTGGATACGTAAAGTGTTACTGATAGCTACTGTCGTCTTTATCGGATTACTGATACTGGGATATTTCCTTGTCAGGAGTGTGCAGTTTGTTAACCGGTTGAGGAGAGAGGCTACAGGTCTAAAAAAATATAATAAATATTTACTTGAGCGGGTTGAGGTTCTTAATCTGGCTGAACGGATTACCCATCTGGGTAGTTGGGAAATTTTCGTAGAAAGCGGACAGGTTAAATGGTCTGATGAGCTTTATAAGGTATATGGGTTTAAAAATGACAACTTTTTACCCGATACGCATATCAATGAACAGGTTATAGCACCTGAATACCGGGATAAGGTAAATAAAGAATTAAAATCAGCAATTGACAACAAAACATCTTTTGCCGTTGAATATCAGATTGTGCAGCCCTCCGGAGCAAGGAAATACGTGCTTGGGCAGGGCTTTTATATTGAAGGAGAAGATAAGCTTGTTGGCACCATACAAGACATTACAGAGCTAAAAGAAGCTGTTCTAAAGTTACGTATAAACGAATCTTTGTTAAGAGAGGCCGAGATGGTTTCGCATAGTGGGAGCTGGGAATGGATTGATGGAAAAGAATTCATACTTTGGTCTGATGAAATGTATAACATACATGGCTTTCTTCCTCATTCAGTGTTTGTTAATTTTGCGTTTTATAAAGGGCTTGTCCACGATGACGACCTCTATGCCTTTATGCAGAACTTTAATAAGGCTAAAAAAGATAAGCTTCCTTTTAAAATAAACTATAGGATTGTGCTACCTGGCGGAGAGACCCGGCACGTACTTACAACAGCCGAATATAAACGAATAGGCCTGAATGAAAACTATGCCTATATTGGAAATACGCAGGATGTAACTCAATTAAGAGAGGCTGAGGTGCAACTTGAAGAAAAGATAGCCGAGCTAAATCGCTCCAATCATGACCTTGAGCAATTTGCCTATGTTGCTTCGCACGATTTGCAGGAGCCCTTAAGGAAAATACAGGCTTTTGGAGATCGTTTAAAAGATAAATATGCCGGGCAAATGAATGCTGAGGCTCAAGACTACATCAGCAGAATGCGTGGAGCTTCTGAAAGAATGCGGGCGTTAATTGATGACTTGCTTGCGTTTTCTAAGTTAACAAGAGGCAATAAAGGCTTTTCTAAACTTAAACTTGGTGATATTGTTAGAAAAACATTAAGCGATCTTGATTTTACAATTGAGCTTAAAAAGGCTACAGTAAACATTGATCTTGAAGATGATGAAATAGACGGAGTTGAAAGTCAGCTGATACAGCTTTTTCAAAATTTGATAGGTAATTCTTTAAAGTTCACAAATCAAAATGAGCCTCCATACATTTCAATATCCTGTACCACAAAATATGGATATGAATTAAGTATAACGGAGATTAATAAAAACCAGATATTTTATGTTATTGAAATAAAAGATAACGGAATTGGTTTTGAAACTGAAGAGGCAATGAAAATATTTGATATCTTTCACCGCCTGCATTCCAGAGCCGACTATGAAGGAACTGGTATTGGCTTGGCCATATGCAAAAGGATAACCGATAACCATTCTGGTTTTATTTTTGCAGAAGGTAAATCTGATGAGGGAGCTACTTTTGTTGTAGTTCTTCCAAAGAAACAAATAAAATGAAAACAATCTCATTATGAAGCAAGTAAGAGTCCTGTTAATTGACGATGATGAAGATGACTACGTTCTTACCAGGGAGGTTTTTAACCAGATATCTCCGAGATATGAACTGTCATGGGTGAACAGTTATGAGAAGGGCATTTATGCTATTTTAAAGAAACAGTTCGACGTTTTTCTTGTTGATTACAGATTAGGTAAAGGAACCGGAATAGACTTGCTCATTGAGGCTATTAATTCGGGGTGCGAAGAGCCAATAATTATGCTTACGGGTAAAGGTGACTTGGCTATTGATGAACAGGCGATGAATATTGGCGCGGCCGATTACTTGGTTAAAGACGAAATAGACCCCTCATCTCTAGATCGCAGTATCAGGTACGCTATTAAACAGGCCGGATCAGTAAAAGCCCTCAAAGCTAGCGAACGTAAGTACAGAGCTATTTTTGAACAGGCAAACGACCCCATTCTTGTGTCTGATTATTCAGGAAGAATTTACGATATCAACACCGCAGGATTAAAGTTTTTTGATTATGAACGATCAGAAATACTTCAGTTAAATACCAATGCTGTTTTTAGTAATGCTGTGGACGCAGAAAAATTTAGGGAGCTAATGGAAAGCAATGGTTCTCTGAGCGATTTTGAATGCGAACTGATTTCAAGTAAATCAGAGATTTATTATTGTAGCTTATCCTCATTTATTCAAACAGATATGGTTAATATGGAAGAGGTATATCATACCATTGTTCATAACCTTAGCCATCGAAAAAATATTGAAGAAAAATCCGTTAGTTTGGGTAAAATGTCTATTTCAGAGCATATAGCAAAGGGATTGGGCGAGGAAATAAGAGATCCTTTAAGTAGTGTGAACCTGGCATTAGATGAGCTGGCGGCGGATTCGTCAATTGTTTATAATGAAACCATTCAATCTTATCTGGAAATTATAAAAAGTAATTGCGACAGGGTAAATCAGCTGATGCAAAACTTTATTTCGAGTACAGAAACCAAGACCTTAAACCTTCAGCGGCATAATATTTTAACAGTTATTGAAGAGGCCATTTCAGAAGTGCAGGATTTAATAATTGGGCATAACATAAAGCTAACAACAGAGTTTCATCAGTCAGAGCAAAAGGTATTGCTCGATAAGCCAAAAATAAAGAACGCATTGGTCAGTGTAATAAAAAATGCAGTTGAGGCCATGCAAATATATCCTAAAATGATACATATTAGCAGCAGCTCTGATGGCGGAATGTATGAGATTGGGGTAGAGGATAATGGCATTGGTGTTGATCCTAAAGATCATGAAAAGATTTTCGAGCCATTTTTTACAACAAAAAAGCGTGCCAGCGGATTGGGGCTTACCCACACTCAGCGTGTGTTAACTACACATAATGGGTCCATTAAGCTTAAGCAACTTGCGCAAGGCAGTTTATTCCTTATTCGTATTCCAATATACCATGAGGGAACACTATGGTTTTAAACTGCATTTGGCGTAGTTATTGGTGTGCTTTTGTTAATATCTTATTTTGTATAATTGATAAAAATATATGAAACTAGTGCTGTGGCGACTGAAAGATTGGAGAGAATTAAAACAATTTCAGAGCAAGGTGAGTTATAAGAATACAAAGAGCAGAAATAAAAAATAAACGTTAAACATAAATTAAAATATCATGAGTGATAATTCAAAAGTATTAATAGGGCTTTTAGCCGGTTTGGCTGCAGGTGCAGCATTGGGATTACTTTTAGCACCTGAAAAAGGAAGTGATACCAGAGATAAATTAAGTCAATCACTAAAAGATCTTGGGGACTCTATCAGAGATAAAGCTGCTGATGAAATAAACCATCTTGCCAGCTTAAAAGATAAGGTTGTAGGGTCTGTTAAAAGCAAACTCCGTCAGTCTGAAGAAGAATTTATTGATGATGTAGAGCACGCTTAATAAACAACCTTTAAACCAATAGTATGGAGGAAAATCACGAGAATAAGGAGAAGGGCATTGAGGACCTGTATGAAGATGCAAAAAGTTATTTAGATACCAGGGTTGAGTACACACGTTTATATCTTGTAGAGAAAATCTCAAAGATATTTGCCGATTTGGTAACCAACGCTGTGGTAGCTATTTGCTTTGTGTTGGCCTTTTTGTTTGGCACTTTTACTTTAGCCCTTTTCTTGTCAGACCTGCTTGGAAGTTATACAAGAGGTTTTGGTTGCGTGGCGTTAATCTATGTCTTTTTGGCACTGATCGTTTATTACACGAAAGAAAAATATATCGAGAAGGCAATAATAAACTTTACTATCAGAAATTACTTTAACAAATTGGCGGATAAGGATGAAGAAGACAAGAAAATATAATATCCGGAACCTGGAAGAACTGCATGCAACGGTAGCCAGCCTAAAAGCTGAATACACCATGCAGGAAGATGCGCTGCTAAGTGATACGAAAGTGTATTTCAGGCAATTTACTTTAGGCGGTTTTATTAAAAAATATGCAACTCCTTCAGCTTTCCTGAAAATGGATGATAAATTGAATCTGAGCAGTAGTTTAATGTCTTATATATTGCCTTTTATTATGAATACCACATTGTTCAGAGGGTCGGGTTTTCTTACAAAAACACTTGTGGGCCTGGCATCAAATAAAGTAGGGAAAACTTTAGATGCAGAGCATTTGTCGGCTATTTTTAATTCCGTTAAATCCTGGTTTACCGGCTCTAAGAAAAAGAGAGAAAGTACGGAAGTCGATTATGGCATTCCGCCAGATAGTGAAAGCTATTAAAATAAAAAAGGGAGTTCAAACGAACTCCCTTTTTTATTTGCCAACCGGCCTTAAGCCGTTGTTTTTATTTTCAATTCGTTCAATTGCTTATCGTCAATTGTAGAAGGGCTATCAATCATAACATCTCTGCCCGAGTTGTTTTTAGGGAAAGCAATTACATCACGAATGGTATCAAGGCCTGCAAAAATAGAGCATAACCTGTCAAAGCCAAATGCAATACCACCATGCGGAGGTGCCCCGAACTCAAAAGCGTCCATCAAAAATCCAAACTGTTTTTGGGCTTCTTCAGCCGAAAAACCTAAATGTTTAAACATTAAGGCTTGTAAAGCCCGGTCGTGGATACGGATTGAACCACCACCAATTTCAGTTCCATTTACTACCATATCATAAGCATTAGCCCTTACTTCTCCTGGTTTAGAGTCTAGCAGATCAATGTCTTCTGGCTTAGGCGAGGTAAATGGATGGTGCATAGCATGGTATCTTTCAGTCTCTTCATCCCATTCTAAAAGAGGGAAGTCAAGTACCCATAAAGCGCTGAATTTGTTTTTATCGCGTAAACCTAAACGGCTGCCCATCTCTAAGCGCAGCTCACTTAATTGTTTGCGCACTTTATCTTGTAAGCCTGCCATAACCAGCACTAAATCGCCGGGCTGAGTATTAAAAGCTGCCGACCATTTCTTTAACTCATCTTCATCATAGAACTTGTCTACAGATGATTTTAATGAGCCATCTTCATTATGCCTTAAATAGATCAATCCTGTTGCACCAATCTGTGGACGCTTAATAAAATCAGTCAGCTCATCAACCTGTTTACGGGTATAGCTTGCACAGCCTATAGCATTAATACCAACAACAAGCTCTGCATTGTCAAATACAGGGAAATCTTTGCCTTTAACAAGATCCGTGATTTCAACAAACTTCATGTCAAAACGGGTATCAGGCTTATCAGAGCCATAAAAACGCATGGCATCAGCATATTGCATTCTTGGCACTTCAGGCAAATCAAAGTTCTTAACTTCTTTAAACAAAGTACGGATCAGCCCTTCAAAAGTATTTAATATATCTTCCTGCTCAATAAACGACATTTCGCAGTCTATCTGAGTAAATTCCGGCTGCCTGTCAGCACGCAAATCCTCATCCCGAAAGCATTTTACAATCTGGAAGTACCTGTCAAATCCAGATACCATTAACAGTTGTTTAAAGGTTTGTGGAGATTGAGGTAAAGCATAAAACTCACCGGCATTCATACGGCTTGGCACTACAAAGTCCCTTGCACCTTCTGGTGTAGATTTAATAAGTACAGGTGTTTCAACTTCAATAAAGTCTAGCCCATCTAAATATCTGCGTACAGCCTGTGCCATTTTGTGACGCAATATCATATTGTTACGAACCGGATTTCTACGTAAATCAAGGTAACGATATTTCATTCTCAGGTCATCACCACCATCAGTTTCATCGTCTATTAAAAAAGGAGGTAGTTTAGCTGAATTTAATACTTCAAGGGCAGTTATTTTTATCTCAACTTCACCAGTAGGTATTTTAAGGTTCTTGTTAGAGCGCTCTACAACCAATCCGCTGGCTTTAATAACGAACTCTCTTCCTAAATTACGGGCAGCTTCACACAATTCACGATTATCATCCATATTGAAAACCAATTGGGTAATCCCGTATCTGTCACGGATATCTATAAAGGTCATGCCTCCTAAATCTCTTGATTTCTGTACCCAACCGCAAAGGATTATATTTTCTCCTAAGTTCTTAATGGTTAAAGCGCCGCAAGTAGTTGTTCTTAACATTATTAAAATTATTAAGCGGCAAAAATATTCATTTTGAACCACATATTTTAAATGCTGACGATTTTACTTGCTATATTTAATTTATTAACTGTTTAGAAGGGCTTCTCATCATGCTGAATTCATTTCAGCGCCCCGCTTAACCATGTTTTTTGAAAGATAAGTCCGGGATGATGAAATGAATTCAGCATGGAGGTGTCAGATTACGGAGCTTGGATGGGAGGGTTCTCAAAACTTTTTTTAATACAACATGCAACGTTTTAGAAAACCTGCTGTCATATTAAACGAATCAGAAAAACATTGGAAGCAGTATACATAGATAAGCACGTAGAATTAGTAGCCAATTGCCGCAAAGGCGATAGGAAAGCACAATTTGAAATTTACAAATTGTATGCTAAAGCTATGTACAATGTGGCCCTCAGAATAGTTAACCATGAGGCCGAGGCTGAAGATGTTTTACAGGAAGGATTTTTAGATGCCTTTACAAGAATAGAAACCTTTAGGGGCGAAACAACTTTCGGCTTATGGCTAAAGCAGATCATCATTAATAAATCAATTAACCAGCTGCGGAAACGAAAAGCAGAATTTATAAGTATTGATGACGTAGATGTTGCTGATAACGAAACAGAGGATGAAGAAGAACTGGAATTAAAAGTAAATGAAATCAGAGAGGCCGTGGCCAGGCTTCCTGATGGATATAGAGTGGTGTTAACACTGTATTTATTTGAAGGGTATGATCATGAAGAAATATCGCATATCCTAAAAATATCTGAAAACACATCGCGTACACAATACATGAGAGCCAAGATGAAGTTAAATGGCTTATTAGAAAAGAGAGGAGCATAAGATGAGCAAAAAGTTAGAAGAGTATATCAGAGAGCATAAAAAGGCCTTTGATGACGGGACACCTTCAGATCAGTTGTGGAGTAAAATTGAAACAGCATTAGATAAAGAAAAAGTAAAAAAGCCTTTGAGGGTGCCGTTGTGGTTCGCTATAGCTGCATCCCTGATCGTGGTGATGGCAATTACTTTTATATATACTTATCGTAGTCAAAAAACAGGGGTAGAAATAGCAGATGTGAATCCGGTTTATGCACAAAAAGAAATGAAATTTGCCAGCCTTATAGAACAGAAAAAAGATAGTTTAATGGTGTATGCAGAGGAAAATCCGAAACTATACAGCGAGTTTAGTGCTGATTTGCAAAAACTGGGTGCTGATTACGAAAACCTGAAAAAGCAATTGCAAAACAGTCCAAACCAGAAATTGGTAGTACGGGCCATGGTAAAAAATCTGGAGCTGCAGCTTCAGGTAATAAACCAGCAATTATCCATTATAAACGAGGTCAGTCAATATAAAAGGGAAAACAAAATTTAAACAAATGAAACCATCATGATTTTTCAAACCACTTAGTGGAATGGATAAATCTGATAGTATCATCACAATCGAAAAATAATAAACTATATAAGGATGAAAAATTTAACGGGAGTTCTTGCAGCCCTGCTACTAGCATCGGGCATTGCCGACGCACAATCTATAAATATCGAAAGTGCGATAAATACAGAGGTGGCAGTTAATGTTTCGCAGAAAACAGATATTGATGTTGATACACCTGTAGGCTTTACGCAGAACCTAAGCCAGGGAGACGATGACCCAATGCGTTCAAAAACCTTTACTAAAACTTTTGCTGCCGATAATTCTGATAAAATAGTATTGAGTAATCAATATGGATCAATACAGGTAAAAACATGGGACAGAAAAGAGGTAAAAGTTGATGTTGATATAAAAGCTTACAGCAATAATGAAGCAGATGTTCAGGCTTTATTGGATAACATTGAAATAGAAGCCGGAAAATCGGGAGACCAGATTGTTTTTAAAACCAAAATGGAGCAAAGGAACGGCAATTGGGGTAATGGAAGCCGAAACGGAAGAAGATGGCGCAGGGAAGTGAAAATTAATTACGTTGTTTACATGCCGGCAGCCAATGCACTAACCATGTCGCAAAATTATGGAGATATTAATATGGGCGACTTAGGCGGCGCACTTTATGTAAAAGTACAGTATGGTAATTTTACCGCTCAGAACTTAAATAATAGCAACAATTACATCTCAGTTCAATATGGTAAAACCAATGTTCAATCAGTAAATAAAGCCATTGTTAAACAGCAATATGGATCTGGCTTGACCATAGGTACGGCTAACACAATTGATATTGATGCCCAATATACCGCGGTTAATGTTACAAATATTAAAGGAAACGCAGTTATTAAACAACAATATGGCTCAGGTCTTACCGTAGGGTCAGTAGAAAACCTAGATCTGGATGTTCAGTATGCCAATGTTAATCTAAACACCATTAAAGGAAACGCAAAAATCAGACAGCAATACAACAACATCAGCATTTCATCAGTTGGCAGCTTAGATCTTAATGCGCAATACACAAGTGCAAGTATTGGAACTTTAAGGGGCGATGGAAAATTCGATATGCAATACAATAAGTTAAGCATTGATGAGGTAACCAATAGCTGTAAATCGTTAACTGTTGATGGCGGGTACCTTGGCATCTCTGTTAATTTTAACAATTCCTTTAATGCAGATTTTGATGTACATACCAGTTATGCTTCCTTTAACTATGGCGACAGGGTTTCGGCCAGAATTACAGATGGAGGAGACAGAGGATCGACTACTAAAAACTATACCGGTAAAATAGGCAATGGAGGTGGCGCCAGGGTAAAGGTAAAATCCGATTACGGTTCAGTATCATTTAAATAAAACTAAACCAAACACAACTAAAGCTTGTTGATAAATTCAGCAAGCTTTTTTTATATCTTAGCTTCAAAATATAATTTAAAAAATATGGAATTTTTGAGCAGTCCCGAAGCTTGGATATCATTACTGACCCTGACCATTTTAGAGATTGTTTTAGGGATAGATAACATCATTTTTATCTCTATTCTGTCTGGTAAATTACCTGTCGATCAACAAAAAAAAGGCCGTCAATTGGGTTTGGCTCTTGCCATGATTACCCGAGTACTGCTGCTATTGTCGCTTACCTGGGTAATGACTTTAACCTCCGAGCTGTTTAATCTGGGGAACTTAATAGGCGTTTCTAATGCCGAATGGTTAGCAAAACTGTCCATATCCGGGCGTGACCTCATCCTTATTGTAGGAGGGCTCTTTCTAATTTATAAGAGTACCCACGAAATCCACGAGAAACTGGAAAGTGAAGAAGAAAAAGAAATTAAAGGCAAGGTGCACTCTTTTGCAGGTGTAATCATCCAAATTCTACTCCTGGATATTGTATTTTCATTAGATTCTGTAATTACAGCCGTAGGTATGGCAGAGCATGTTGAGGTAATGATCGCTGCGGTTGTTATCGCTGTAATTATCATGATGTTCTCGGCCAGTGCAATCAGTAATTTTGTAAACGACCACCCTACAGTAAAAATGCTCGCCTTATCATTCCTGTTGTTAATTGGTGTTTCGCTTTTGGCCGAAGGTTTAGATCAGCATATTCCTAAAGGATATATTTATTTCGCAATGGCTTTTTCAGTTTTAGTAGAGATGCTGAATTTGAAAATGAAAAAGAATGCCAAAAAACCTATTGAGTTGAGAAATACCCCTCGCGAAGAGGAAACTAAAAACTAATACCATTAATGATTTCTTTTTTTGAAGCCTCCCTTGCTGAGCTTTCCATACATAGAATTGGAAACAAATCGCAAGACGAATTTTACGTGTTGTCTGAGCAGTCTGTAACCATACAAGATAACATGCTAAGCAATCTGTTACAGCAATATTTTCTTAGCCCTTACGAAAAGGTGAATGAGATTTATCGTTTTTTTCATCCCAATTCCGATCTTAACTTAAATGAAGTATATCATTTTGCATCAGAGATATTCGAAAAAGGGGAAACCTTTCATGAAAACGGTAAAGAGCTTGCCAAATATCTTTACGATGTATCCGGGCATCCGAAAATAAAATCAGGAGAGCTCTATTTGGCCTATTTCGAAAACGTGCAAATAGAAGGAGAGCTTCATGATGCTATCGGGATCTTCAAATCGGAAACCAAAGAAACTTACTTAAAAGTATACCCGGAAAATAGTGGCTTCGGCTTAAGTTACGAACAGGATGCCATTAATATCAATAAGCTTGATAAGGGTTGCCTAATCTTTAATACCGATAAAGAAGAGGGGTTCAGGGTAGCAGTAATAGATCAAACCAATCGTAGCGCAGAGGCAGTTTACTGGAAAGATGAGTTCCTGAAGCTAAAAATCAGAAACGATAACTTTAATCAGACAAACAATGTGTTGGGGGTATACAAAACCTTTGTTACCGAACAGCTAGATCAGGAATTCGATATCTCTAAGGCCGATAAAATAGATTTGTTAAACAAGTCTATGAAATACTTTAAAGAAAAAGAAAGCTTTGATATTGATGAATTCTCGAACGAGGTGATTGGCAATACCGAAGGGATCGAAGCCTTTAAAAACTATAAGAAAAATTACGAAGAAGAGTTTGATGCACCTATTCCTGATAGTTTTGATATTTCAGGAGCCGCGGTAAAGAAACAAGCACGTGTTTTTAAAAGTGTGCTTAAGCTTGATAAAAACTTCCACATCTATATCCATGGCGATAAGGAACTGATAGAAAAAGGGTTCGATGACGATAAATCTATGAATTACTACAAGGTTTATTTCAGGGATGAGGAGTAATTAGTAATTAAATAATTGTAGTTTAGTGGTAAGCCAAATATCCTAAACTATAATATGAACCCTGAACCGCAAAAGAGTAGTATTTTCAAAGTAATAGGGGCGTCGTCCCTCGGCACATTAATCGAATGGTATGATTTCTATATTTTTGGAAGCCTTGCCACCATTATCGGATCACAACTTTTTCCTGCCGATGCAGGCGCCTCTGCATTAATAAATACCCTTGCAATATTTGCTGCGGGGTTTATTGTTCGTCCTTTTGGCGCATTGGTATTTGGTCGTTTAGGAGATCTTATTGGCCGTAAATATACCTTTCTGTTAACCCTGGTACTTATGGGCGGCTCAACCTTTTTAATCGGGCTTATCCCATCTTATTCCAGTATCGGCTATGCCGCACCAATTTTAGTATTGATTTTACGATTGATACAAGGCCTTGCCCTTGGGGGCGAGTATGGCGGTGCAGCAACGTATGTAGCAGAGCATGCACCTGCAAATAAACGCGGCTTTTTTACCAGCTGGATTCAAACCACGGCAACCGGAGGGCTATTCCTTTCGCTTGGTATAATTGTATTAACCAAAAACATACTTGGTACAGATGATTTTGCCGACTGGGGTTGGCGGGTTCCATTCCTGTTATCTATTTTATTAGTAGGTGTTTCCATCTATATCCGCATGAAAATGCACGAATCGCCAATGTTTGCTAAGCTTAAAACCGAAGGCAATATTTCTAAAAATCCGCTCAAAGAAAGCTTTAGCCACAAGGCGAATTTTAAAATGGTTTTGCTGGCTCTTTTTGGTGCAACAATGGGGCAAGGAGTTATTTGGTATACAGGTCAGTTTTATGCCCAATCGTTTATTGAAAACACTTGCCATGTAGATTTTAACGACTCCAGGTATATTCTTTTATGGGGTATAGCATTTGCAACCCCCTTCTTTGTGGTATTTGGTTCTTGGAGCGATAAAGTAGGCCGAAAGTGGATCATGCTTACCGGGATGTTGCTGGGTATTATTTTTTACAGGCCAATATATCAGATATTTCTAGACGATACCGATGTAACCAGAATAGAACAAAAATACATTAAAGTGATTTCCAATCCTGTAACTACAAGAACCTTAATAGAAAACAGCTCAGATAGTTTAATTACTACTACATCGCAGGTTACCTTATTAAGCGGAGGCTCATTTACAAAAATACAGGCGCATACCAAATATGCTGATCCAGGAAAACCGGCAACTATTTCGCCGGATGTTTTTAAGGATAAGAAACTTTCTACTCCTGTTTTCTGGAAATTTGTATTCCTTATTTTCTTTCAGATTGTTCTGGTAACTATGGTTTATGGCCCAATTGCAGCTTTTTTGGTTGAGTTGTTCCCAACCAAAATAAGATACACCTCTATGTCGCTGCCATACCATGTGGGTAATGGCGTGTTTGGTGGTCTGGTACCTTTTATTGCTACGCTTATAGCCAGTTTCTCGGGTTCTACGCCACTATCCGGCTTGTGGTATCCAATTGGTATTGCGGCATTAAGTTTCGTTATAGGCGCAGTTTATTTATCCAATAAGAAGCCAGACCATGGCGAGGCTGATCATTAATTAAAAAAGAAATTACGATGAACGCATTAAAAAAAGCATTAGGAATATTCTGGATCATACTTGGTCCGGCATCCATCATATTTATGTTTATGCAGGCTATTGAAAAAGTAGGCCTGGCACCCGAAGGAGTTGCCAAAACAAATACCGCCCTGCAGTGGGGAATTATCCTGTTTATTTTTATCCCAATCAGTGCAGGCCTTGTTGTTTTTGGCTATTATGCACTTAAAGGAGAATACGATAAGTTACCGGAAGATTAGGTTACAATACCCGTAGTAATAATCCTTTTAAATACTCACCTTCAGGGAAGGAAATACGTACAGGGTGATCTTCTGGCTGGCTAAATTGCTTTATAATTTGCACTTCTTTACCTGCGTCTAATGCTGCCCAGGCAATAATCTGTTTAAAAGTTTCTAAATCCACAGCGCCAGAGCAGGAGAAAGTAGCCAATATACCACCACTTTTAAGAAGAAGCATGCCAAGTCGGTTTAAGTCCTTGTAGGCACGTGCAGCCCTGTCTAATGCCGATCGTGACGGTGCATATTTTGGTGGGTCAAGCACTAGTACATCAAACTTCTTACCCTCTTCTTTAAACGTACGCAGTTGCTTGTTTACGTCTGATTGGATACTGGTTTGCTTATCCTGAGCAATTCCGTTCAGGCTAAGGTTATGTTGCAAGGTTTCTATGGCAAGGGCAGAGCTGTCAACACTGGTTACATGAGCTGCTCCCTGCTTTAAGCTGTTTAATGAAAAACCACCACTATAGCAGAAACAATCCAATACGGTTTTATCTTTGGTATATTCTGCAAGGATTAATCTGTTGTCACGCTGATCACAATAGAAGCCCGATTTTTGTCCGTCTGCAATATTAATGTGGTAAACCACGCCATTCTCTTTTACTTCAATAAACTCCGGAGGAGTTTCTCCCCATAACAAGCCCTGGGTAGCTTCCAGGTTTTCGTGTTTGCGAGCTCCGGCATCACTTTTATCAAATATTCCTTTAGGATTTAGCTCTTCCCTTAAAATATCAATAATATCTTCTTTAGCAGCTTCTATACCTGCGCTTAAAATCTGCAGAGATAAAAAGTCAGCATATTTATCTACAATTAAGCCGGGCAAAAAGTCGGCCTCACTAAATACAAGTCTGCAGGTATTCGTGTGTTCATTTAACACATGCTTGCGCGATGCAATTGCACCTTTAAGCTTTTGCTGATACCAGGCTTTGTTTATTTCAGTATTCTGATTCCACTCTAACAAGCGCAAAGCAACTCTCGACTGGTCATTGTAATACGCATAGGCCAGAAATTCTTTCTCTGCCGACCATACAGATACGATCTCGCCGTTTAAAGGCTTGCCTTTAACTTTATCTAATGCTCCTGAAAAAATCCATGGATGGCGAAGTACGGCAGCTTTTTCTTTGCCTTTTTTGAGTATTACATCGATCATGGCGCAAATATAATGGAAAAATAGCATTTTCTTCGGAGTCTGGCATCTGTTGCCCGCTACGCTAAATAGGCAACAGCGCCTTGGCCTCCTCTGAGAAAACAATTTTTTTTGGAAAACAGAGGGGCAAAGAGGGTGGGCAGTATGAGAATTGGGGTGCATAGCTATTTTTCATTACTTTTACGATTTGAGAGGAATAATATGGAAGAAATAACCTGGAATGACTTTGAAAAGGTAGAACTCAGGGCGGGAACTGTTCTGGAGGTTTTCGATTTTCCGGAGGCGAGAAAGCCGGCTTATAAAGTAAAGGTAGATTTTGGTGAGCTGGGAATCAGAATGAGTAGTGCGCAAATTACCGCTCTTTACACTAAAGAGGAGCTTGTAGGTAAGCAAATAGTAGGAGTGGTTAACTTTCCTAGAAAACAGATCGGTAAATTTATGTCGGAGTTTTTAGTAACCGGTTTTGCAGATGAGAATGGAGATATTGTATTAACAACCTTAAATGGTAAAGTGCCTAATGGCAGTAAATTGTGCTAAATGAGCTATTATAATTTTTCAGAAGAAGAAAACCCGGCTGCAGAGGATGAACACTACATGCTTTTAGCCCTCCAGGAGGCTCAAAAAGCATTTGATGCGGAAGAAATCCCAATTGGCGCAATAGTGGTATGTAAGGGCAGGATAGTAGGTCGGGGTCATAATTTAACAGAACAGCTAAATGATGTTACTGCACATGCCGAAATGCAGGCATTCACAGCAGCTTCGCAAACTCTTGGTGGTAAATATTTAAAAGATTGTACTCTGTATGTAACGGTAGAGCCTTGCGTAATGTGCGCAGGAGCAAGTTATTGGACACAAATAGGCCGCATTGTTTACGGTGCACCGGAGCCAAAAAGAGGTTTCACTACTAAAGGAGGGTCGTTATTACATCCTAAAACCATTTTACAGGGAAATGTTCTTGCACTTCAGTGCGGTGATCTGATGAAACGGTTTTTTATAAATAAAAGGGGTTAATATTGACAAATAATTGAACAAAACTTAACCCCCGAATGTTATATTTGCTCAGTTGAATTCCAATTCAACCAGAATTGTCCAGAAATATTTTTTAAACTTAAATCATAATTAATATGGCTTTTGAATTACCTGCGTTACCATACGCAACAGATGCATTAGAACCGCATATCGATAAACAAACTATGGAGATCCACCATGGTAAACATCATCAGGCTTACGTTACCAACTTAAATAAAGCTTTAGAAGGCAAGCCAGAAGCTGGCCAAAGCATCGAAGAAATCGTTAAAAACATTTCTAAATTCCCGGCTGCTGTCAGAAACAATGGCGGTGGTCATTATAACCACTCTTTGTTTTGGGAAGTTATTGGTCCAAACAAAGGCGGGGAACCTAAAGGCGAATTAGCTGAAGCAATCAATGCAGCTTTTGGAACTTTTGCTGATTTCAAAACTAAATTTGCTGAAGCTGGCGCAACCCGTTTTGGTTCAGGATGGGCATGGTTAAGCGTTGGTGCTGATAAAAAACTGGTAGTTTCTTCTACTCCTAATCAGGATAATCCTTTAATGGATATTGCTGAAGTAAAAGGTACGCCAATTTTAGGTATGGATGTTTGGGAACACGCATACTATTTAAAATATCAAAACAGACGTCCTGATTATATTTCAGCTTTCTGGAATGTAGTTAACTGGGATGCTGTTGCTGAACGCTTCAAAAAGGCATAATTAGCATACTGTTTTAAAGAGATATATAAACAAATGGGCGTTGATATTTCAACGCCCATTTGTTTATATCGACTTATTAAATTTTTATATTCCTACAACATCCTTTTTCTTTTTCTGGCGCATCGTTTTTGGGATAACGGTCAGGATCTCTTCTTTCAGCGCATTCAACATTCTTTTTTTGATGAAGTTTTTATGGGTAACCAGGCTGATTTCGCGAACAGGTTCAGGGGATTTGAAATGCCTTACTTTACTCATTTGCTTGTTACTTAATTCTTCAAGTGCAAGCTCAGGGAGCAGCGTAGCACCATTATTCATATCAACCATACGGATAAGGGTTTCAACGCTACCTGTGTTATAGGTTAAGCCTTGTAAGCGGTTTTGCTTGGTTGAACGGCATATGTTTAACACTTGTGATCGCATGCAATGCCCCTCATTTAATAACCAGATGTTTTCATCCTCAAGATCATCGGCATCTATTGCTTTCTTTTTATATAGTTTGCTGTTTTTGCTGATGTAGGTAACAAAGTTTTCATAATACAGCGGCGCCTCTTCTACTGAATTGTCTCCCAGTGGGGTGGCAAGAATTCCGCAATCCAATATTCCTGTTTTTAAATGATGGATGATATCTTCAGTGGTATATTCCCAGATCAGGAGTTTTAATTCGGGGTACTTTTCCATCATTGCCGCAATCACCTTTGGTAAAAGGTAAGGTGCAACTGTGGGTATAATGCCGACCTTAAGTTCGCCAACAACATCTTGTTGCTGACTGCTGATAATCTCTCTGATTTTTTGACTTTCCTGAAGAACAAAGCGCGCCTGCTCAATAATCTGAGCACCTATTTCTGTCGGAATTATGGGCTGTTTACTTCGGTCAAATATTTTTACATTCAGCATTTCTTCAAGCTTTTGCACCTGCATACTAAGGGTAGGCTGGGTAACAAAACACTTTTCGGCAGCGCCTACAAAACTTCTGTAAGTATCTACCGCTACTATGTATTCCAGTTGAACTAAGGTCATATAGCTAAAGTTTATTCTCTTTAGCAAATATATCAATTTTAACTATGCTTAGCTAAAAAATCCTGATAAGCCAATTTAATTCCTTCTTCGAGCTCTATTTTATGTTTCCAGCCCAGTGAATGTAGTTTAGATACATCCATTAATTTGCGGGGTGTTCCGTCTGGTTTACTGTTGTCGAAAGTTAATTCGCCCTCAAAGCCAACAATTCGTTTAATTAATAGTGCAAGGTCTTTTATCATGAGGTCTTTTCCGGTTCCAATATTTACAAATCCGGGTTCGTTATATTCCTGCATTAAAAAATAACAGGCATCAGCTAGGTCATCGGCAAATAAAAATTCGCGCATTGGAGAACCAGAACCCCATATGTTAACTTCTGTAGCTCCGCTAACTTTTGCCTCGTGAAATTTACGAATTAAAGCAGGAAGCACATGTGAATTTTGCGGATGATAGTTGTCGTTATAGCCGTATAGATTGGTTGGCATTACAGAGATAAAATCGCAGCCATATTGGGAGCGGTAAGCATCGGCCATTTTTATGCCTGCTATTTTTGCAATGGCATAAGGTTCGTTGGTTTCTTCGAGCAGGCCTGTAAGCAGATAGTCTTCTTTTAAGGGTTGCGGTGCAAGTTTAGGATAGATGCAGCTTGAACCTAAAAACATCAGCTTTTTTACGCCTGTTTTATAGGATTCATGAATAACATTGTTTTGGATGCAAAGGTTCTCGTAAAGGAAATCGGCCCGGTAAGTGTTATTGGCAATTATGCCACCTACTTTTGCCGCTGCCAGGAATACATACTCTGGTTTTTCGGTTTCAAAAAAATCAGTTACAGCTTGCTGATTGCGTAAATCTAATTCGGCTGAAGTTCTGGTGATCAGATTGGTAAAACCTTCGTTAACTAATTTGCGGTAAATTGCTGAGCCAACCATACCACGGTGACCAGCTACATATATTTTTGCGTTCTTTTCCAATGTGCTTTTAATGATTAATACAAAAGTACGAAATAGTTAGGGAAGGGAATAGTGGTTGGTATTTAGCAGGTAGTATTTAGATACATAGTGATTAAGGGTGATAGCTTATAAATAATCTGTCATTGAATGAAATAACTAATTGCTTAAGTTTGCATAAAAATAATTTTAGTAGTGGGTAAAGATAAGTTAAGAAAATTTGCAGAAATAGATACCTTTCCTAATGTTTATCAGCTTGATGCCGGTAAAGAATTAAAAGGTAAATGGGCCGCTCAGCATTTTAAAAATAACAATCCGGTTGTTTTAGAACTTGCATGTGGCAAGGGCGAATACTCTGTAGGACTGGCTAAGATGTTTCCAGATAAAAACTTTATTGGTGTTGACCTTAAAGGAAACAGGATTTGGCGCGGAGCCCGTACGGGTATGGATGAAGGGATTGCTAACCTCGCTTTTTTAAGGATTCAGATTGAAGATATTATAGAGTTTTTTGGTGAGCATGAAGTTGATGAGATATGGATAACCTTTCCGGACCCACAACCACAAGATAGCCGTGAAAAAAAGCGCTTAACATTTCCGGGATTTTTAGATAAATACAGGACTTTTTTAAAGCCAGGTGGTAAAATTAACCTGAAAACTGATAACGACGGTTTGTATCTTTATACTGTTGAGAAAGTTCAAGAGCTGGGATTGATTTGCCATAAAAGTACAGATCAATTGTATAAATCGGAATTCGCAGATGCTGTTTTAGCTATAAAAACGCATTATGAAAGGATTTATCTGAAGCACGACAAGAATATAAATTACATCCAGTTCTCATTTGAATAATTAAGGGCAGGATATAAATTGATTACATGGAGCAGTCATTTTATGACCAGGTTTTTGAACTGGTAAGATTAATACCCAAAGGACGGGTAACCTCGTATGGAGCAATAGCCAAGAGCCTTGGAGCCGGTGGTTCGGCCAGGATGGTAGGCTATGCCATGAGTAATGCGAGCCTTGCGTATCCGGCAATACCTGCCCATAGGGTAGTTAACAGTACAGGCTTACTAACTGGTAAATTCCACTTTGCAGAACCCAACCTGATGCAGGAACTGCTGGAGCAGGAGGGTGTGGTAGTTAAAAATGACAAGATTCAGAATTTTAAACAGCATTTCTGGGATCCTTTGGTTGAATTGTAAGATTGAAATATGGTAGAAATAGTTAGATGTGGTTGGTGCGGAACCGATCCTTTGTATGTAAAATATCATGATGAAGAATGGGGTAAGCCGGTTTATGATGATAAGATATTATTCGAATTTCTGATTCTTGAAGGAGCTCAGGCTGGCTTAAGCTGGATCACTATTTTAAGGAGAAGGGATGGCTACAGGCAGGCCTTTGCTAACTTTGATGTAGAAAAAGTTGCGGCCTTTACAGATGCTGATGTGGAAAGGCTAATTAATGATGCCGGAATTATTAGAAACCGGTTAAAGGTTAATGCAGCCATAAACAACGCAAAACTTTTTATAGCGATACAAAAGGAATTTGGCTCATTTGCAGATTATATGTGGGGCTTTTTGCCTGATAAAAAACCCATTTTGAATAAGGTTAGATCCTTAGGGGATGTGCCACCGAGAACAGAAATATCAGACAGGATAAGCAAGGATATGAAAAAGAGAGGCTTCAAATTTTTTGGCACCACAATCTGTTATGCCCATATGCAGGCTACAGGTATGGTAAATGATCATGTTGAGGGTTGTATAAGCAGATAGCTATTTTTTCTGCATATCATTATAAGCTGCAACAAAAGCTTTTATAAGTTTAGCATCAAAAGTTTCAGTTGCCATTATCCGTTCGGCAAGGTCCTCATCATTAGTAAGTTTTTGAAGCAAAATACTTTTAATCATTTGTGTTTTGTTTGATGAGTTGCCCCCATCGGCAGGTATTTCCTGCATTGGTCCTGTGCCATACTTTTCTATAAAATAAGCCGTTGGCAAGTTACGATTAGCTGGTTCGGCATCATTTCTTCGGCCTCCTCCAAACGAGATGCCAACACCTCCACCTACGCCTCCAAAACCTCCGGTTCCTGTGCCAATGCCAACAGAAGGCCTGATGCGTGCTCTTTTTGGCTGAGGTTGTTCAATACTGGTGGTACCACCAATTGCATATAAGTTTACTGCACCCTGTTCTATAATTTTGAAAAAGCGGTGCTCCATTTTCTTTTTAATTACTATGGGTTTACTTACATAGGTTTCGCCATTCCATAAAAACTCTTTAATGTCGCTGGCTTTGTATTGAGAAAGCGTCTCGTCGTCGTTTTTAAGGATAACGGTCGAAAAATCAGTGCCCTGTATGGTTCCTCTCACAAAATCGCCCGAAGCAATAACTACTGCATCCTGTGCAGATGAGTGTAATGCCATTACCAAAAGCATTGTTAATAAACCGAAAGTTTTAATTGCTCTTTTCATAATTATCCAAATAACGGAATTTCTTTTGTGTTTGTTATCTATTACGATCTCTATTATTAACTTTGAGAATGTTGAAGGCAGAAGCTTTCACGATCATTAAATGAATCAGATACCAATGAAAAAACTTTTCCTTCTTGATGGCATGGCGCTTATTTACCGGGCTCATTTTGCGCTGAGTAAAAACCCCAGGTTTACCTCAACAGGGGTGAATACCTCGGCTGTTATGGGCTTTACAAATACTTTACTGGAAGTTCTTAAAAAGGAAAAACCTACTCATATAGCGGTTGTGTTTGATACCGAGGCGCCTACCGAAAGGCATACTGATTTTGAAGCCTATAAAGCACATAGGGAGGCAATGCCGGAAGATCTATCGGCCGCACTGCCTTATATTTTTAAACTGATAGAAGGGTTTAATATTCCGGTAATTACAAAGGATGGATTTGAAGCAGATGATATTATTGGTACACTGGCCAAAGAGGCTGAAAAGGCAGGGTTTCAGGTATACTGTATGACCCCTGACAAGGATTTTGCGCAGCTGGTATCTGAAAATATCTTTATTTACAAGCCTGCCAGAATGGGTAATGAGATGGAGATTATGGGGGTAAAGGAAGTATTGGCCAAGTGGGAGATTGACAATGTAAAACAGGTAATTGATATCCTTGGTTTATGGGGTGATGCGGTTGACAATATTCCGGGAATTCCGGGGATAGGAGAAAAAACAGCAAAAGCTTTAATAAAGCAATATGGCTCTATAGAGAATATTATTGCCAATTCGCATGAGCTGAAAGGAAAGCAGCGTGAAAATGTGGAAACGTATGCCGAGCAGGGGATGATTTCAAAAAAGTTGGCCACAATTATACTTGATGTTCCAGTTCCATTTGATGAAAAAGCCCTGGAACTTGAGGAACCAAGCAGAGAATTGTTAGAGCCTTTATTTGCGGAACTGGAATTCAGAACAATTGGTAAGCGTGTTTTTGGAGAAGGGTTTAGCGTAAATGAAGGTAAAACCGGAGGGTCGCAGCAGATTGATCTTTTTGGGAATGTGGTTGATCAGATTGAGGTTAAGACCAAAACAACAATTATTGTTTCGGAAGTATTTGAGCAGGTAGTTGCAGCTAAGACCATTGAAAATACGGAACATGATTATAAATTAATAGATACTCCGCAGTTACGCAAAGAACTTGTTGATTTACTTTTAACGCAGGAAAGTATTTCGTTTGACACTGAAACAACGGGTACTGATGCGAACCTTGCAGATCTTGTGGGCATTTCGTTTAGTATTAAGCCGGGCGAGGGCTACTATATTCCGGTGCCTGCAGACAATGCTGAGGCGCAATTGATTGTTAATGATTTTAAACCTGTTCTTGAAAATGAAAACATAGTTAAAATTGGACAGAACATTAAATATGACATGCTTGTATTTAAATGGTATGGTGTATCTGTAAAAGGAAAGCTGTTTGATACCATGTTAGCACATTATTTAATTGATCCTGATACGCGCCATAATATGGATGTACTGGCTGAAAACTACTTGAGTTATTCACCAATCTCGATAACCAAACTTATTGGTGCCAAAGGAAAAGGGCAGGGAAACATGCGTGATGTGCCTGTTGAGCAGGTGGTAGATTATGCAGCTGAAGATGCTGACATAACCTTACAGCTTGCCAATGTATTTGAGCCAATGCTTACCCGGCTTAATGCAGAACAGCTGGCCACAGAGGTAGAAAACCCTTTGATTTATGTGCTTGCAGATATTGAAAAGGAAGGGGTTAGGATAGATATGGATACCTTGATTAACTATTCTAAGGAACTGGAACTGGACATCAGAAAATTTGAACAGAATGTTTATGACAAGTGTGGTATTAAATTTAACCTGGCCTCACCAAAGCAATTGGGAGAGGTTCTTTTTGATAAGCTGCAATTAGACCCGAAAGCAAAGAAAACAAAAACAGGGCAGTACCAAACCGGAGAGGATGTGTTATTGGCCCTTGCTCATAAAAGTGATATCGTTCAGGATATTTTAGATTTCAGGCAGCTGCAAAAATTAAAATCTACTTATGTTGATGCATTGCCATTGTTGGTTAATCCTAAAACAGGCCGTGTGCATACTTCATATAATCAGGCTGTTGCCGCAACAGGAAGGTTAAGTTCTAATAACCCGAACCTACAGAATATTCCTATCCGTACAGAAAGAGGCAGAGAGGTACGCAGGGCATTTATTGCAAGGGATGCTGATCATGTTCTGCTTTCGGCGGATTATTCTCAGATAGAGCTTCGCATTATCGCTGAGATCAGTAAGGAAGAAAATATGCTGGATGCTTTTAATAAAGGCATCGATATTCATACTGCAACGGCAGCAAAGGTATATGGGGTTTCAATTGATGAGGTTGATTCTACTCAGCGAAGAAATGCTAAGGCAGTGAACTTTGGGATTATTTATGGACAATCTGCTTTTGGCTTATCACAAAACCTGGGGATTCCTCGTAAAGAGGCTGCTGCAATTATTGAGCAGTATTTTGAGCAATATCCGGGGATTAAGAAATACATGTCTGACACGATGAATTTTGCCCGTGAAAACGGCTTTGTTGAAACTATTTTAGGTAGAAGAAGGTATTTACGCGACATTAATTCTGCTAACCAGACTGTACGTGGTTTTGCTGAGCGAAATGCCATAAATGCCCCTATACAAGGTTCGGCGGCAGATATGATTAAGGTTGCAATGATTAATATTCATAAGGATATACAGGAGCAGGGGCTTCAATCAAAAATGACCATGCAGGTGCATGATGAGTTGGTTTTTGATGTGCTAAGATCTGAAGTTGAGGCAATGAAAAAGATCATTTCGCATAGAATGAAAACCGCTATTAAAACAAATGTTCCAATTGAAGTAGAAATTGGTGAGGGAGACAACTGGCTGGAAGCGCATTAATTTTTAAATAAAAAAAGGCCTCATTGACGAAACTTCAACGAGGCCTTTTTTAGATTAAAGCTCTATAGTTTCGCCTATTGCAGGCAACAAGAGTACTTTGTTTTCTCTTTTGAATTTAGCCAGGGCTTCCTGTGTGTCAATTTCTATTACCGGGAAACTGTTGTAATGTACACCAATTACGGTGTTACAATCAATATATTTTGTAGCTATAATAGCATCATCAACATCCATTGTGTAGTTACCACCAATTGGCAGAATTGCATAATCAAGATTATAAAGCTCGGCAAGAAGCTTCATTTCCATAGTTAAAGCAGTGTCTCCTGCAAAATAGATGGTTTTGTTTTCAAGTTCCAGGACGTAGCCTGCGGGGTTTCCGCCACAGGTTCCATCAGGCAGTGCTGCTGAATGTGTAGCCCATACCATTCTGAGTTTTCCGAAATCAAAGTTGTGGCTTCCAAAGTTCATTCCATGAACATTCTTTAAGCCTTGCTTGCCCGCCCAGTCTGCTACCTCTGCAATTGCAATAACAAGCGCATTGGTTTGGTTTGCAATTGTTACCAGATCGGCAATATGATCGGCATGCCCATGACTTACCAGGATATAATCGGCCTCAATGCTTTTTATATCAATATGCCCGGCAAGAGGGTTATGTGTAATGAAAGGATCGAAAAGAAACTTTTTGCCATCGGCCTCTATCAGGAAGCAGGATTGGCCATAATATGTATATTTCATTATTGTCCAAACATTCCGCCCAATCCGCCAAACATGTCTTTGGTGGCGGCCTGCATTTCGGTAGCACTAACCTGATCTGCTTGGGTTAAGGCTTTGTTAATGGCTGTTAATAGTAATTCTTCAAGTTCTTCTTTATCGGCCTGTTTATGGAATTCATCGCTGATCTCGACCGCCGTGATCGCTTTGTTTGCTGTTGCAGTTACGCGAATAGCTCCACCTTCAACTTCTCCAAAAACAGAGATTGTATCTAATCTTTTCTTTATTTCATCAGCCTTCTGTTGGGCTGCCATTAATTTATCGAACATAAGTTGTTGTTTTTATTATAAAACGAAATTAAAGGAATTTGGTTTAAAGTAAAGCCAATAAAATGAAAAATAGGGCTTATTTATTTCATTAATGCCGCATTGAAATCAATAAAAAGCTTAAACAGATCCTGATACTCTGTTAAAGGAAGGGTTTTAGGACGGTCATAAATGTCATGATATGCGCTGATGCCACCTGTAGTGTAGATAAAGAAAGCAGGTATGTTTTTTTCTGTGAAGAAGTAGTGGTCGCTGTTTGCGGCCTTGCCTCTTGGATTTATTTTTGGGAGGTATTTGCTCTTATCGTTGAGTTGATTTAATAAGGAAAACTCCTTTGGATGGATGGTTGCGTTTACTACTGTAATGCCTGTTTCGCCTGTGCCAACCATATCTACATTAACTAAAAACCTGATTTTTTGAAGCGGAAGCAATGGGTGGTCTGTAAAATATTTGGATCCAAGTAACCCTGCTTCTTCTCCTGCAAAGCAAATGAATGCCATTGTGTAAGGCTGTGGATTGGCCGCGTAGTATTTTGCCAGAGAAAGTAGAAATGAAATACCACTGGCGTTGTCATTGGCACCGGGGAAATAAGTTTTGCCGCCCATACCACCCAAATGATCATAGTGAGCGGTAATAACCAGAAGTGAATCTGGTTTTGTGGTGCCTTTTACTATGCCACAGATATTGGAGGTGTTAAATTCGGGGATAAAGGCATTTTCAATATTAATTTGAAAATTGAGAGGGATACCTTTTATCGCGTTTTTATTTATTTCAATACCGGTAAAATCACCTTGCTGAGGGGCAACAGACCAGGTAAGTTTATCTTTAAGTACCGTAATTATACGCTGGTCCGTATCGGCAAAAGTAACACTGTCTTTTTGTACAAACTTTCCTTTGGCCGTTTTTCCAATGCTCTGGGGCATTACTATATAATCTTTACCGGGGCTAAGTTTTTTTCCGTTAATGGTAACCAGCATTTTTCCGGGAAAGGTATTAACAGGGAAAGAGAAAGGTTGTTTAAAATCGGCTCCGCTCATAGGGCTGAGGCCGTAAGCTTTAAAGGCTGAGCAAATAAAGTTGGCTGCCTTAGCCATTCCATTATTAGTGTACCCTCTTCCCCAAAGGGCTTTTGAGGTGAGCTGGTTTACTGTTCTACGGGCATTGTGAAGGTCCTGCGAAAATGCCGATCCTGCAATAGAAAGAAATAATATTAAGAAATACTTTCTCATAATAGCCCCTAAGGAAATTCAATATAGGATTAAACTTGCGTAAAGTTTAAATTTTGGGTGTGTAAAACACATATCAAACAAGATTGTTATAGTTTGATTAATTTAAACTTATGGATATTCGCTCAAATGAGCCGTTTTGGCTGGTAAAAAATGGGATAATGCATTCGTATCCTTCGTTAAGGACAGATGCAAAGTGTGATGTACTGATTGTTGGTGGAGGTATTACCGGTGCATTAATGGCCCATGCCTGTATAGCTAAAGGTTACGAAACCATATTAATTGACAAAAGGGAGATTGCGAATGGCAGTACATCGGCAACCACATCAATGCTTCAATACGAAATTGATGTTCCATTATACAGATTAAAAGAATTGATAGGAAACCAGGGTGCTATAGCAAGTTACCTTGCCTGTAAAGATGCCATTTATAAACTGGAGCGTTTGGTAAAAGAGATTGGCTCGGTATGCGGGTTTGAAAAAAAGGAATCACTTTATTTTGCCGGGAAAAGTAAGGATGTTAAATGGCTAAAGCAGGAATATGAAGCCCGTAAGACGGCCGGATTTGAGGTGAAGTGGCTGGATAAAAAAGAAGTAAAGGCGAATTATGGAATTGTTGCTGAAGGTGGAATTCTTTCTGCCGATGGGGGGAGTGTGGACGCTTTTTGTTTAACACACGATTTACTGCATTATAATGCTGAAAAGGGATTAGGAGTGTTTGATAAAACGGAATTGAAAAGGGTGAAATATGAAAAGGAACTACTGAGGGCGCAATTGGATACAGGTGCTGAGATAGCCGCAAAACATATTATTTACTGTACTGGATATGAGGCTCAGAATATGCTTCCTGATAAGGTTGTGCAGTTGAAAAGTACTTATGCAATGGTTAGTGAGAAGATGGACCGACACCACGAAGCTTGTGAAAAAACATTGTTTTGGAATACAGATTCCCCGTATTTATATATGCGTACAACAGCAGATGGGAGATTTCTTGTGGGGGGCGAAGATGAAAGCTTTAAAAATGCTACAAGAAGAGACCTGATTTTGGGCAGAAAAAAAGAGAAGTTGGAAAAAACTTTAAAAAAATATTTGCCTGATAGTTCATTCATTGAAGACTTTTGCTGGGCTGGTACTTTTGGTGAAACTAAGGATGGTTTGCCATACATAGGAATGCATCCTAAATACCCTGGAAGCTACTTTTTGCTAGGTTTTGGAGGGAATGGGATCACTTTTTCGGTAATGGGAATGGATATGATAATTGAAATAATAGAAGGAAGGCCGGGTATTCTGTCTCATTTCTTCAGATTTGGACGTTAAATTAAGTGCAGATATTCATTATAAAAATGTAAAAAAATTAAAAACGTATTGCACAACTCGATATTTATTTAAACCTTTGCGCCTCAACTCATTCAAAGAATTATTATATACAGAAAATGATTAAGCACGCGACCCATAAACTTTCTATTGTTGAAGCAAAAAATATTGCTTCAAGAAGTTTGTTTATTGAACGTTTGCGACCCATTTTTTTTGTAACCACTAACCGGCAAAATTATACGCCGCGGATTTGAGTTAATCTCTGCGTAAAGTCTCAACGCATTTCCACAGAGGATTGCCTCTCAAAAAACAATTAATCAGAACATTTATTTTTTTTCGTTATCATATTAATGAATATAAACGATTTTATAGTGCAAGTTGCACTTCCTGAACATCGTGTCTTTGCAGAAGAAATTTGCGAAGAAATGGCAGAATCGGCAAAAGCCCGAGGTACAGGTATCGCTAAACGCTCTCCGGAGTATGTAGCAAATAAAATTTCAGACGGGAAAGCTGTTATTGCTTTCCATAAGGATGGCTCGTGGGCTGGTTTTTGCTATATTGAAACCTGGACACATGGACAATTTGTAGCCAATTCAGGCTTAATCGTTAGCCCCAAATATAGAAAGGCAGGGCTTGCCCATGCTATTAAGGAGAAGATTTTTGCGCTTTCAAGACAAAAATATCCTAAAGCAAAAATATTTGGTTTAACTACAGGATTGGCTGTAATGAAAATCAATTCTGATTTGGGTTATGAGCCTGTAACTTATTCAGAGCTTACCCAGGATGAAGAGTTTTGGAAAGGCTGCCAAAGCTGTGTGAATTTCGAAATTCTGAAAATGAAGGAGCGTAAGAATTGCATGTGTACTGCAATGTTGTACGATCCTGTGGAACAAAAACATGATGTTGCTAAGAAATTTGCAGAGGAATTGCACAAAAAGCCTAAGCTATATGAGCGTTTTATGCGCATTAAGCAACGATTGGTGCTAAGTTCCAAACCCGAGAATAAAGGAGGTTTAAAATCTCTGTTTTTAATGTTTACCGTTTTATTTAAATAGCTGTTATAAAGATGAAGAAGAAAGTTGTTTTAGCGTTTAGCGGAGGTTTGGATACCTCATTTTGCTGTATTTATTTAGCACAGGATCGCGGATTAGAGGTGCATTCTGTTATTGTAAATACTGGTGGTTTTTCTGATGAAGAATTACAAGAAATAGAAAAACGTGCTTATGCCTTAGGTGTAGCTTCTCATGCTGTTGTTGATGAAACTACAAACTATTATGACAGCTGTATTAAATATTTGGTTTTCGGGAATGTATTAAAAAATGCGACTTATCCATTATCAGTAAGTGCAGAGCGTGTAAGTCAGGCAACTGCAATTGCAAATTATGTGAAGAAAATAGGAGCTGATTATGTTGCTCATGGAAGTACAGGGGCAGGTAACGATCAGGTGCGTTTTGATATGATCTTTAACATTATCATTCCAAATGTAGAGATCATTACTCCGATCAGGGATTTAAAACTATCACGCGAAGCGGAAATAGAATATTTAAGCAATCATGGTGTTAATTATAGCGCAGAAAAAGCAAGATACTCTATCAATAAAGGGTTATGGGGAACATCTGTGGGAGGAAAAGAAACTTTAACTTCCAATGAGACGTTGCCGGAAGAGGCATGGCCAACCCAGGTTTCTGAAACACAGCCTCGCAAACTTACCTTAACTTTTACTAAAGGTGAACTGGTAGCAATTGATGGCGAAACTTTTGAACCGGTTAGAGCGATTCAGAAATTACAGGCTATTGCACAGCCTTATGGCATTGGAAGAGATATCCATGTGGGTGATACAATTATAGGAATTAAAGGACGTGTGGGTTTTGAAGCAGCGGCTCCAATGGTGATTATTAAAGCTCATCACACACTTGAAAAACATACTTTAACAAAGTGGCAGCTTTCGTGGAAAGAGCAATTGTCCTCTTTCTATGGTAACTGGTTACACGAAGGTCAATTCCATGATCCTATTATGCGCAATATTGAAGCATTTTTATCAGATACACAGAAAACAGTAAGTGGAAATGTATTTGTTGAATTGTTACCTTACCGTTTCAATATTATTGGTGTTGAATCTGAACATGATTTGATGAGCAATAAATTTGGCAGCTACGGTGAAATGAACAATGCATGGAGCGGTGAAGATGTTAAAGGTTTCTCGAAGATTTTTGGTAACCAGGTAATGATCTGGCATAAAGTAAACAGTCATGAAGATTAGAGCAGGAATAGTTGGAGGTGCAGGATATACAGGTGGTGAAATGCTACGTATTCTTGTGAACCATCCAATTGTTGATATCGTATTTGTACATAGTAACAGTAATGCCGGAAACCTTATTTCTGATGTTCATACAGATTTGTTTGGCGATACTGACCTGCGTTTTACAGGTGAATTATCGTCGGAGATTGATGTGTTATTTCTTTGTGTAGGACACGGAGATGCCAAGAAATTTTTAGCTGCAAATACCATTGACAGTAGTATTAAAATAATTGACCTGAGTCAGGATTTCAGATTAAAGGTTAATGCAGGAAATAAATGGGTATATGGTTTGCCTGAATTAAATCGTGAAGCGATAAAAAAGGCCAGTTATATTGCTAACCCGGGATGTTTTGCGACTTGTATCCAGTTAGGATTATTGCCTTTGGCATCAAAAGGCCTGCTGAATAGTGAAGTGCATATCAATGCAACAACCGGATCAACTGGAGCCGGACAAGGCTTGTCAGCAACTTCTCATTTTAGCTGGCGCAACAACAACCTGTCGGTATATAAAGCTTTTGAACATCAGCATCTTAATGAGATAGGTGAGAGTTTAAAGCAATTAGAGCCAGGTTTTAATGAGGCTTTAAATTTTGTACCTCAACGTGGTGATTTTACAAGGGGTATTATGGCGGCAATCTATCTGGACAGTGATTTGACGGCAGAGGAGGCACAGCGCATATATGAAGATTTTTATGCTTCGCATCCTTTCACTCATGTAAGTAAAAGAAATATCGATTTAAAACAGGTAGTGAATACAAATAAAGGATTGGTACATGTAGAAAAACATGGCAACAAACTCTTTATTGTAAGTATGATAGACAATTTGTTAAAAGGTGCAAGCGGACAAGCGGTACAAAACATGAATTTGATATTTGGATTAGAAGAGAGTACGGGGCTCCGGCTAAAGGCGGCTGCATTTTAATTTGTTGTTTCGTCATCCTGAATTTATTTCAGGATCTCGGATTTTTATCTAACCCGTGCTCTTGCAGCATCCTGAAATAAATTCAGGATGACATGGAGCAAAAATCTAAAAAAATGAACTTATTCGACGTATATCCATTAAATAATATTGAAATAGTAAAAGCACAAGGCAGCACCGTTTGGGATGCTGAAGGACAAGAATATCTGGATCTTTATGGAGGTCATGCTGTTATCTCTATTGGCCACACTCACCCTCATTATGTGCAACGTTTAACTGATCAGCTTAATAAAGTTGGTTTTTACTCAAATTCTGTTAAAATTGCTTTGCAGGTACAGTTAGCTGAACAGTTAGGTAAAGTTTCTGGTAAAACAGATTATCAGCTTTTTTTGTGTAACTCAGGTGCAGAGGCTAATGAAAATGCTTTAAAACTAGCTTCTTTTTACAATGGCAGAAAGAAAGTTATTGCATTTAAAGGTGCATTTCATGGAAGAACATCCTTAGCTGTTTCAGCTACTGACAATCCTAAAATTATTGCTCCTGTAAATGAAACCGACAACATTGTTTTCCTTCCTCATAATGATGAAGCTGCCCTGGAGCAGGCATTTGCTGAGTTTGGAAATGACGTAGCAGCTGTAATTATTGAAGGAATTCAAGGTGTAGGAGGCATAAAAGAAGCATCGATCAGCTTTTTGCAAAAGATCCGTTCTCTTTGTGATCACTACAATTCAGTTTACATAGCTGATAGTGTGCAGTGTGGTTATGGCAGAACAGGAATGTTCTATTCTCATGAATATGCAGGCGTTAATGCCGATGTTTACACTATGGCAAAAGGAATGGGTAATGGTTTCCCTGTTGCCGGAATTTCTATTGCACCTAAGTTTAAGCCTTGGCATGGTATGCTAGGGACTACTTTTGGTGGTAATCATCTTGCCTGTGCAGCAGCTTTAGCTGTTTTGGAGATCATTGAACAGGATGACTTATTGAAAAATGCCGAGACAATAGGTAGTTATCTTATTGAAGAATTAAAGAGAATAGAAGAGGTAAAAGAAGTGCGTGGACGCGGTTTAATGATAGGTATTGACCTTCCTGAGAGCCTTGCGCATGTAAAAAAAGAACTTTTATTTAAACACAAAATATTTACAGGCGAAGCAAAGCCTAATGTAATTAGACTTTTGCCTGCACTAAATTTAACTAAGGATCAGGCAGATCAATTTTTGAAAGAATTTAAAATTGCTTTAAAAGGATGAACCAATTCACCTCAGTAAATGATGTACAAGACATCGGCCAATTGGTTAAAGACGCATTGGCACTTAAGGAAAGCCCTTATTCGCATCAGCATTTAGGAAAGAATAAGACTCTGGGTCTTGTTTTTCTAAACCCAAGCTTGCGCACTCGCTTAAGTACTCAGAAAGCGGCGCTAAACTTGGGAATGAATGTAATGGTGATGAATATGGACAAGGAAGGCTGGGCATTAGAAACACAGGATGGTGTGGTAATGAACGGAACTACTGTTGAACATATTCGTGAAGCAGCTGCAGTAATGGGGCAATATTGCGACATTTTAGGCTTGCGTTCTTTTCCTAAGTTAGTAAACAGAGATGAAGATTATAATGAGGACTTTTTTAATAAGTTCATTAAATATTGTAATGTTCCTGTAGTAAGTTTAGAAAGCGCTACTCGCCATCCTTTACAAAGTTTAGCAGATCTTGTTACCATTAAAGAAACCTGGACTGGTGCAACTAAGCCCAAAGTAGTATTGGCATGGGCCCCTCATATTAAAGCATTACCTCAGGCTGTTCCTAACTCATTTGCTGAATGGATGTGTAAGGCTCAGGCAGATGGAATGCTTGATTTCACAATTGCTCAGCCAAAGGGCTATGAGCTAAGTGATGACTTTACTCCTGGTGCAATCATTACTCATAGCTTAGATGAAGCCCTTAAAGGAGCAGATTATATTTATGTTAAAAACTGGTCTAGCTTTAAGGAATACGGCAAAGTGCTTACCTATCCTGAAGGATGGATGCTGAATAATGAGAAACTGGTGGGGACAAATAATGCGAAAGTAATGCATTGCTTACCTGTTCGCCGAGATTTGGAGCTGTCGTCTGAAATATTGGATGGCCCCAACTCACTAGTTATCCATGAAGCAGGAAATCGTTTATGGGCGGCACAGGCTGTATTGAAGCAAATGTTAGAGAAATTGTAATAATTTGGTATCCTTATGAAGAAACTCAGTGTAATTAAAATAGGTGGGAATGTTATAGATAATTCAGAGAAACTGCATCAGTTTTTACTTGATTTTGCGGCACTTCCAGGTGATAAGATTTTAATTCATGGTGGTGGTAAAATTGCTACTGAACTGGGGGGTTCACTAGGGGTAGAAGCCAAAATGGTAGAAGGCAGGCGTATAACTGATATTGAAACACTGCGTGTGGTTACCATGGTGTATGCCGGTTTGATTAATAAAAATATGGTTGCCCAGTTACAAGCCAAAGGAAGTAATGCAATTGGCTTAACTGGTGCAGATGGCAATATAATAAAGGCAGTTAAAAGACCAGTAAAGGATATTGATTATGGCTTTGTTGGTGATTTGGATGAGGCTTCGGTTTCGTCTGATACTTTAGATAGCTTATTAAAGGCAGGGCTTGTTCCTGTATTGTGTGCAATTACACACGATGGAGCATCACAATTATTAAACACTAATGCAGATACTATTGCATCTGCTGTTGCTGTTGCCATGTCATCAATTTATGATACCTCTTTAGTTTACTGTTTCGAAAAGCGTGGGGTAATGCGGGATATTGACGATGATCAATCCCTTGTACCTGTAATTAGAATGGGTGAATTTGAAACTTTAAAAAATGAAGGTGTAGTTTCGGGAGGAATGATCCCTAAATTGCACAATGCTTTTGAGGCCATAAAAAGTGGAGTTAGTGCAGTATATATTGGTAAAGCAGATGAATTGCCACAAATAGATCAACAGAATTTCGGAACCCGATTAATCAGATAATTATGAACCAGTTTAAAGGCAGTATTGCCATTTTAGGAAGCGGAAATATTGGTGTCTCTTTAGCCAAAGGGCTAGTTAAGGCGAGCTATGCAGAGCCCGGTCAGATTACGCTGACAAGGCGTAATGTTTCTAACTTAACTGCATTTTCTGATCAGGGGTTTATGGTTAGTGGTGAGAATGCTGCCGTAGTTGCCGCTGCTGATATTGTTGTTCTGGCTGTTTTACCGCAACAATTGAATCAGTTATTGGAACAGATACGTCCTGCAGTTGATCCGGCTAAACAGGTTTTTATTTCTGTTGCATCTGGTGTAAGTTGTATTGACATTAGAAATAAGCTTGGTGATGCAGTTCAGGTTGTTAGGGCAATGCCCAATACAGCAATTGCAATAGGCCAATCGATGACTTGCGTAGCCACAGACAATGCTTCAAAAGAAAATGTGGATGAGGTTGTTAGAATGTTTGAAACAGTTGGAGCTGTTGTAAAAATCAATGAAGACCTAATGACTTCTGCAACCGCGCTATGTGCTTGCGGAATTGCATTTTTCTTACGTGCAATAAGAGCGGCATCGCAGGGTGGGGTAGAAATCGGTTTTCATGCTGATGAGGCATTAAAAATGGCTGTACAAACAGCAAAAGGCGCTGCAGATTTGTTATTGCAAATGCAATCCCATCCTGAACAGGAGATAGATAAAGTTACTTCACCTAAAGGGTGTACAATAGCAGGATTAAACGAGATGGAACACAATGGCTTCAGCTCATCTTTAATTAAAGGTATTAAGTTGTCGGCAATAAAAGCAGGGGCTTTATACACTAAAGAATAATTACTTATGATAGAACAACTGCAAAAAGATAGTTTAGAATTGTTAAGAAAGCTAATAGGCATTCAGTCTTTTAGCAAAGAGGAAGATAAAACAGCTGATGCGATTGAACAGTTTTTGCAGCAACGCAACATAAAAACATACAGGAAGCTTAATAACGTATGGGCTTATAATAAGTACTTTGATAAAAGCAAACCTACATTACTTTTAAACTCACATCATGATACAGTAAAGCCAAATTCAGGCTATACCCGTGATCCTTATGACGCAGCGATTGAAGATGATAAATTATACGGATTGGGAAGTAATGATGCAGGAGGATGTCTGGTATCGCTTATAGCAACATTTCTGTATTACTATGATCAGCAGGAATTAAGCTATAACATTTGTTTGGCTACAACGGCAGAAGAAGAGATTTCAGGCAACAACGGACTAGAGTGTGTACTTCCTGATTTAGGTGAACTGGAGTTTGCAATTGTAGGTGAGCCAACACAGATGAACCTTGCAATTGCAGAGCGTGGATTGTTGGTACTAGATTGTACATCTACTGGCAAAGCTGGTCATGCAGCACGTGAAGAAGGGGACAATGCAATTTATAAGGCGCTTAAAGATATTGAGTGGTTCAGGAATTATCGCTTTTCTAAAGTTTCTGAAGTATTTGGGCCATTAAAAATGTCGGTTACAATTATCAATGCCGGGTCTCAGCATAATGTTGTGCCTGCTACCTGTACTTTTACAGTAGATGTACGTGTAACTGATGCCTATACCAATGAGGAGGTGTTGAAAATTATCCGCACCAATGTGGACTGTGATGTGAAGCCACGGTCTATCAGATTAAAGCCATCATCAATAGATAAAGAACACCCGCTGGTTCAATCGGGCATCGCACTTGGAAGAACAACTTACGGGTCGCCTACAACTTCAGATCAGGCTTTGCTGAGCATTCCTTCTGTCAAGGTTGGCCCTGGTGATTCGGCACGTTCTCATATGGCTGATGAGTATGTTTTTGTAGATGAAATTGCTGAAGGTATAGCACTTTATATTGAGATGCTTAAGCCGGTAATAAAGGGCAAATAAGTAACTCCCGTTAAAAAAAGTGTATTTTTGGTATCCATAATAGATTATAATGAAGATCTGGCAAAAAAACGTAGACGTAAATAAAGATATTGAGACCTTTACAGTTGGTAGAGACAGGGAACTGGATTTGCAAATGGCTGCTTTTGATGTGCTTGGCTCTCTTGCACATGTAGAAATGCTTGAAAGCATAGGGCTACTTACTGCAGATGAGCTTAAAGCTATTCAAAAAGAACTTAAAAATATCTACGCTGATATTGAAGCCGGTAATTTCACAATAGATGATACAGTAGAGGATGTGCACTCTCAGGTAGAATGGTTACTTACTCAGCGCATTGGAGATGCAGGTAAAAAGATTCATAGCGGTAGGTCTAGAAATGACCAGGTTTTGGTTGATCTGAAACTTTTCTTTAGAAACTGTATTGAAGAGATGGTCGGCAATACTTCTGTTTTATTTAGCCAGTTAATGGAATTAAGTAATACCCATAAGGATAAACTTTTGCCAGGTTATACACACCTGCAGATAGCTATGCCATCTTCTTTCGGTTTGTGGTTTGGTGCTTATGCCGAGAGTTTGGTTGATGATATGGAATTAATGCTTGCGGCCTGGAAGATCTGTAATAAAAATCCATTGGGTTCTGCTGCAGGATATGGCTCTTCGTTTCCATTAAACAGAACAATGACTACTGAGTTATTAGGTTTCGAGAGGCTCAATTATAATGTGGTATACGCACAGATGGGTAGAGGAAAAACAGAGCGTATTCTGGCACAGGCGATGTCGTCTGTGGCTGCATCACTGGCAAAAATGGCAATGGATGTTTGTTTATTCATTAACCAGAACTTTGGGTTCATTAGTTTCCCTGATGAACTAACTACCGGATCTAGCATCATGCCGCATAAGAAAAACCCGGATGTGTTTGAATTGATCCGTTCACGTTGCAATAAGATCCAGGCTTTGCCAAACGAGATTGCTATGATGATCACTAACCTTCCTTCGGGATATCACAGAGATCTTCAATTATTAAAAGAAAACCTGTTTCCTGCAATTACTTCATTAAACGAGTGCCTGGAAATGACAACTTTTATGTTACAAAACATTAGCATTAAAGACAATATACTAGCTGATAAAAAATATGCCTATTTGTTTAGTGTTGAAGTAGTAAATGAACTTGCATTAAAAGGCACTCCTTTCAGAGAAGCTTATAAAATTGTAGGTGAATCAATAGAGGATGGAACATTTACTCCAGGTACAGAAATACACCATACACATGAAGGAAGCATTGGGAACCTGTGCAATGGTGATATTGAAGATATGATGGATGAGATTTTGGCTCAGTTTAAATTTGAAAAAACAAAAGGTGCGATTCAGCAATTGTTATCTTAGTCTTTACAATAATTAGTATAAAAATATGAAGGTCTCAGTATTAGCAAACACCCTTATCGGTTCGGAAATCATTAAAATAGGTAACGAGGTTAATGATATGAAGCGAAAGGGAGCGCAGATTGCTAACCTGACAATTGGAGACTTTGATCCATCCATTTTCCCAATTCCTGCTGAACTTAAAGAGGAGATTATTGATGCATACCATCATAATCACACAAACTACCCACCTGCTGATGGTATTTTACCACTACGTGAGACAGTTGTTGAAATTTTAAGGGACAGGTATTCATTGAATTACTCCGTATCAGATATTTTGGTTGCCGGAGGCTCAAGGCCTTTAATTTACGCTACTTATCTGGCTTTAATTGATCCGGGTGATAAGGTAATTTACCCTGCACCTTCATGGAATAATAATCATTATTGTCATCTTTCGTCGGCCCAGGGCGTACCTGTGGTAACCACAGTAGAAAATAACTTTATGCCTACTGCAGCTCAGTTAAAGCCACATTTAAAAGGGGCTACTTTGCTTGCGCTTTGCTCTCCGTTAAATCCAACCGGTACAATGTTTACCCAGGAACAGCTTGAAGAGATCTGTGAAGTGGTAATTGAAGAAAACAAATCAAGAGGTGCTGATGAGAAACCGCTTTATATCCTATATGATCAGATTTACTCTTTATTAACTTTTGGTCGTGAGCATGTTAACCCGGTAAGTTTACGCCCGGAATTGAAAGAATATGTTATCTATATAGATGGGATTTCTAAATGTCTTTCTGCTACTGGGGTTAGGGTAGGGTGGGCCTTTGGACCTGAAGAGATTATCAGTAAAATGAAAGCACTACTTGGCCATATTGGTGCCTGGGCTCCTAAGGCTGAACAGGTAGCTGTTGCTAAGTACTTTAAAAATAAGGAGCTTGTTGATGGCTTTCTGGATTCTTTTAAGAAGCAGGTTCAAGTAAGTCTGGATGAGTTGCATAATGGATTTCAGCAATTAAAATCAGAGGGTTTTAATGTAGATTCTGTAGTTCCAATGGGGGCTATTTATCTGACACTTAAAATAGATTATATAGGTAAGACAACACCATCTGGATCTTTACTTAAAAATAGTGCTGACGTAAATTTCTACTTAATTAAAGAAGCCCAGGCGGCTTTGGTTCCTTTCTCTGCTTTTGGGAACGATGAATCGATGGCCTGGTTTAGAGCTTCTGTAGGGGGATGCTCTCTGCAGGACATTAAAGACATGATGCCGCGAATTAAAACTGCGCTCAGTAAGCTAAAATAAAAGCTATTTAAATTCTGAAGTTTTGTGGAATTCGATATCCGGATAATCCCTCATGGTCATATTGATCATAAATTCATTGTCGGCCAGGTAAACCGGATTACCGTCCTTGTCCTCACCAATATGCTGTTGCTTTCTTTTCAGGAATTCTGCCAGTTTCGTTTTATCTTTTGACGTTACCCAATTAGAGCGAGTATAGCTGAGCATCCTGAATGCCGCTTTTGCACCATATTCATGCTCCAGACGGAATGCAATAACCTCGAATTGAAGTTCGCCTACAGCACCCACTACCTTACGATTTCCGGGTTGCATGGTAAACAATTGGGCCACGCCTTCCTCTGTAAGCTGTTGTATGCCTTTTTCAAGCTGTTTGGTGCGTAGCGGGTCTCTGTTCTCAACTTCCTTGAATATCTCAGGAGAGAAGCTAGGAATGCCTTTAAATTGCAATTGCTCCCCTTCTGTAAGCGTATCTCCAATTTTAAAATTGCCGCTATCATATAAACCTACAACATCACCTGGCCAGGCCTCCTCTACAATACTCTTTTCGTTGGCCATAAAGTCCATTGGGTTAGAGAATTTTAGTTTTTTACCCTGTCTGGTATGGAAGTAGAATTTATTTCGCTCAAATTTTCCTGAACAAATTCTTAAAAAAGCAATACGGTCGCGGTGTTTGGGATCTAAGTTGGCATGGATCTTAAAGACAAAACCAGAAAAGTTCTTTTCTTCAACGAGAACCTCACGCTGCTCAGCTTCACGGCTTTTAGGGCTTGGAGCAATGTGAACAAAAGTATCCAGAAGCTCCTTTATACCAAAATTGTTAATGGCACTTCCAAAAAATACAGGAGCAAGCAACCCTTCAGTGTACATGCTCTTATCAAGCTTACCATAAACGCCATCTACTAGTTCCAGATCGCTTTTTAAGCCATCAAGCTCCTTCTGCTTTAGGAATTTACCAAGATTTTCATCATTCAGATCACTTACCTCAATAACGGGCTCGCTAATCTTGGTTTTATCAGGCTCAAATAAGTTTAGGTGATTATTATATATGCTATAAACTCCTTTAAAGGTGTGCCCTTGTCCAATAGGCCACGATAGTGGGCATAAGCTAATGTTAAGTTTATTCTCAATTTCATCAAGCAAATCAAAGGCATCCTTACCCTCGCGGTCCATCTTGTTAATAAAGATAATCACAGGAGTATTACGCATTCGGCACACGGCCATTAGTTTTTCAGTTTGCTCCTCAACACCTTTTACACAGTCAACAACCAAAATAACACTATCAACTGCTGATAGCGTACGGTAAGTATCCTCCGCAAAGTCCTTGTGGCCGGGAGTATCCAGTATATTGATGCGTTTATTGCTATACTCAAATCCCATTACAGAAGTAGCCACCGATATTCCACGTTGCTTTTCTATTTCCATGAAATCGGATGTATTGCTTTGATTTGCTTTATTCCGTTTAACTGCCCCGGCAGTATTAATAGCACCTCCAAACAGTAAAAATTTCTCTGTTAATGTAGTTTTACCTGCATCGGGGTGACTGATAATTGCAAATGTTTTTCGTTTTTCTATTTCCGGGTTAATCATAAAGAGTTTAAGCGTGTTGTGCTTGGTAAAAGGCTGCAAAGATAAGGAAAAAAAAGCGGGGAATGTGTAAAAGGAAAAGCCGGCATATTTATGCCGGCTTTTCCTTGTAATTTTTATCTAACCTCTTCCGCTTCTTGACGATCTTGAAGAGGAGTTATTCTCTCTTCCACCACCATTGTTTTCACGGCTTTCAGATCCTCTCGAAGGTCTGCTTTGCTCTATACGCTCAGATCTTTGAGGCCTGGCTTGTTCTTGCCTAGGTTGAACCTCTTGTCTTGGCTGAGGTCTTTCTTGTCGAGGTTGTTGAATTGGCTCTTGCCTTGGTTGTCTCGGCTGCGCTTCTTGTCTGGGCAGAGATTGAATTCTTTCTTGTCTCTCTTGCTGACGCTGACCTTCCAGTCTCGGCTGGTCTTGATTATTCACTCTTGCAGGGCGATCAGGCCTTTGAGATGGATAGGTGTTCCCTTGTTGTACTCTTTCAGGACGGCTATTTACTCTTGTACCATCATTCGATCTGT
Source organism: Pedobacter ginsengisoli (assembly GCF_002736205.1). Lineage (NCBI taxonomy): Bacteria > Pseudomonadati > Bacteroidota > Sphingobacteriia > Sphingobacteriales > Sphingobacteriaceae > Pedobacter > Pedobacter ginsengisoli. The sequence continues at coordinate 4,366,460 of NZ_CP024091.1, read as the reverse complement.
TATCAATTGGCTGCCTGCCATCTCTTGATACTCTTCCGTTAGAGGTTCTGCCATCTGTATTGCCCCTTTCAACGCTGCTGCGGTCAGTTCTCGGACTTGCATATCCTTCACCACGAACCGGGTTTCTTGGTGCAATATTTCCTGCATTAGTTTCTCTGCTGCTCCTTGTGTTTGGTCTGTAAATCTCAAGCCTGTTTCCGCTGATGCTACTTCTACCAGGTCTGCTGCTTCTATCTATGCTATAAACAGGAACCGCTTGTCTGGTCGAACGTCTGATATCGTCTGCTCTTGGACCAGAGTAATAATTACGGTTATTTCTTGAATACACATTGTTGATGATAGTTGTATTATGAATAATAGTTACATTTCTGCGTGAATAGTAACGGGGGAAATTATTGTAATAGATATTTCTTTGAGGAACAAATACCCACCAAAGATCAGGAATGTTGAAATTAACATTAATGTTCATACCAGGACCCATTGGCGCCCAACCATAATAACCGCCACCACTTCTCCAACTTACCCATGCCGGACCCCATACGGTATCTGGTATCCATACCCATTGGCTATAACGGTTATATACCCATCTTCCATAGTGGAAAGGAGCCCATCCCCAGTCATAATCAGATACCCAGGTATTGCCATATTCAGTCATAACCCATCGGCCATTTGAATAATAAGGTCTGAAATCGCCCTGCTCTACGTCAGGACGCCAAACATAGCCATATTGTGAATCCTGAATCCAGGTTCCATAAGGCGATAATTCGTCATAGAAAGATTGCAAGGAAATGTCCTCGTCTTGTGCCATAACCCGCTGTGCGGACCCGGTTAAGAGGAGCATAAGCCCCAGCACAATAACCGGTAATTTGATAATGTTTTTCATTGTGTGTGTGTTTTAAGTTTACCTAACTATTTTTATCTATCAATTTGAGTTCCAAATAATCTAAAAAGTTTAATCCGTTTGAAAAATTTTACATTATGATTATGAGGTATGACGTAATTTTATTGGTTTAAGTGGCGTTTAAGCCAATGTATAATCGGTTTCCTCTTTTGACAATTTACGAAAAATAAATTTTATTTACTTCATCAGATGCGCTTTCCAGCGAATTATTTTCTTCTTTTGTAAGCAAAACAAAATCAATGACAAAAGGCACCTTATTTCTTATTCCAGTACCTCTGGCCGAAAACGCAGCTCATAAATCTTTTACCAGCTATCTGGGAGATACCATTAATTCTATAAACACCTACATCGTTGAAAATGAGAAAACAGCACGTAAGTTTTTAAAGGAAGCAGGAATAAAAACACCCCAAAGTGACCTGGTAATCCATGATTATGGTAAACATAAACGCAATGATTCCTTTGTTCCGTATTTTAAGGAATTAATGACCGGTAAAGATGTAGGGTTAATGAGTGAAGCCGGTTGCCCGGGTGTTGCTGATCCGGGAGCTGATATAGTAGCAGAAGCACATAAAAGAGGGATTAAAGTAGTTCCACTTGTTGGCCCAAGTTCTATTTTGCTGGCTTTAATGTCGTCTGGGTTTAACGGGCAAAGCTTTACTTTTCATGGTTATTTGCCAATTGATAAAGTGGAAAGGGGAAAAAAACTTAAAGAACTGGAGCAACTTGCAGGTAAAAATAAACAAACCCAAATCTTTATTGAAACACCTTTCAGAAACAACCATTTATTTGAAGATGTATTAAAGAATTGTCAGCCCCAAACACTACTTAGTCTTGCCAGCAACGTTACCTCAGAAGATGAGTATATCAAAACAATGCCAGTAGCCCTGTGGAAAAAAGAAAGAATAGACCTGCATAAGAAGCCTACAATATTTTTACTGTACCGTCAGGTTTAACGGTACATGTTCTTGCTCTCAATAAAAGAAAGAACATTATCAGGGGTAAAATACTGAACATTTTTACCCTCTTTAATCCCTTTACGAATAAAAGTAGACGAAATATCCATTTGAGGGGTCTCGGTAATTACAATTGAGGGATGATTTTCCCATTCTGTAACATCAACTCCGGGCCTTGGATATACAAAAATTTGATAGTTCTTTAAAAGAACATCATAATTTTTCCATTTTTTAATAGAAGCCAAATTATCCGCACCCATTATTAATACAAACTCCTTACCGGGATATTTTTCGTTTAAATGGGTCAATGTATCAATAGTATAGGATGGTTGAGGAAGGCCAAATTCGATATCGCTAACCCTGATTTTTTCTGAGTTTTCAGTTGCTAATTTGGCCATCTCCAGTCTGTCGTACATATTGGTCAGACCGTTTTTATTCTTCAGCGGATTATGAGGTGAAACCACTAGCCAAACTTCCTTTAACTCTGTAAAACTTGCCATATAGTTAGCAATTACCAGATGTCCAATGTGTATGGGGTTAAAAGACCCGAAGAATAACCCTGTTTTCATGGTTAACGGTTGATAAAATCTCCTATCAGTTTTTCAGCTTCAGCACATGCCGTGTCTAATTCATAGTTTTTTAATATAACATCGAATTTACTGGCATATCCTAGCTCTTTTTCAGCCTTTATAAAGCGCTCCTGAAGCTTTTCCGCACTATCAGTTCCGCGGCCACTTAAACGTTCTTTTAAGACCTCCAAAGAAGGTGGCTGAACAAATATGGCCAATGCATCATCCTCATATTTACGTTTCAAGCGTAATCCGCCTTCTACATCAATGTCAAATATTACATGCTTTCCTTCTTGCCAGATCCGTTCAATTTCAGATCTTAAAGTACCGTAAAAAGTGCCATTATAAACTTCTTCAAATTCAACAAATTCCTGATGGGCAACTTTGTGCAGAAAATCTTCTTTTGAGATAAAATAATAGTCTTTGTCATTTTTTTCATCTCCACGTAATTGGCGTGTAGTTGCAGAGATAGAGAAACTTAATGAAGGGAATTTCTTTAGTAAATGTTTTACAATTGTTGTTTTTCCGGCCCCGGATGGTGCAGAAAATATGATAAGTTTACCTTGTTTCATCTTGTGTTATTGTCTTTCAGCCAGCGGCTTACAAAACATTTAATAGTTGCTCCTTAATTTTTTCTAACTCTTCCTTCATTCCCACAACCAACTGCTGTATTTGCGCATCGTTAGCTTTGGCACCCATGGTGTTAATTTCACGGCCTATTTCCTGCGAAATAAAACCAAGCTTTTTTCCATTGGCATCTTTGCTTTTCAAGGTTTCCATAAAGTAATCACAATGACTTCTCAGGCGAATCTTTTCTTCTGTAATGTCAAGCTTATCAATATAATAGATTAACTCTTGTTCCAAGCGGTTCTGATCTACGTTTATTTTGCCAACATTATCTTCAAGAAATTGGTTTAATCTGCTCCTGATCTGAGGAATTCTAAGCGGTTCCAAAACTTCAATCTCCGAAAAGAACTGAAGTATGTTTTTGATTCTCAATTCTAGGTCAGTCTTTAAAACAACACCTTCCGCAAGTCTGAATTTATTAAAGCTTTCCAGTGCCTTAACAAAAGTACTGTTTAATACATCCCAGTCATTTTCATTAACATCCTCGTCAGAATAACTGATTACTTCAGGGAAATTAAGAACAGCCTGCAAAAGATTATTTGAATTGGCTCCCAGCTGGATATTGATTTCTTCGAGTTGTTTGTAATATTTGCTTAGTAAGGCTGCGTTGATGGTTGCACCTTTTAAGTTTTCTTCACTGCGTTCTATGTTTATAGAAACACTTACTTTTCCCCGTTCAATTTCCTTGCTGCAGATATTACGCAACAATAATTCCTTTTCAGAAAAAGCCCTTGGTAATTTTAAATTCAGTTCCAGGAACTTACTGTTTAAAGATTTTATCTCTACTGCAAACTTTACATTTTCGTGATCAGTAGAAGCCAGGCCGTACCCTGTCATTGATTTTATCATGTGCAAAGATATAATTTATTGCCTTTTTAAACTCATTTAACTTTTTTTAACTTAGTTCATTGTCAAACTATAGTTAAGTTTACAAAAAATATTCGTTAGATGAAGAGGCCCGGTTATTTAAATATTTTAATATTCCTATTGTTTTTTGTGGCATCAGTATCCTCTGTTTCGGCACAACAAGAGGTTATTCTTAAAGGAGCGGTAATAGAAAAAGGGACATCTACGCGTGTTGCAGCAGCTCAAGTAATAAATAAAAGATTAGGAATATCGGTTGTAAGCAGTGATTTTGGATTATTCCAGATTAAGGCAGTACCTGGCGATACGCTTTTAGTAGTTAAAATAGAATATTCTGATGCTGAAGCTGTTGTTCCAGCAGGAAAAGATCTTATTGTTTATCTGGATAGAGGTAGAACGCTTAAAGAAGTTAACATTACCGGGCAAACAAAGAAACAAGAATTGAATGATATAAAAAGGGATTTTAAAAATAAGGGGGCGTTCTATCAGGGAAAGCCGCCATTCCTCTCATTTCTTTTCAAGCCGCTTACAGCAGTTTACGAATTGTTTGGACGGACACCCAAAAATGCAAGAAGATTTGGCCGTTATTACGAAACCGAGATGCAGCAAACTTTAATAGATGGGTTCTTTAATGAAATAATTATTCAGAATAACACTGATCTAAAAGGAGAATCTCTGGAAAAATATATGATGGATTACAGGCCAGAGTATGAAAAAGCTAAAAACTGGACAGAATATGATGCTGTCAAATACATAAGGGAGTCGTATAAAAAATATACAGACACATTAAAGAAATAAGTAGAAATTTTAAATAGTTAGTGATTCGCAAGCTTTTTCTGCGGCAAGCTTTTCGGCATTTTTCTTATTGTAGTCTCTGCCGATACCATAGCTTTCGCCCTCAATAACTACTTGAATGGTAAATAGTTTTGCGCTTTCACCTTCTTCATTTTGGATCATATCAAATGATATATCCTTGCCATGACGCTGGCACCATTCTATCAATTTACTCTTAAAGTTAGTCTCAGTAAGCTCTAGTGTATGAATATCGATATAAGGCTTCACTATTCTTTTAAGAAGGAAATCTTTAGTGAAATTATATCCTTTGTCCAGATATACTGCACCTACAAGAGCTTCAAAAGCATCACCCAACATAGAATGATGTTTTGTTTGGATATTTACAGCCTTTTGATCAAAAACAATCAGCTGATCAAAACCCATTTTTCTTGCAAGTTGATTTAAGTTGGCGCGATTTACAATTTTTGAGCGCATTTCTGTTAAAAAGCCCTCTTCCTTATAAGGATAGCTTTTAAACAATAACTCTGCAATTACAGAACCTAAAATAGCATCACCAAGAAACTCCAGGCGTTCATTACTACTTCGACTACCGTTTTTTAGGATTTTTGCCACAGACCTGTGCCTGAACGCCATTTTATACAAAACAGTATTTCCAGGCACAAAGCCTAAAATGTTGTTCAACTTTTTTATAAAGTCCTTATCAGACGATAGATAAAGCTTATACAGGTCAAATAATGGCATTAACTATTGCAAAATTAAAGGAGGCTAATAATAGCCTCCACAAAGTGCTTTTATTCTTCGTATTTTTTAAAAATCACTGATGCATTGTGACCTCCGAAGCCAAAAGTGTTACTTAAGGCAGCACGGATAGGTCTCTTTTGTGCAACATTAAATGTGAAATTTAATTTCGGATCAAACCCAGGGTCATCAGTAAAATGATTAATAGTAGGAGGTACTATATCATTTTTCACTGCCAGGATAGATGCAATTGCTTCAATAGCACCTGCAGCACCTAATAAATGTCCCGTCATAGATTTTGTAGAACTGATGTTTAATTTATAAGCATCTTCTCCAAATAAATCAACGATAGCTTTAGTCTCAGAAATGTCTCCCAAAGGAGTTGAGGTTCCATGAACATTGATGTAATCAATATCTGCAGTGGTTAAGCCTGCGTCTTTAAGGGCATTTGTCATTACCATTTTGGCACCTAATCCTTGTGGATGCGGAGCTGTGATATGGTTTGCATCTGCACTCATTCCGCCGCCAACTAATTCAGCATAGATCTTTGCACCTCTTTTCTTAGCATGTTCCAGTTCCTCCAAAATGATGGTTCCTGCGCCTTCACCTGCAACAAAGCCATCACGGTCTTTGTCAAACGGTCTTGAAGCTGTTTTAGGGTCATCATTTCTGGTCGATAAGGCATGCATTGCATTAAAACCACCAATACCCGCTTCGTTAATGATAGCCTCAGATCCACCGCTAATTACAATGTCGCACATATTCAAACGGATATAATTGTACGCATCGATCATTGCATTTGTAGACGAAGCACATGCAGAAACTGTAGCAAAATTAGGGCCTCTAAGTCCATATTTTATAGAAATATGGCCAGGAACAATGTCAATTATAACTTTAGGAATAAAGAACGGATTCATGCGTGGCGTACCATCGCCTAAAAAGAAGTTCTTCATTTCATCCTGAAATGTTTTAAAGCCGCCAATGCCTGAGCCCCAAATTACGCCAACACGGTTGGTATCAACTTGCGAGAAGTCAAAATTACCATCCTTAACAGCTTCATCTGTGGCTACTAAAGCATATTGAACAAATGGATCTAGCTTGCGCGCTTCCTTTTTGTCCAAAAAATCTTCTGGATTGAAGTTTTTAAGCTCACATGCAAATTTGGTTTTGAACTTTGATGTGTCAAAACCTGTAATGGGGCCAGCGCCACTCACCCCATTTAACAGGCCTTCCCAGAACTCTGGGATTGTACTGCCAATAGGAGTGAGCGCACCCAACCCTGTAACTACTACTCTTTTTACTTCCATTTATACGGATTATACGGAGACCGTATTTTACTTAACGTTTTTTTCTAAGTAAGCAATTGCTTGACCAACTGTACCAATGGTCTCAGCCTGATCATCAGGGATTGCTACATTGAATTCTTTTTCAAACTCCATAATAAGTTCTACTGTATCTAAAGAATCCGCACCTAAATCGTTAGTGAAAGAAGCCTCTGGTGTAACTTCGCTTTCATCCACACCTAATTTTTCAACGATAATAGCCTTAACTCTTGAAGCAATATCAGACATAATGTTATAATTTAATGGTTAAATAATTCAGTGCAAAGAAAAATAAATTCTTACACATTTCAAATGTTTTTATTTCTCTATCAATTTTAATGTTTTTATTTCGAACATTAAAGTAAAATTAGTTTTATAATTTCGTAATCTCGTAAATATATAGTGTTTTGAACAAAACTTATTTAAAACTATCATTAGACCTCGATTTTGTACTAATTGCCATTACTGCATCACTGAAAGATTATATGTTGTGTCATAAAATAAATACAAATCTTAATTTTAATTTTGAAAAGATTGAGGATCATGAGGTTTACTTTAATATAGATGAAGACCCATTACCCTTTTCAAAATATTATTTTTATGTAGAACAAGGCGAAATTGAATATTACATCCTTAACAATCGAAATGCAGAAGGGTTTTTAATCCCCGAAATGAACAAAGTAGATTTTTTTATGATTATTCATCAATATATTGACAAAGAAGATCTTAGTTTTATAATCAATGGATTGAATAAACTTCCTGATATTCAGGTTGCTGCACAAATTGATCCGCGTAAATTGAAGTCGAGAGAAAATTTGATAATGTAAATTTTATACTGTAGGTGTATTAAATACACTATATTTGAACTTACATTATCAGACAAATAACATTAATAATCAGACGGGCATGGGTTTTTTATGTGGAAAATCTGCGTTTTGCCGGTCAATAATAAATTTAAGTAACTAAATGAAACCATTTCATTCCAGAACAAAAATTGTGGCCACCCTGGGCCCTGCTTCAGCTAAACCGGATGTTTTATACAGTATGTTTAACGCTGGATTAGACGTTTGCCGTTTAAATTTTTCTCACGGTTCTCAGGCGGATCATCAGGAAGTATTGGATACCATTCGCAATATCAATCAAAAATATAATTATAATGTAGGAATCCTTGCCGATTTACAAGGTCCTAAAATTAGAATTGGTATAGTTAAGGATGGTGGTATTAACTTAGTTAATGGAGCCCGCACTATCATTACCACTCAGGAATGTATAGGTAATGAGGAACGGATTTACATCACTTACGATACTTTCCCAAAAGACGTAAAAGCAGGTGAGATTATCCTTTTAGATGACGGTAAATTACAAATGCGTGTAATCGAAACTAACCTTAAAGATGAGGTTGTTTGCGAAATAGTACATGGTGGTATTCTTACTTCAAGAAAAGGTGTTAATTTACCCAATACAAAAGTTTCTATCCCTTCTCTTACAGTTGAAGACAGAAAAAACCTTGAGTTTGTTCTCGAAAACGATGTAGAGTGGATCGGACTTTCATTTGTTCGTAATGCAGAAGACATTACCGAGTTAAAAGACATTATTAAGCAAAGGGGCAAAACTGCAAGAGTAATCGCTAAAATCGAAAAACCTGAGGCTATTGCTAATATCGATGAAATCATTGCTGTTTCTGACGGTATCATGGTTGCCCGTGGTGACCTAGGAGTTGAAATGCCAATGGAAGAAGTTCCTTTGTTACAAAAAATGATAGTTCAAAAGTGTAGAGCTGCTTCTAAACCTGTAATTATTGCTACCCAAATGCTGGAAAGTATGATTACTACACCTCGACCAACCCGTGCTGAGGTTAACGACGTTGCAAACTCTGTACTTGATGGTGCTGATGCAGTAATGCTAAGTGGTGAGACCTCTGTAGGTGAGTTTCCGCTTATCGTTATTGAGACTATGCAGAAAATCATTCAAAACATCGAAACGAACAATTATCCATTCCACCCAGAGAAGTTTCTTAAGTCAAAGTCTGAGAGCTTCCTGAGCGATGCAATTTGTGATACTGCTTGCTTCTTATCTAAGCAAACAAATGCAGTGGGTATTGTTTCTATGACGGTTAGTGGATATACTGCATTCGAAATCTCAAGCCACAGACCTAAGGCATTAACTTATATCTTCACCAGCAACAAATCTCTATTAAACACTTTGAGTCTATTGTGGGGTGTTCAAGGCTTTTATTACGATAAATTTGAAAGCACTGACGAAACCATTCAGGATGTAAACAACCTGCTTAAAGAGCATAAAATGGTGAAAAAGGGAGATGTGATTATCAACACAGCTGCTATTCCGATGGAACAGAAAGGCAAAACAAATATGTTGAAAATTACAGTTATTGATTAATATTCACTAACAGTCAAAAAAAAGCCTACTTTTGCGATCCTGCAAAAAGGAGAGTTGTCCGAGTGGTTGAAGGAGCACGCCTGGAAAGTGTGTATATCTCAAAAGGGTATCGAGAGTTCGAATCTCTCACTCTCCGCAAAAGTGCAAAAGCGCGTGTTTTTAGAACACGCGCTTTTCTTGTGTGCCGGGCATGGCAATCAGCTCTAGGGTGCAAGTCCCGAACACACTTTGCAGTAGGAAGTGTTAGCCAATAGCAAGGGTGTCGCAGGCGACTGCGAATCCGAAGGAAGCTGGCGGCAAATATGGGGACTTACGAACAGGAACTGTATATAAGGCGAGGTGATATGGGTGATGTTGCAAGACAAACAAAAGCCCTATACTGCACAGAATATCACTATGTAGATACAGAGGTCACATCCATAGAAAGCGGGTTGCCTTACCCCGGGAGATCTCCCTATAATCTGTCGAGAGCAAGTGCGATTGCTGTAGAAGAAACAATGGACAGTATCGTAATGCCCATCTGGTACAGGGAGAAGTCAGCCGAGGTCATAATACCTATATTTTTTTAGGGAAGGACTGAATGTTGGGATGGCAAAGGAAACAGAAAGTTTATGGCAGAGTGATTACAGCGGAACCACTTTAGAGAACTGCTTACATGATGGTAGGACGGAATCCGAGAGTAGACTGTAAGAGGAGCTGAGCCGAGCCGTGCAACCAATGTGCACAATGCCTGGGAAAGAGTTTTTTTTTAGTAGTATGCTTGAAGAAATATTAGACATCCGAAATGTACAAAGCGCCTTTAGGCAGGTAACCGCCAATAAGGGAGCTGGTGGTATTGATGGTATGCAGACCGATGAACTTCGGGACTACCTGAATATCAACTGGCAGACATTACGGTCTGATATTTTGAACGGCAGTTACCGCCCGAGTGCGGTAAGAAAGGTAGAGATACCCAAGTCTGGTGGGGGAGCAAGGATGCTTGGCATCCCAACGGTCATTGATCGGTTGATTCAACAGTCTATTTCCCAATGGCTGAGTCCGAAATATGAGGGCGACTTTTCTTTCAGTAGTTATGGTTTCCGTCCAAAGCGCAAGGCTCATCAGGCAGTGCTCAAGGCACAGGAATACCTTAATGCTGGTTACACATGGATTGTGGAGCTTGATCTGGACAAATTCTTTGATCGGGTAAACCATGACAAACTCATGTGCCTGCTATCAGGAAAGATAAAAGATAAGCGTACATTAAAGCTTATCCGTTTATATCTGAGCAGTGGTATGATGGAGAACGGGCTTGTTTCCCCAAGAAAAGAGGGCACACCACAGGGCAGTCCACTTAGTCCGCTTTTATCCAATATTGTTCTTCATGAACTGGATGCTAAGCTCGAAGAGCGGGGTCACAAGTTCGTACGATACGCTGATGATTGCAGTATATATGTTCACAGCAGAAAATCGGCAGATAGGGTGATGGATAACATTACCAGCTATCTGGAAGGAGGTCTAAAGCTGAAAGTGAACCGTGAAAAGAGTAAGGTGAGCAGACCATCACAGAGTACCCTGCTGGGCTTCTCGTTCTACAAGACGGGCAAAGATTGGAAAATGAGGATTGCAACCAAGTCTGTTAAGATTATAAAACAGAAACTCCTTGGACATACTAAACGCAATGATCCAATTACTATCATCGAACGGATCAGAAAGCTTGATATGACCATTAGGGGTTGGGTCAACTATTTTTCCATTGCAGGGGCTAAGCATGTGATGATAAGGCTGGATGAAATGACACGGGTCAGACTGCGGATGATCATCTGGAAACAGTGGAAGAATGCAGGATGCCGAAGCCGAAACCTGATCAAACTGGGGGTTGGAAAGCAGAAGGCATTCGAATGGTCTAATAGTAGGAAGTCCTATTGTCGACTGGCACGTAGTCCAATCCTTCAGGGTAATCTGAGTATTGAGTATTTCGCAAAGCTGAAGTACATTGGATTTGCCAACTACTACTATTGGAAAACTGAACACCAAACGAAGTTATTCTAACAAACCGCCGTATGCCGAACGGCACGTACGTGTGGTGTGAGAGGACAGATAGGGAAATAATCCCTATCTTCCTACTCGATTTTATATATAATTGATAATCAGCTATTTATTAAACAACAAAATGAACACTATTTGATGGGTATTAACGATTTATACTAAAAACCGTACTATTTTTCTAAAAATAGACCATAAAACCCCGAGAGCATTAGGGGATTCGAACACCTCCCATTTACATTCTCAGCAGCCAAAAGTGCAGATTTCCCTCAAATATTGAGCCTTCAAAAGAGCCTTTTAATTACTTTGGCTGATTAAACATATAGCGGGCAATCTTCCAAATGCCATTTTCATTTCTCATCAGGAAAAATTCCCTGTTCAACTCTTCAGTTTTTTGACCATTAGCGTGTATCAGTTGTGTTCCGTTTGATTGTGTGCGAACAAAAGCTACGCTATCGTCCAATGATATAATTTCTTCGAGCTTGAAGCTTACATTAAGCTGAATTGCCTTAAAGACATTCTTGTAAGCCGATGTTAGTTCGGATATTCCAGTTGCTGTTGGCAGTCCGGTTGGCATAAATATACCGTCTGCTGTATATTGACTAACCGCCTGCTCTGCACTTGACTTGTTCAGTGCGTCAAAGTAAATACTCAATGATTTTTCTATTCCGTTTTTTGCTGTTTGATTTTCCATTGTTGTTGATTTTTTTGAGTTAGAAATATTTGAATCGTTTTTTTGTTGTTTTGCTTTATTCTGGCAGGCTGCTAAGGCTAATAACAAGACAGCCGATGTGATGATCTTCCTCATAAGATCATGCTTTAGTTTTTGTGTTGGTTGAGGATAATTTTAGCTTCCTCAAACGTTACAGCTTTACCTAAGGCGCCAAATTCGTGGAGATCGCCAAATACTTCTATGCGGATAGATTGATTGGTACCACCAATGTGTAATGGTTCAAAGCCGCTGTCAGTAATGAGCTCCTCTATTTGTTTATTACTGTTGGTGTTGTCAGACGCATAAAAAAGCACTTTTTTTTCGGGTCCAGTGAAGGAATCTTCCAACAAAGTAGCAGCTCCCAGTGTTCCGAATGCCTTTACAAAACTTGCATCCTTTGGGACTAATGCTAAAAGAATTTGACCAGCAGACGCAGCCTTATCAATAATCTTTTTGAAACCTCCATTGGCATCAGGCGCAATAGGATTGGAAACATCTACAATTATTTTTCCTTTCAGTTCTGTTGCATATTGCCCTAAAAACTCTTTGATCTTGTCAAAGTAAATGGCTGGAATAACCACATCGGCATTGCGAATAGCGCTAGATATTTCTTCGGCAGTTGCTAAAGCTCCTAACTCTTCTGCAAGGTAGTTTGCTTTTTCAATTTCTCTGGAAGAAAGAATAACAGGGTGGTTGCCTTTTACAAGATTGGTAGCAATAGCTTTACCAATGTTTCCTAAGCCTATAACGGCTACTTTTGTTTTTTGATTTGCAGTGTTCATCGTTTTATTTTTAAAAAATCTGTTTGTCGATATTGACAATACAAAGTTGCGATGAACAATCTACCTGCACTTATAAAGTAGGATAAGAAATATCCTTAATGTAGATTAAGGGTTAAGCTATTTTTTAAATCGCTCGTTCTTTATTTTACTTAGAAATTCGGGGGTAACACCCAGATAAGATGCTATCTGGGTATTGGGTAGCCTATTAGCCAGATGAGGATATTGGTCGATAAAATTTTCATATCTGTCCAGGGCAGTGTTGCTAAATATTTGCAGTAATCGATTTTGAAGTTCTATATACTTGTCCTCGATAATTACACGAAAGTTTCTATCAAACTTTGGATAGTTGGTATACAGATACCACAAATCCCCTTTTGATATTTGAAGTACAACCGATGGCTCAATTGCTTCTATAAACAGTTTGGAAGGAAGTTCTTTGTGCAGGCTGCCAATATCCGAGGTCCAATCACCTTCAGCAGTAAAAGCAAGGTTGTGTTCAACTCCTTTATCATCTACGCCATATATTTTGAAGCAGCCGCTTTGTACATAAGTAAAGTACTTGCATACATCTCCTTCTTGCAAAAGGAATTGTCTTCGTTTGATTTTCTTTTCTGTCAGCCGGCTTGTTAAAGCTTGTATTTCCTCTGTATCTAACGGAAGATATTTTTTAAAATGGTTAATTATGCTTTCCAAAATGATAATTGCTCTTATTATTTTTTTAAATATACAAATCAGAACAGATGATTATAATTAATGCATCATTCATTCCAATCAAGCAGTGCTCTTTTACTTTTTTATCGCTGACTACTAGTCGGTAAGAATACATCATTAGTAGTTAAATCTGTCAATTCTCTACTATATATTAAAATTATATGACTACCTCAAAATCAAAAGCATATTAAAACTCCAAAAGTTTATTTGTCATCCATTCGCTTCTTATTCTTATAAATTTCTCTGATTATTCTGAAAAGTTCCTGTAGATGTTGTAGTGGGTATTCCGATTCCCCGCATAAGTGCAAAAATGAGTGTTCTAAAAACACTCATTTTTTTATATATATGATAATCAGGCGACTGCAAAATAACAAATAGGTCGTCTTTCAATAAATATTCATCATATAAATTAAAAAGAGCACATTTTAATTAAAATCAGCTATAATACCCCGGAGCTTCACGAGATTCGAACACTCTCGATTTACTTCCAACGACAGGTTTAACGTAATTTGGTGTGATGGTCTAGTATCATCGTTAGATTTATACATCTTGCCCTCCTTTCTGCATAATGGGATAAATCACATCAGGGAAGCTTATATTCGTGTTTATGTCCCAAAGGAGGTAACGAGGCTTACTAACTTGGTGTACCAGTTCAAGATCTCCTCTCGTCTTCAAAAAGTCAGTGTGTTCTAAGTAACTTTGAAAAACTTCAATGATCCCTGTTGAATAGCAATCCTGATAAGCTTTGAAATCGCTAAGTGCATAATTTACATCGTCAACATTAATAAGAGGTTTCTCCATTTCCACCGGACTAGTGAACTGCGTTTTTTGGTTTTTACAAGTGTTGTTCTGCACAAAAATTATTAAAAAATCCTGGGTGCTGTTGAACATGATATGCGTCAATGACTACAATATTTGATCCATAAAACGCCATTGTCTATGTCTTGGGATGGTTATTAGGCTGCGTTTTTTTAATGGTTCTTCAGAATATAGTGACCTTGAAGATTTAAGATTATTGATTGTCTCCTTGTTGATCCATTTTAAAGTTTTTGTTTTTTCCTATTACCTGTAATGCAATTGCTAAGAAGGCGAGATCCTTGATCACAAAAAAGTCGGTGACAGGTACGCCGTCGCTTAGCTTCCAGATTCCGGGTGTGGTGATGAGAAAACTTAAAGTAGTGAGGAAAATAATGGCAGTAAGATATCCTGCGATCAGACCTATTCCTGCGTTCCAGAACGAGGCAATCAGTAAGATGCCTGTGATGAGCTCATAGATACCAATGAAATTAGAAACCCCCTGGTCAGAACTAAAGTGATATAGCCAGCTCATCAGAAAACTGTTGGAGACATAACCTTTAATGGCCAGGGCTTCAGTGGGCGTAAATTTTAATATACCAATCCAGAATAATACTATAATTGTGGCCACAACCCCGAGGTTGTAGCCTGATTTTTTTAAGTCCATTGTTTTAATTTTAGTTAGTATTTCAATTATTGCCAGTGGGGAACTTTTTAAGGTTCTTGCGCCAGGCATTTACCATTAGCCTATCCAAGGAGTGTATGCCGGCCCCTGTGATCATCAAGGAAAGAAGCCCCGCTATGTAGAGGAGGTTAATTTCATATCCTGGTGGTCCGAATAGAGGTCCTTGTGCAGTCAATCCTATGGTTTTTACGGAACTGTACCAAAATCGAACTGGGCGGTGAACATGGTTACGAGCATGATGATGATAAGGGGTACAGTTGTAAGGCTTACAAAAAAGCCAAGTATTAATGCAAATCCGCCTAATAGCTCTATAAGTGAGGTAATCCATGCGCTAAGGTATGGAAATGGAATATTCAGCTGGGTCAGCAGTTTTTCAAAACCTGCTGGCCCATTGCTGAGTTTTGCCCATCCATGTACGATGAATCCGAACCCAATGACCAAGCGTAAAAAGAACGGTGCCCATTGCGTGTAGTTCTTTTTCGTAGTCGAGTATGCTGCAATTGTCATCTTACCTTGATTTAATTCAAGCTCACCTTTACGATCCCGCTAATTTCCGGCAGTGTTGTAAATGGATTTGGATTGGGAACTGCTGAAATGGGATTACTTTCTGAAAGTGGTGTCCCCGCCAGATTGAACTGGGTGAGTCCTGCTCCTGGAAACTGGTCAACGGCAGTTCCATTGTTGTAAAGGGCGATGGAAGTGGAAACGTCCCCCTTTTTCATTGGGTCTATGCCGTCTGAACCTGTCGCAAAAAACCAGTCATTGGAAAATCCATACATGGTTGCCACCGCTACCCGGTCTCCCTTTGTTACAGTCAATTCCTGAGAAACCTGTCCTCCGGCCTGTTCGCCTATTTTTGGCAGCAATACCGTTGTGGTTGGTGCGGGAAGAATATAGACCGCTTTAATACCACTTTTTGCCTTTAATGAAGCGGCAAGTATGGCCGCGTTTCCTTGTTGGGCCAATTCTTTGAGACCCTGGTTACGGTCTTTCTCGCCAATTTTATACAGTGGATCTTCAATGCCATTATAAACTACCACCAGGATGGGTGAAAGTGGTGTAAATATACCGGTGATGCTGCTTATGTAGTTGTGAAGGGAGGCATTATTTCCTGCTTCTGCAATATCGGTCAAGCCGTTGGCACTTGGTTTTCCCTTCATAAATAAAGGTGAGGGATTGAGTAAGTTTCCCCCTGCAATGTAAGATACAGCCCATACACCAGGACTTAGGGGAGTTTCATTCGTAGTTCCACCCGAGGTGTTTTGTAGCGTTAGGGTAAACTGGGAGTTTCCGTTGTATTTCAGGCTGGCTTTAATCAATTTTGCAGCGGAAAGATAGGTGTTCCCCTCTGCATCTGTTCCGGTAACCTCGGTGACATTTTTGTTTTCTGTAGTTCCCGGATGTATGACCCCCGTACCCGGATTCTGGTTAATACGGGTACCATTGTCCCATAGTTTTATTCGTGCAGAAACGTCTCCTTCAATTGGTTCTCCACCCTGATCATAAACCAATATTCCTGGATTTTCCGGAGCGAAAAACAAATCATTCGAAGCACCGTACATGGTTGCAAAAGTGAGGGCTTCCCCCTTGGCAGCATAAAAAGTGATTGTGGTCGATTGTCCTGGCAAAATAAGTGCTGGCGATCCGCTTCCCTGAAAAGTGCCGGATTCTACCAGGGGTTTGGAGTTTAAAACATTTTCAATGGTGATGGTTGTTTTTCCCATTTGATCAACGGGAGTATCAGAATGGTCTTTTTTGCATGCCGTGAATGCTAACGGAATCAATGGAAGGACAAACCAGATCTTATTTTTTGAATTTTTCATATTAAGTTTTTTCAGCTTTGTCGACAAAAACAGATGTTCCTTACAAAATTTTTGTATTTGTTGGAAAATGCTGTTTCCGGGTCGTTCAGGTACCATTAAATGATGATTAACATTTTTTGTAAGGCTTTGGTAATTACTGCGACTAAGCTTAAAAACTACAAATTGCATGAAAAGAAAATTAAACAAAAAGAGCTACTTAATGAGTGGCGGATGGAAAGGTATGGTAGCATTTGTATTGTTGTGTATGTCGGGTTTAGGTCTGGAAGCCATGGCACCGCAGCGAATTGATGAGTCGTATGAACTGTTACCGAGAACCGATACCACAAAAATGATCAAGGGTGTGCCATTGAACCCAGAAGATATCAGTCCTTTGCTGGTTGGAGAAACCATTCCTGTACTCATGTTGCTAAAGTCTTCAGGAGAACGTTTTGACTTAAATAAGTCGGTTGCTGCAAAAGCAACGATACTTATTTTTTACCGTGGAGGGTGGTGCCCTTATTGTTCTAAACAATTATCAGGTCTACAGGAGATAGATCAGGACTTAACTCAGATGGGCTATCAGATCATTGCAATCAGTACAGACAGTCCAAAAAACTTAAGTAAAACGATGGATAAACAAAAATTGTCCTACACGCTGTTATCGGACGCAGACCTCAATGCCGCCAAGAAATTTGGTATCGCTTTCAAAGGACCAAAGAGTTATGATTCGTTTTTACCGGAAACCTCAGGTAGCAAAAATGTAGACAAGCTACTACCGGTACCTTCTGTATTTATTTTGGGCAGGAAGGGGAATATCCTGTTTGAGTATATCAACCCAAATATCACACAAAGGTTAAGTGCTAAGCTACTTAAAGCTGCAGCTGGCGCTCTGCGTAGCGAGTGATAGTACTTTAATTGCTTTATCTGTCGTTAGTAGATAAAGCAATTAGAAATTTTAGCTCATGCGTTTAGTTGTTACCCAACTTTTGATCAATGCGTTTTTGAAGATCTTTTTTGAAATCCTCATCCAGTTTTAGATCAGTCTGACTGGATGACTGAAAAAGGTTACGCACCATGTGATTGATGAGGATGCTTTGCCGTTGAAAGGTTTTGCAAATGGAGCAGCCAGCCAGGTGGATTTTAAGTTCCAGTTTCTCTCTGGTGGTGATGCGGCCGATCTGCTGTTTTTCGATGAGATAGGTTGCCTTGCGGCAGTTATATTGTATTTTCTTTAATTGGTTCATGGCTGTACTGTAGATTAGATCCAGTTTTTTTGGAGGCAGGAACGTAAGTTCACTTTGGTACGGTGTATGATTACCCAGAAATTTGATGCGGAGACTTTCAGCGCTTCACATATAGTTTCAGTTGATTCTTCGTCCATATGTTTCATGGTAAATATAGAAAGCCATAATGAAGGCAGTTTCTGCATGCATAGTCCTAATATTCTTTGAAATTCCTTGTTTTCCAAGGCATCAGGCTGTTCAATGCCGAACTCTTTAGGCCGATGCTGGTCGTTCCAATGACCGTCATCAATGTCGAAAAAGTCCTGGTCACCCTGTTCTACCGTATTGTGTTTCATTCGTTTAGCAAGGCCTGAGGCATTCTTGCGGTACAGGTCAATCACTTTAAACTTTAAAATGGCCGTCAACCAGGTACGTTCAGAGCTCCGGCCCTCAAATTTGTCAGCTTTTTCCAGTGCAGCAAGGAAAGTTTCCTGTACCAGATCACGTGCCTGTTCACGATCATTTATACGGGTAAGGGCATAAGCATACAAGTAGTCAGCATGTTTGCTCACCCATGATTGTGGCTCAAGGGTAATATTGTGCGGGCTAGCTATTTCATTATGAGTGATTTGCATAGTCATGAAATTACTTAAATATTTTTATAGATAGTATGACCTTAGTCGGAATCAATAAGCGATCCTTACAAGCTATTTTTATTTTTTGCAGAGCCGATCTTCAGGGTATATGGTATGTTAAGGCAGCAATTTTTAATCAGCTGGACTGTTCATTTTAGCTGCTGGGAAGTGTTAAGAGCCTCAAATTCCTCTGTTGTTATTTCCATGCCATTCCAGTAATGACGATATTGATCCTGAGCTAAGCGCAGAATTCTTTTGGCATTGTTTTGTGGATAGACAATTTCAAAAGTTTCAATGTCTGCAAGCTGGAGTTTTCTGTGTAGATAGTATACTTGTTCCAGACCCCGGGAATAGAAAATTCCGTGGCCGTATCTTTGCCAGGAGTTTGGATCTGCGGCCTCAATTTCCCTGGCCTGACAGAATACATGAGACTTGTCATATGCAAAGTAGCCATCGTTCAGGGATATAAACGAGCAAGGGTCTGCATTGTGGATGATGCTGAGCCCCTCGCGAACACTAAAATAATAGACCCTGTTTTTGTCTTTGGCGTAACCATAAGAAAATTTAAGTTCAGGTATCGGAAGTTTTCCGGGCATTTCAGACGGTACAGGCAGTACAAATTTTCCAGCATCACAGACTTCAAAAGTCTTAGGGTCTGCCTGGTCAATTTTTCCTGAAGCGCACCATATGAAGTTCCTATCTCTGGCGAAAGAAAGATTGATGCCCTCAAAGCTTTCCTGGTCCGCTTCTTCAAGTGCATCATTTCCCAGGTAGCAACGCGCTTTGTCTTTTGCAAAAGGACCTGTATAAAACCGAAAAGATTCGATGTCCGCTCCCACTATTTCATTAGACCTAAAAAAGACAGTTTTGCCGTCCGTCCAATAGTAAGAATTTTGGTCAAGTTCGTTGAAATCGGTTTGTGTAGCTAAAATGTACATAGGTTATCAGTTAGAACCATTTCTTCAAGGCTCCCTATATGATTAGTCTTAAACTGCTGGTCTTTCGGTTTGGTTTGGCTTCAAGGAAACCATTAGTCAGATAAGATGGTGTCAATTACCAGGCCAATTACCGGGTTGGCCTAAGGTTTATTTTAGTAGCAGCTGAGAAAAAGTCATTGGGGAGAGTTTCTTTAAGCATAT
The DNA here is from genome assembly GCF_002736205.1 of Pedobacter ginsengisoli. NCBI lineage: Bacteria > Pseudomonadati > Bacteroidota > Sphingobacteriia > Sphingobacteriales > Sphingobacteriaceae > Pedobacter > Pedobacter ginsengisoli. Next base: position 4,346,785 of record NZ_CP024091.1, on the reverse strand, counting down.
TATATGCTTATCATTCCCGGATTTGTGGTCACTCAAAGATGGCCTCCAGTAATAGCATATCCGATGGTCGTATTATAGCCGAAAATATGGTCTGAGAATATCCTCGAAATTATATTGACCTTTTTTAAGATGGGCCAGGTTTTTGGCAATAAATAACGCACCATTTCCAAAGGCTTCCCTGGAAATGGATTCATGGATTAACCTTACTGTTTGATACGGGAATCCAAATATGAGTTCATGTTTACCAACAATTCCCCCGGCCCTCACTGAATTAATATTGCTTACATCCAGGTCGAGCGCATGTGCAATTTTCACGGCTGTACCAGAGATACCTTCTTTTTGTTTGAAGTGCTCTTCAATGATTTCGATATCCACTCCCGGGGCAATTTTTTGCAGGAATTTTGCGGAAAATAACAGGTAATTTACACCCAGAGTAATGTTTGGGGACCAAAATACAGCTGTTTCCTGAGACAGCGTGGTGAGCAGATCCAGTTCTTTTTGGGTGTAGTGAGAAATTGCGGAAATAATTTTTACCTGGCGCTTAGCCGCACTTTTTCCATATACATAGATTCCGTCCTGAGCGGAAAAGTCTACAATAATGTCTACAGGGTGCTTATCCAGCAATTCATCAATGCCAATATGTTCAGTGGAATAAATGAGCCCCGGCTCTTCACTTTCCAATCCAAGAAATTCAGGAACTGACCTGTTTTCAAGGATAGTTGTCCGTCTTAATACCCATTCAAGTGAAAATTCCTGGTTTTGCAGAATTACTGACGCTACGGCCTTTCCTGTCTTCCCAAACCCCACTAAACCTATTTTTACCTTCATATCCCATTTGGTTAGCGGGGTAAAAATATAAGTTTCCTAATACTTTAAAGCAATTGGTTATTTATTTGTTACGCAAATTCACTATTTGTCCATTCGTCTTAGAATAGCCTTCATCTGTGTTATTTCTCGCTGTTGGGACTTTATGATGCTGTCTGCCAGTTCTCTAGTTTCCGGATCTTTCAGGTTGGCACGCTCACTGGTCATTATTGCTGAGGAATGATGTGGAATCATCCCTTTCAGGTATTGGCGGTCACCGATAGCTGATTGTCTTCTCAGGCCAATGAATGACAAGATGAATACGATGGAACTCACCATGATAATCAGCCGGTTGACTGATTTGTTTGAATACATGTGCCGCATCATTTTAAGCATGAGCAGAGACATAGGGCTTACCATCATGATGGTCATGTATAGCCTGTTCAGGCTGAAGTAAATGTGGCTCGTTTGACTGATATTTAAAAACATCACCCCATACATGATGAAAAAGGAGATCAGTAGCATGACCAGAAACTTGGAGTAAGGACGTTGCTTCATAGCTGAAATATTATAGGTGCTTATGAAACAACAAGGTCAATCTCATTCTGTTTTTAATTCCTGATTTTGGAAAAATTCTCCTAAAGCTTTAAAGGCGCAAATTGTATCCTTTAATTTAAAACCTTACTTTTATGATTACATGAGTTATTCCCTTTTAAAAGCTTCTATCCATACCCTGAGAAACCATTTAAAGCGGGCTTTTGACCGTATTAAGAACGAAAAACTAAAATACAATATGCTACAGGCAATTCCCTTCTGGATTGCTTCTATTATTACCGGGCTTATTGCCGTTGTGTATACAAAGCTTTTTTTGCTGGCTGAAGAGCTGACAAAATATGTATACCATCAATCTGTTTGGTTGCTTTTTTTAGTAACACCGGTTTGTTTTCTGCTGGCCTGGTGGCTGGTTATACGTTTTGCCCGCTATTCCGGTGGAAGTGGTATCCCACAGGTAATGGCTGCGATCTCGATTTCCAGCCCAGTGACAAATCGCCGGGTCAACCAACTGTTAAGTTTGAAAGTCATAGCGGTTAAAGTAGCGTCCAGTCTGATACTGGCAATGGGGGGCGGAGCAATTGGAAGGGAGGGACCGACAATTCAGATTGCGGCTTCTATTTTTAGAAGGATCAACCAGGCCTTACCTGAGTGGTGGCCCAAAGTCGCTAAAAGCAACATGATTATTACCGGCGCGGCTGCCGGACTGGCTGCAGCTTTTAATACACCTTTAGGAGGAATTGTTTTTGCCATAGAGGAGCTGACCAAAACCCATTTCAGTTTTTTCAAGACTGCGATTTTTTCTTCCGTTATCATTGCGGGTCTAACCGCCCAGGGAATTCTTGGACCTTATCTTTATCTGGGCTATCCTAAAATCGGTAAGCTCTCGGGACTTATCTTTTTGGGGGTAGTGTTGGTCGCGGTAATTGCCGGTTTATTGGGTAGCGGTATGTCAAAAGTTATCCTGTTGGTATTGAGGTGGAAAGCCAGGTTTAAATTTAATTTTCACCACATATTGTATGTTGGATGTTGTGCTGTAGTGATGGCGACAATTGCTGTATTTTTAGATTATAGCGTTTTGGGATCTGGAAAAGATTTAATGGGAGAGGTCCTTTTTAGTCAGCACAAATATGCAGTCTGGTATGCGCCACTGTTAAGAATTCTTGGCCCGGTCTTATCATTTACTTCCGGAGCGGCAGGTGGGATATTTGCCCCGGCGTTATCGGCGGGTGCTGGCATAGGGTCGGTTGTTTCGAGCTGGTTTGACCTTTCAGAAACCAATACCAATTTACTTATTCTTTCAGGGATGGTGGGGTTTTTAACAGGTGTAACCAGGTCACCTTTTACCTCTGCTATCCTTGTTCTGGAAATGACCGACAGGCATAATGTGATCTTTCACCTGATTTTAGCCGGCATGGTGGCCAGCCTTGTTTCTGTGTTAATTGATAAACATTCCTTATATGATCACTTAAAAGTGCAATATATGAAAGATCTGGAACTGGAAGAAGAACGAGGGGTTTTGAAAACAGGCATCCCAAAGGAAATGAAAACAATCCCCGAAAACAGCTAAGGATGAACGTTTATCACGTAAAATCTGTAGACTTCGCCTGATGGACTGATAGGGATGCTTTGGGGAAATTTCCATTTATGATACCCCATAGTTTTATTTTTTAATCCTATAATTTAACATCTGGGCGCATTTAGCGTTTGGATTTTTCTCAATTTATAATGATAATCAATTAGCTTTTAGTATTTAAAAATAAATGGACTATATTTTGCTGTAATTTTAGACTTTGATTAAAGCGATTATATCTTGACAGAATCTCAGAAAAATAACGCCAACCGTTTAGTCCGGATCATTAAGCTGTCAATAGCACGCAGGTTCGACCTTCATTTAGATAAAGCGGATGAAGACGATGTGGTCTCAGCCATTAAGAAGAATTCAGATTTTATTGGTGCAAATTTATGGACACTGATATTTGCGATTCTGATTGCCTCCATTGGTCTGAACGTAAATTCTACTGCCGTGATCATCGGCGCAATGTTGATCTCTCCCTTAATGGGACCAATTATGGGGGTCGGATTGGGCATTGGCATCAATGATTTTGAATTGGTAAAAAAGGGCCTTCGGAATTTGGCGATCGCAACTGTCATTAGTGTTATCGCTTCTACGATTTATTTCTGGATCACTCCCTTGCATGATGCCCAAAGTGAGTTGCTAGCAAGGACCACGCCTTCATTATGGGATGTGTTTATTGCTTTTTTCGGAGGCTTGGCGGGAATAGTAGCAGGCACACGAAAAGAAAAAAGCAATGTTATCCCGGGTGTAGCAATTGCTACTGCATTGATGCCGCCATTGTGCACAGCCGGCTTTGGCCTGGCGTCGGGCAATTTTTACTATTTCCTTGGTGCCATTTATTTGTATTTTATCAATAGTGTATTTATTTGCATTAGTACTTTTTTAATTGTGCGCTTCCTGAGGTTTGGCAAGAAATATTTTGAGGACCGAGAAACGGAAAAGAAAGTCAGCCGGTATATTATGATCATTGTTTCTATAGCCGTATTGCCCAGTATTTATCTGGCTTATGGAATTGTGGATAAGAGTATTTTTGAAAATAATGCTAAGCGCTTTATTAACGAGCAGTTTCAGTTTAAAAACACACAGGTGGTTAACAAAACGTTGAAGTATAGTAGTTCTAACGGTAATGAAATTGATTTGCTGTTGATTGGTTATGAACTTCCACAAAATAAAATAGATACCATTCGAAAGAAATTGAAAGATTATAAGTTGAAGGATGCAAAGTTACAGATTCGGCAGGGCCTAAATGCCAAACAGGAAATTGATTTCTCCCAGATCAAAGCCAGTATTCTGGAGGATGTATTTAAAAAGGATTCTACAACTAAGGTCGCCAATTCTCAAGTGTCTTCTTTAGAAAAGGAATTGCCAGATATTCGTTTGGAACTGAAAGCCTTGTATCCGGAGATGCGTAAATATTCCGTAGCTAATGTCGTAGTTCAGCAACTCGACAAAGTTAAAAAGGATACTTTGACCATGGTGGTGGCCGATTTTTCAAAGCCGGTAAAATCTGCAGATCGTCAAAAACTATTCACCTGGCTCAAAGCCAGATTGGCTGCTGATTCCTTACGGTTGCTGATTCCCTGATTTTTGACTTATTTTTTGAACTGTTCGAGATTATTTAGGAGAATTCTAGGAACTGATTGACGAGATTCTCAATTTGGTTTTGTTTTTAATGATTGGACTGGAATGCTGATTATTAAGGTAAGTGCAATAGTTTTTTTATAGGGTGTGTTGCTATCCTGGTTGCGCTGCTGGCCAGGTGGCTATCCGTTGTTTTTCCGGTTTTTTTCTCAAGAGGACATATTCTGTTTGAAAAACATGCAGTTGTTATTTTGACTTGGGGGATTAAGAGTTGGCATTTCCGTTGCATTAGCACTATCTCTTTCCACGGAAATGCATCGCGATGAATTTGTTTTCATAACCTATGTTATTGTTGTTTTTCTCTCCTCGTTCAGGGACTTACCATTGGCAAAGTGGCTAAGCTATTAATCTTTGCTCCACAATACGTGACCATAAATCCTCGGTTATTTTATTTTTCTTACTTTTGTATCAATTCATCAGGATCATTGCCTTAGGCCAACTGAACTTTTCCGGTTCTATCTATAAGCCATTGATGATCTGTTTTTTCTTACTGGGTTCATCCCTTATCTCAGCCTAAAGGAGCTGTTAATGACCAAACCTGATTTCCATTTTTGGAAGTCCTGTTCTCTTTATTATGAAAAATCCAAACTTTATCGACACCAATAATTTTCTTGATCATTCCTTTTGGGGAAATTCGATTTATCAATGGATCCTGGCCTTAGGGATAATCATTGGGCTGTTTATACTTATTAAACTGTTTAAGTTCTTTGTGGTGAAAAAAGTGAAAACCTGGGCTTTGACCACAAGTACGACCTGGGATAACTTTTTAATTGCGATCGTCGAAAATTCTATCATTCCGCTGCTATATATCAGTTCCTTTTATTTTGCATTGTCTACACTGAATTTTCCAGCCAAACTGGATAAGGTCATTCATGTGGCTTATCTGGTTGCGATTACCTATTTTGTGCTCCGGATCATCAGTTCTGCTTTTCGAAAATTTGTTTACTCTTTCATACAGCGTGAGGAAAACAGTGAGAGTAAAGAGAAACAGGCAGGTGGACTGATTGTCATTGCGAATGTGATCATCTGGATCCTTGGGATTATTTTTTTAATGGATAACCTTGGGTATAATGTCACAACCTTAATTGCTGGCTTAGGGGTAGGTGGTATTGCCATTGCGCTTGCTGCCCAGGCAGTTTTAGGGGATTTGTTTAGTTACTTTGTGATTTTCTTTGACCGTCCGTTTGAAATCGGTGATTTTGTGGTGGTGGGTGATAAGAATGGCGTGATTGAGTATATCGGCATTAAGACCACCCGTATTCGTACTCTGAGCGGGGAGCAGCTAATTTGTTCGAATACGGACCTGACCAATTCCAGGTTACATAATTTTAAACGCATGCAAAAAAGAAGAATTGTGTTTTCTTTGGGGGTGACTTATCAGGCCACACACGCGCAGTTGTCTGAGATTCCTGGCTTAATAAAGGAGACCATAAACAAAAGGCCAAAACTTCAGTTTGATCGTGCACATTTCTCGGGATATGGGGATTTTAGCCTGAACTTTGAGGTGGTTTATTATGTGTTGGATCCCGATTATACGGTGTATATGGACAATCAGCAGATGGTTTTTCTGGATATTTTTGAGGCTTTTGGACAGCGGGGAATTGAATTTGCTTATCCAACACAAACACTGTTTGTCACACCACAAACTGCGCCTGCTTCTTAAAATTAAAGCTATTAAGGCTGATCAGATGATCAGCCTTATCCCGCCTAAATCGGACAGGGGGTGTCATTTAAAAAGTGCACCCACTGCTTCTCCATATATTTTGCGAAAAAGAAAAAGTATAGCCGGTACAATCAGTAAGATTAGCGAGCATACTGGCTCACATAGAGGATGGTGAGAGATGAAACATAAGGCAGGATGAAGTAATATCATTGCAATGGCTGTGGCAGCCAATTCACCTAGTTTTTTTGATGCTTCATGATTCAATATAGCCAAAATTTAAGTTCCCCAGCCAGTTATAGTATTCATCATTCTTCATTGACTATCTAATCGCGGGCCGTGATCTGCTTTTATGTCTAAATAAAATGTCATCGTTTACTGACTTTTGGCCCAATTGTCAGGAACATGCGTTTGCCTTCCAGTTTGGGGAGTAGTTCAACTTTACCGACTTCTTCCAAAGCCTGAGCAAATTTAAGCAATAGTATTTCTCCCCGGTCTTTATAAACAATGGATCTTCCCTTGAAATGCACAAATGCCCTGACCTTTTCGCCACTTTCCAGGAAGGCTATCGCGTGTTTGAGTTTAAACTGGAAGTCATGGTCATCGGTGTTTGGTCCGAAACGTATGTCCTTGATAATGGTTTGTTTGGTTTTCGCTTTAATTTCCTTTTCTTTTTTCTTTTTTTCGAAAAGGAATTTGGTGTAGTCGATGATCCTGCAGACAGGGGGTACTGCATTTGGAGATATTTCTACCAGGTCCAGTCCTTGATCTTCTGCGATCTGTAGGGCTTGTGCCAATGGGTATATGGCTGATTCGATGTTTTCACCTGTTATCCTCACTTCACTTGAGGTGATGAAATTATTGATCTTGTGTTCCGGTTCTTTCTTTTTGAAGGGCATGCGTACGCCCCTGTTGGATGTTTTCTTTTTTAAAGCCAAATTCTAGTCGTTTAAATTATAAATTCTGTTAGTTAAAGTTTTCTGCATACGTGCCGGCAAGCATTTCAAGCAGCGATGAAACCAGGTAAGGAGTATATAGGTTATACCGCGCAAAAGATGCCTGATGACCCACCTTTATGGTGTAAGCACCGCCGTGATGGGCTAGTACTTTGAACATGTCTTCATCTGTTTGATCGTCTCCGACACACAAGACAAAGTCGTAAGGTTCTCGTTCCAGAATTCTTGCTGCAGCAATTCCTTTGTTTACACCATGGTTCCTTACTTCGATCACTTTGTGGCCGTTGAGTACATCCAGAGGCATCTGCAGCGTATATTCAACGAGTTGTTCATAAAGGTCCTGTGCGCGCCTATTCGCTAAAAAAGGATCTGCATTCCGGTAATGCCAAGCCAGGGAAAATTCTTTTCTTTCAATAAATGAGTTAGGGCTTCTCTGCACATAATGCTTCATGAGTGCTTCAATTTTTTCTTTCCAGGTGGTGGATTCCGCTAAGGCTTCATTTGACCATCTTTCACCTTTATATTTATGCTTTGCACCATGTTCTGCCACCAGGCCGATTGGCAGATGACCAAGCCAATGATCAAGGGTGTCACTGTCCCTGCCGCTGATGATATAGATGTCATTATCCGGGTCGCGAGAAAGATTCGACAGTAACTGCAGCAGTTCATCATTTGGGGCAGCTTTTGATGGGATTTTGGAGAAGTTAACCAATGTGCCGTCATAATCTAATAGTAGCAATCGCTTCTTACTTGATTCGTACTTATTCACAAGTGCTGCTTTACCAAAATTATCTAGAAATTTCACTTCAAACTTTAGTTGTAGCGATTTCACCTTTTTGAGTTCTCCGAAAAAATCTACAGCCCAGGCATTGACATCGTATTTTTTGATGGCTTGCTGCATGCTGTTTAAACGGCTTTCTTGTTCCTCTGGGCTTAGTTTAAGTGCTATAGCTATCGATTCTGCAATCTCTTCTGTATCGTTTGGATTGATGAGCAAAGCATCGGTTAATTCAGCTGATGCCCCAGCCATTTCGCTTAGGATCAGAACTCCGCTTTGATCTTGCCGGCTTGCAATAAATTCCTTTGCAACTAGGTTCATCCCGTCGCGCAGAGGAGTAATCAGCGCCACATCGCAGGTGGTGTATAAGGCAAGCAGCTCCTCAAAGGTCAGGTGGTCGTATTGATAAATTACAGGCTGCCAGTTGATGCTGCCCATTGAACTGTTCAGGTTACCAATATATTCATCAATCATTTTTTTTCCCTCATTGTATTTGGCTATTGCATCCCTTGAAGGAACAACAACTAAGATGAATACAACATTTCCAATATATTCAGGATATTGCTGCAAAAAACGTTCATAGGCAACCAGTCGGTTAAGTATGCCTTTTGTATAATCCAGGCGATCGACGGAAAACAACATTTTTTTGTTTGCTTTCAGTGCTTCATACTTTTTTCTTAGAGACTGAATTTCAGGTTGATGAAAAGCATTGTTAAACAAGCTGAAATCTATGCTTATTGGGAAAGCATCTACCTGGACCTGTCTGGTACCCCATTGGATATATTTATTATCGTGGGTAGTTTTCAAGGCTATATCTACTGATTTTAAGAAGTGTGCTACGTAGTCGGCAGTATGAAAGCCAATGAGGTCGGCACCCAGCATACCTTCCAGCAGCGCACGCTGCCACTTTTTGGGGATGACCCTAAACAACTCATAAGAAGGAAACGGGATGTGCATGAACAGTCCTATGGTGATGTTAGGGTGCTTTTCCCTTAGCATTCCGGCCAGGGGAAGCAGGTGGTAGTCATGTATCCAGACCACATCGTCTTCACGGATTGTTGCTGAAAGTGTTTCACAAAATACTTTGTTCACCGACAGGTAAGCCTCGAAAAAGGATGGCTCGTATGCTGCATAGGAAGGGAAGTAATGAAAAAGTGGCCAAAGCAAGGAGTTGGAGAAGCCATTGTAATAGTGCTCATAGTCTTCCTGACTTGTGAAAATGGGCATAAACTGGTAATGAGACTCGTCCAGTTCTGTTTTATCCCATACCTCCCGGTCAACTCCTGGTACTCCGGCCCATAACTGTTCCGTAAAATTATTCTTACCCTTGCTATTCAGGTACGCTTCAACCGCGGAAATGAGGCCGCCGGATGACTGACGGGGAATATACAGGTTGTCTGTCTTTTCGATGGTAAGGGGTAAACGGTTAGAAACTATGAGTAATCTTCTCTGCATAATTTATCGGGTTTTAAGATGTAAGTCCGGCTTAGATTGGCCAGATAAATTCCCTAAGAATAAGGGTGAATAATTGCCTTCAGCTGTCTGCAGGGCCACACAAAGGTACAAAAAATATTTTTAGGGTATTTTTATACCCATAAGCATGCTATAACACAGAGGTCATAGATAAGAAATAAAGAGAAAAGGCAAGTTCAAAAAATACCTGATTTTATTAGATAGGTTTAGTTGTCTTTTAGTGGTTTTGATACTTTTTTCAGTACAATTGTTCCCAGTATCCCCGCAATTACGGAAGCCAGTAGGATGCCATATTTTGCCTGATCTATAAAGGTCGGGTTTTTAAAGGCCAGTCCGCTAATGAACAGGGACATGGTAAAACCAATTCCTGCAAGTAATGCCACACCGATAATGTGTTTCCATGTTGCTTGTTCCGGTAATTTTGCCAATTTCAATGTAATCATAATCCAGCAAAACAGCAGAATGCCAACGAATTTTCCGATGAGCAGACCTCCGGTCACACCTATTGAAACGGGATTGATGATGGTGGAAAAGAAATCCGAACCAATGACAATACCTGCATTTGACAAGGCAAATAAAGGCATAATCCCGAAAGCCACCCAGGGGTGGAGGCTATGTTCTATCGTCTGTAATGGCGTTTCAGCTGCCATACTCAGTATCCTTACTTTTTGGATAGTCTTGTTTTGCTTGTCAGTAATTAATGCACCCTTTTCAGGTATGTCCTCTTCAAAGTCATAAGATAACTTACGCAGGTTATCCGAATAGATCTGTTCATCGATTTTAGTAACTGCCGGAATGGTGAAGGCAACCAGTACACCGGCAATGGTGGCATGTACGCCAGACAATAAAAAACCTACCCAAACGCCAAAGCCAATGATCAGGTAAAACGCGCTGTTGCGGATACCCATCAGGTTGCCAATAATTAGAACTGCAAGGAAGGAACCTGCAATAATCAATTGCAGGAAATGGATCTGTTCCGTATAAAAGAATGCAATGACCAGTACTGCACCCAGGTCGTCAGCCACGGCGAGTGCTGATAAAAAAACCTTAACAGAGGTAGGAATATGTTTACTCGCCATTGAAAGTAGGGCCAAAGCAAAAGCAATGTCTGTTGCCATTGGGATTCCCCAGCCGTGGCTGGCATCTGTACCTTTATTTAAATAAAAATAAATCAATGCAGGAACGATCATTCCGCCTAGTGCGGCGGACATGGGCAGGGCTGCTTTACTGGCTGAGGAGAGTTCGCCTTCCATGAACTCCCTTTTGAGTTCCAGGCCGATTACAAAGAAAAATATGGCCATCAGGCCATCATTGATCCAGATATGCAAAGGGTGACTCAATATAAAATCATCAAAGCCTATGGAAAAATTGATGTGCCAAAGGTGTTCGTAAAAATCATGGTAGGGGGAATTTGCCCATATGATGGCAATAATTACGCTGATCAATAGTACGATGCCACTTGTGTACTCTAGATGGATGAAGCGGCTTACAGGTGCTACGAGTTTGTCTATTGGCGATTTTTGTATCATGATTGATTGAGCTGAATTTAAAAGAATTTAAGAATGTCCGGGAAGACTACCATTGTTCAGCATTGTCGATGCCGAGACCTTTGGCATCAAACGCAGGATCTTTTCCGGCTTTGCGTTGTCGCTGATAGTCTTCAAATGCTTTTAGCGCAGGTTTTCTAAGCAAGAGGATGGCTACGATGTTTAACCAAGCCATTAAGCCCACGCCAATGTCCCCCAATGTCCAGGCTGCTTCGGCCGTCTTTACTGAACCGTAAAAGGTCGCGAAGAGGATCAGAATCCGCAGGAGCCAAATTGCCCATTTACTGCCTTTTCTATCAAGATAGCTGAGGTTGGTCTCAGCAATATAATAATAAGCCATAATAGTGGTGAAGGCAAAGAAGAGCAGGGAAATGGCTACAAAACCAGCCCCTAAGGACGGGAAATGGGCGTTGACGGCATATTGGGTATATTCGGCACCTATCTTTGCACCTGGCAGGTTTTCTACAATAAAGCCACCTTCTGGATTGATCACATTGTACTGACCTGTAAAAAGGATCATGAAAGCGGTAGCGGTACATACAAATAAGGTGTCGACGTATACGGAGAACGCTTGTACCAAGCCTTGTTTGACAGGGTGGCTCACTTCAGCCGCAGCGGCAGCATGGGGAGCGGTTCCCTGACCTGCTTCATTGGAATAAATGCCACGTTTTACACCCCAGGCAATTGCCATCCCAAATACGCCTGCAAATGCCGGCTCAAGTTTAAATGCTGATTTGATGATCAGCATCATTACGGATGGAATCTGATGAATATGCATGAACATGATGATGATGGCCATTAGGATGTAAGCCCCTGCCATAAATGGAACTACGATTTCGGCTACTCTGCCAATTCGTTTTACACCACCAAAAATGATCAATCCCAAAAGAACGGCTATTGCAATTCCAGTATAGGCAACAGGTATTTGAAATGCATTGCTCATGCTCAATGCGATACTATTGCTTTGCACACCTGGCAAAAACAGGGCCGTGCTCAGTATGGTGGCTATGGCAAATGTAACGGCGTACCATTTCATACCTAATCCTTTTTCAATGTAAAAAGCGGGTCCACCACGGTATTGTCCGTTGTTGACCTGCTTATAGATTTGGCCTAGTGTGGCTTCGATGAAAGCAGAAGCACTTCCTAAAAAAGCAATCAGCCACATCCAGAAAACAGCTCCCGGACCACCCATAGCAATAGCTGTGGCCACACCTGCAATATTTCCTGTGCCGATGCGACCGGATATTGCGATGGCAAAAGCCTGGAAAGAACTTACTCCTTTAGCTGAACTCTGGCCACCAAAAAGTAACGCTACCATTTCCTTCAGGTAACGTAGCTGTACAAACCTTGTGACGATTGAAAAATAAATGCCGGCCCCCATGCAAAGCAGGATAAGGGCGTTGCTCCATACCAGATCGTTTATTTTGCTAAAGATTTCCTCCATATGAGGCTTAAAATAACGGATTATTTTTATAAATTTCTTTAAATCATTAAAAAAATGGTATTGCGGCAAATAGTCTTTTTGATAATGAAAATATTACTAAAAACCTCAGGCAACTTCTATGGTCTTCAATGAAGTAATAATTTTGCACCTGAACGGCATTTTGCAAAGCTTGTTTTCTAAAAAGATATAAATCCAATGTGAGAAAATCCAGTTTGGTAGATTTCTCATGTGAGATGGAAGATTTCAATTTAATTTGTTGCGATTAATTTGACTGAAATCATCCTTCCGGTAACTTAGTCGAGTGTTTCTCATATTATCTATGTTGTCCCGGATTTACTTGTTCGTTAAAGACCTTAAAATATTTCAAACTGGGAAAAGCTATTTATTGGAAATACCCTAGTAGTCTAATCTCTAAATATACTACTAGAGTATTTTGCAAAGCAAAATAAGTGAAATACTCATTCATTGATTGAATTAGCTATTTTGAGCATTCTATATTTTTAGCAATTAATCCTCTCTATCCTCCATACGCCTCTTATTCTTGTAGATTTTCCTGATTATTCTTAAAAGTTCCTGTAGATGTTGCATTGCCTTATGGCAGACATGCGGTTCTTCTGTCTTCTTCTGCGTCATATCATCGTGGCTATGGAATAAACAGATGGTCCATGGTCACCTCGTTTTGTACGAGCCCTATCGAATTGATGTTGCTCTTCAGCCCATACGTATTGACCATCACCAGAAACAGGGATTTTTTGGTTTTGCTCTCACTTTTGAAAATGTTGAGCTTTTCCCTCAGCTCAGTTGCATAGGCCTTGTCGATGACAAATTCCGAACTTGAAAACTTCATCTCACAGATACTGATGACCATATCACTGCGGTTGAGCAACAGGTCGATCTGTGCGCCTTTGCCTGTTTTGGGGGCATGCCTCCAGGCTGATTCCTCCGTATATACACCTGATATGCCCAGGGCGTCTTTGATGTTCTTCACATGCTTCAGGCAAATGCCCTCGAATGCGTATCCACTCCAGCTCCTCCATGTAGGCATGGCAGATTTTTTAAGCCATGTTCCGCTTCCCTTCGCTCGGGAATTTTCAACAAACTTCAGGTAGAATAGGGTATATTCATCGCTCAGTTTGTATATACTCTCATTAGCATTCTTTCCAAAAGGCACATATGCAGAGATAAACCCCGATTCGACCAGTTCCTGTAGCAGTGTAGTAGTTGAGCCTCCGGACTGAAGGCCGCAGGCTGTTATAATCTCCTCTCTGGTCATGCCCGATGGCCTGCCCGCAAGCTCTCGCACAACCGAGATATGCCTGTCCGCATGTTCAAAAAGTGACCTATATAGATTGGGAAATTCATTTGCCAAAGAGCCATCCTTTGCAAAAAATAATCTGTCGATGCACTGCGCCGCGCTCTCGCCCCTTTTGATTTCTTTTAGGTAATGGGGTATTCCGCCCATTGCCATGTAGATGGTCAGTATCTGATAGCGGTCCAGGTTGACACCTTTACTTTTCAGGAACAGCTCCGTCTCATATAGGGTAAAGGGGAGCAGGCGTATTTTCTTTGTCAGCCTGTTGTGCAGGCCTCCCTTATTGTTGACTACATTCTTGATCATCCAAGATGCCGCCGAACCACAGATCACCACCTTAAGATTCGCTTGCTGTGAGCCCCACTGGTTCCAAAAATGTCCAAAAGCGGATAGAAAACCAGATTTACGGGAACTGAGCCAAGGAAACTCGTCAAAGAAGACAACCGCCTTTTTCTTTTTCACGATTGGGGCTAAAAATTCCTGCAATGTCCAAAAAGCCTCCGTCCAGTTCCTCGGCGCGGCGATAGGCATTGGAAGCCCTAGGGCACTTCCCATCGCCTTACTAAAGTTCAATAGCTGTTCGCCCATACTGGCGTCATCTGCGCCCGAGAGTTCAAATAATAGCTGTTTACGGTAGGTGGACCGGATCAGGAATGTCTTTCCAACTCTTCGTCTACCCAGTATCGCTATCAGTTCCGGTGAGTCCGATTCAAGTGCCTCTGATAATATTTTTGCCTCTACTGTCCTTCCTATTAATGCTTCCAATTTTACCTCCGTTGTTAAACAGCTACATAAAACTATAAATAGCCAAAACTCTCCTCAAATATAATGTTTTGGCCAAATATTATAATTATAAATAGCCATAATTATAATAAATATATATAAAATGGCTGTTTATAAAAAATCATAAATAGCCATAATTGTAATAATTATATACGAAATGGCTATTTATAATTGTAACCCCTCACCTTAATCCACCCATTCTTCCGCTCTGACCAACCATACATCTCGCCGTCTGATGAGCACCTGAAGGCTTTTAATTTGCTCCAGTACCTGTGCTAAATAAAGAAGATCAAAGATGAGAAGTGGCTCTTAAAGCCCAAATCGGCCACTTTGCACCGAAAGACGGGGGCAAGTTTGAAACGCGAAATAGGATGTCAGTTTAAATGTGGAATGAGTGGCTATATTTGCCGAAACATGCACCCTAATCAACAAATCAGAAGCAATCGATATTCATCTTCTTTTTCTTCTGGTGCCCGATGAACACAGGGTAAAACCTTCTGCTGAGGATGGTCTACTGCTAATCTCCAAATATGGCCTAATCCTAAATTTATGGGCTTAGCGTTGGCTTTAGGTTGATAATGCAGGTCAAAATAATATTCCTCCAAAAAGCTTTCAAATTCCACGTCTGAACCTTCATGTAATTCTTTAAGCTTTTCCCTAATCTCCGGGATGAGTATTTTTTGTTCAGCCTGATCATTGGGTAAGATTTCGCTAACAGCGCCATAATAGGTACATAAAAAAGTATCCGTTGCAATGGCTGAGCGATCCACATGATAAGAATATACATCTGTTGGAATAAAATCGAACGCATCGTCCCGTGGGTAACTTTTGATCAGATTGAGTGAAGGAGAAGCCCCAAAATCGGTTAATAATTGCAAATCATTTAAAATAATTTGCCGTGCTAAATGCCCTTTTTCGGAAAGTTGAAGCGCTAAAAGCTGCTCGGGGCAAACTTCTGTAATATCTTGTTCAAATTGAAGTTTAGATACCACTTCCTTAAAATCTCCGGCCAAATCTCTATACCAGCAAATAGCGTTCGTAATACCTTTGAAATCGGTATTTACAAGTTCAGAAAAAGTAGAAACTACTCTAATTTGGTGCTTGTCCGAAAATTTATTGTTCATCTGTTTTTGAAAGTCTCTAATTATCTAAATCCTACATTTACTTCCTATTCTTAGGAGCTTTTAATCTTTCTGCCTGATGGATGGAGTCAATTTTAGAAATATCGCGTGCTTCCTTTCTAGATAATCGGTCAGAAATTGATGCTTCCGTTGATTGGTAATATCTCACAAGAAATAAAATAGCGATAACCGTTAGAATCCCCGCCATGATATATGTTGCCTTAAGCGATCTGGCCTGATGTTTAATAGGAATATCTTCAATAATTCCATGGAAACAATATCCGGTTTTAGGAAGTGTTTCGATGATCTTTTTCTGATCGTCCTCCAGTAATTTTCTCAATCCTGATATGGCTTGATTTAAGCCCTCACCTGCTCCGGGATAATCATTCCAGAGTTGTTTGATAATAAAACTACGTTCAACAATCTCTCCATGATTTTCAATGAGAAGGCATAACAGTTTCATCAACCAGGGTTCCAGTCTAACAGATTTTTCCGTCCTGTTATCCAATACTTCATTTCGCGAAGCATTTATAGTAAAATGCTTATTTATTACCATAATTAACTTGTAAAGTTAAAAATAAGCTTTTCTAAAGGTTTTCTAAAGTTTTTATATATGTCTCTGTTCTATTTACAGCCTTAGTTTTGAACAAACTTTTGACATGAAAAATATTGTAAAAAATCTCGCCTTAGCTTACATGCTAATCCCATCCATGGCTTTCTCTCAAGAACAGGTTATTTCAAAGCGCATTGATAGTTTATTTCAGGTTATATCTGAATATAAAATGTTAAATGGCGCTGCCCAAATTACGGTTAATAACAACACCATCTATAAATCATCATTCGGATATTCCGATTTTGCACGGGGTCAGTCAAATACCAAAACAACTAGCTTTGCATTAGGGTCTGTATCAAAAATATTTACCTCAATAGCCATATTGCAATTGAGGGATAGAGGCAAATTTAAATTGGATGACCGTTTTATTAAATATTTCCCAGAATTTCCTTATCCTAATATCACCGTACGTCAGCTTCTATCGCATACTTCAGGTTTGCCAGACTACAATGTTTTCGAATCAGCAGTTGCTAAACAACCCGAAAAGGTTTTTAATAATGGAGATATCATTCCACTTCTGAAAAGCTTAAATCAATCTTTAATATTTAACCCGGGTGAAAAGTGGCAATATTCTAATTTAAACTTTTGCTTACTCGCATTACTTGTCGAAAAGGTTTC
The DNA here is from genome assembly GCF_002736205.1 of Pedobacter ginsengisoli. Classification (NCBI taxonomy): domain Bacteria; kingdom Pseudomonadati; phylum Bacteroidota; class Sphingobacteriia; order Sphingobacteriales; family Sphingobacteriaceae; genus Pedobacter; species Pedobacter ginsengisoli. The sequence goes on along the minus strand of NZ_CP024091.1, from coordinate 4,329,904 downwards.
AGGCTCATCTTTTGAAGTATATGTAGCTAAAAAAGTCTTCCAGCCTGCTGGGATGTCAGAGACTTATTTTTACACAAGTAAACATATCAAACCATTAAAACAGGCTATAAATCATGATTATCCACTGTTTATTAATACAGTACCTATTGATGCAGATAGCATTAAGAAAGTGAAATGGAGGACTTATAATCTGAACGGATTATTGGGGCAGGGGAACATATACAGTACCACGACTGATATGATCAGATTCGACCAGGCATTGTATGGAACCAAGCTGTTAAAATCAGAAAGTCTTAACGAAGCCCTTGCTGTTAGTCAATTAAACTTAGGTATGCCCAACATTACTGAAAGTGCTTTAGGTAAGGCAGTCTATGGTCTTGGATGGTATGTACTGCAAGATACCACCCTTGGTAAAATTGTTTTTCATACAGGTGGTGTGCCGGGAGCTATCTGTATGTTTGTTCGGAATATTTCCCGTAAACAAAGTTTTATTCTATTCGACAATACTTTCAGCCCAAACGTCTTTAATATTGGAAAGAACATTCTTAAAATACTAAATGCCCGGCCTACGGAAACATTACGGAAAAGCCTTACGCGCGACTATGTCATTGCTTTAACTGAGAGGGGTATTGATAATGCTTTCATAAAATTATGCGCGCTCAAATCAGACAGTCTGCATTATTCTTTAAATGAAGATGAAATGAATGAACTCGGCTTGCAGTTACTTTACGCGGGGAAAACACCTGGCCACGTTTCTGAGGCCCTGGAGGTATTAAAACTTAATGTACTCCTATTTCCACTAAGCTTTAATACCTACGATAGTTATGGCGAAGCATTGGCCTTTGCAGGAAAGAAGCAGGAAGCTATTGAGATGTACAAGAAATCTATTGAATTAAACCATCAGAACACAGGTGGCCAAGCAGCACTTGAGCAACTACTTAAATAGAAGTTCCAATAGAAATCCGCCACATAAAATCAATATCAATTACCCTCAAAGAGGCTAGGTTTGCTGTATTTTTTAAACGACTGCCCAACGACTCTTTTACCGGCTTTGAAACGACTCTGAACGACCTTTTGTCATTTGAGAGACTCATGGGGCTGAATTAACAGCCATTGTTAAACTAGACCTGAAATACTCTTAATAGCCAAAATGAGTATTAAATTTTTATGCAAAAATATAGCAAAGCCGCCAGCACGCTTCCAACAATTGGGCCTATTACGGGTATCCACGCATAACTCCAGTTGTTGCCGCCTTTGCCGGCAACTGGAAGTATGGCATGCATAATTCTAGGACCAAGATCTCTTGCCGGATTAATGGCATATCCTGTTGTTCCGCCTAATGATAGACCTATAACCCATACCAGAAAGGTTACAGGTAGGGCACCAACGGAACCCAGGCCTATCGGAGATTTATCAGAACCGAATGAGGCATCAGTAAAATGGAATATTACAAAAATCAGTACAAATGTGCCTATTATTTCACTTATCAAATTCGAAACAGTATTTGGAATGGCAGGGGCAGTAAAAAAAGTAGCCTGTTTTGCGCCTTTGTCTTCTGTTCCTTTGTAAAAATCTTTAAACAAGAGCCAGACCAAAAAGGATCCAAGCATTGCACCGATAAATTGAGCGGCAATGTAGGCGGGGGCGTCTGCCCAGCTAAACTTTCCGGCAGCCGCCAGGCCAATTGTTACAGCAGGATTAAGATGAGCTCCACTGTATGGCCCGGCTATTACAACACCTACAAATACGGCAAGTGCCCAGGCTGTGGTAATTACAATCCATCCACCATTATTTCCTTTAGTTCCGGTTAAAACAACATTGGCAACAACACCATTGCCCAATAAAATCATAAACATAGTACCGAGGATTTCGGCTGAAAATGCAGACATGCTGATTAGATTTAAATAAGTTATTAGTTTGGTTAATTTTCTGCGTATGCTTTGGCCGCTTTTACAGCTCTATTCCATCCTTTTATACGCTCTTCTATATTTTTAGCCTCTCCGGCTTTAAAACTTTTGTCAATTTTCCACTGGCCACTAATGTCATCCATGCTTGCCCAGTAGCCAACAGCAAGGCCAGCCAGATAGGCCGCACCCAAGGCGGTAACTTCTGTAACCTGCGGTCTGATTACTGTGGTTTCAAGCACATCAGCCTGAAATTGCATCAGTATATCGTTGGCAGTTGCACCTCCATCTACTCTTAGTTCCTTAATTCTAAGGCCTGAATCTGCTTCCATAGCCTTTAAAACCTCCATTGTCTGGAAAGCGATACTTTCAATAGCTGCCCTGGCTAGGTGAGATGCATTGGTGCCTCTGGTAATTCCGGTAATGGTACCCCTGGCATCCTGATTCCAGTGCGGAGCTCCAAGACCGGCAAAGGCTGGAACAAGGTACACGCCACCGGTGTCAGTTTCTCTTAGAGCCAGTTCTTCAACATCTGCCGATGTGGCAATTAAGCCTAATCCATCTCTTAGCCATTGTACAACAGCTCCGCCTATAAATATACTGCCTTCTAAAGCATATTGAACTTTACCATTTATTTTCCAGGCTATAGTAGTTACCAGGTTGTTTTGCGATACAATAGGTTTGTCTCCAATGTTCATCAGCATAAAGCAGCCTGTACCATAAGTGTTTTTAACCATCCCAAGCTCTGTACACATTTGTCCAAACAGCGCGGCTTGCTGGTCGCCGGCTATACCGGCAATAGGTATTTTAGCTGCCAGCACGTTGCCTGTAGTTTCTCCGTATACTTCACTTGATGATTTTACTTCAGGAAGTATACTGCGAGGGATATTAAAAAGGTCCAGTAGCTCCTGATCCCAGTCCAGGCTGTGAATATTATATATCATTGTTCTAGAAGCATTGGTTACATCAGTAACATGTACTCTGCCATCTGTTAATTTCCATATTAGCCAGGTATCTATAGTCCCAAATGCAATCTCTCCCGCTTCAGCTTTCTCTCTTGCTCCGGGCACATTATCTAATATCCATCTGATTTTTGTTGCCGAAAAGTAGGCATCTATAATAAGCCCTGTTTTTTCCTGTACACTTTTACCCAAGCCTTGCACTTTTAATTCATCACAGTAAGCAGATGTGCGTCTGTCTTGCCAAACAATTGCGTTGTGTAAAGGCTCGCCTGTTTTTTTATCCCAAAGTACGGTTGTTTCACGCTGATTTGTAATGCCAATAGCTGCAATATCATGAGGAGTGATGCTGGCTTTTATGATAGCCTCTGTAGCTACTGCAACCTGACTGGACCAGATTTCGGTAGCATTGTGTTCTACCCATCCTGGTTGCGGGTAAATTTGCTGAAACTCTCTTTGTGCAATTGAAATAATGCTCCCTTCTTTATCAAAAACAATTGCCCGCGAACTTGTAGTTCCCTGGTCAAAAGATAGAATGTACGTGCTCATACTTTTTATTTGGTGTAAATATGTAATAAAACGTAAGTATAAGAAATCATTATCGAAAGTAAAAATAAGTATGTGAAATTATTTTTGTTTTTTAATGCTATTGTTTTGGAGATGTGTTTATTGAAATTGTTTGTATCAAATTAGATACAATTTGAAGGGTGGTTTATAAAATTGAAGATAATATTTGTCAATAAAAATCAATGTTGTAACAAGTTTTAAATAGGTGGTAACCAATGTTTAAAGGATATAAAGCAGGGCCTTTTATAAAATTGGCACATTTCTTTCTGATGAACAAGAAAAAAAACTACACAAAATGAAAAAATTAATTGTTTTGGCCATAGGCCTATTTGTAGCCACCGCAGCAAATGCACAGAGCCCAATAAGATTGGGTATTAAGGGAGGCTTAAACTTACCGAACATTATTAAAGGTGACGGTAATAATGATTTTAAAACAAAAGTTAACCCAGGCTTTAATGCCGGTATTACTTTAGACATCAACTTGATAAAAGGGTTGGCGTTTACTCCGGAGTTGTTATATTCTACCAAAGGTTATAAAGCAGAAGCTCCTTTTGGTGAATTTACTCAAACCACTCACTTTATTGATATTCCTATTTTGGCAAGTATTAATGTAGGCGGAACAGGACTTAATTTAGTTGTTGGTCCACAGGTATCTTTCCTTACTTCTACCAAGAACAAATTCGAGAACGGATTCGGATCTACTGAAGAAACAATTATCGAAGACAAATCAGATAGGTTTAAGAAAAGTCTGGTTGGTGGTGTAATTGGTTTCAGATATGATGTAACGGATAAGGTAGATCTTCATGGCCGTTATGCTTTAGACTTCCAGAAAAATAACGAGAATGGATCAAAAGAAACTCCTGAATTTAAAAACCAGGTATTCTCTGTGGGATTAGGGTTGAAATTCTAATTACTTCGGTTGAAGAATTATTTTTATGAAAGAGCCTGTATCATGATTTTTTGATACAGGCTTTTATTATAGTTTGGTTTTCTGAGTGTATCAAATCCGAGACATTTACGGTATAGTAGGTTTCAGGATTTTATTGAGCATATGGGTTTGTTTTTAACAGTCACAAAATGAGTTACTTAAGGTTGTTTTTGCTTTCCTTTGGTTCCTATGTTTTAGGTTGTTTGGCATGGTTATTACAATATACCCCATGAATTTTAAACAGAAAATTATGAAAACATTATTGATTATAGGACTAGGATTAACAGTAAGCAGTTTAGCTTTTAAGGCAAATGCACAGACTTCACAATCGGCGGCGAACGATAAAATGCGCTTTGGGATTAGAGCTGGTGCCAACCTAATGAACATGGGTAAAATTCAGGCAGTAGGCCAGGAATATTCAACCGACTCGAAGTTCGGATTCCAGGCTGGTATTTATGCTGATTTGCCTATGGGTGGAGGGTTTGCCTTTCTGCCGGAAGCGATGTTTATACAAAAGGGCGCTAAATTAAGTGAAAACGGTGTGGACTTAGACACTAAGGTGTCTTATATAGACATTCCTGTATTAATAGGATATAAGGCTACTCCGGAATTAACTGTATTTGCAGGTCCTCAGGTATCATTCCTTCTTTCACAAAAATCTACCGGAGAGCTTGGTAATGGTACACAGGGAGAATCGACCGACACTGAGAACTTTAGTAAGTCGTTAGCTGGTGGTGCGGTTGGTCTTGGATATAGTATCACACCAAACCTCAATGTAAATGCCAGATATATGATGGACTTCCAGAAAGCTCTTAAAGACGATGTAAATCAGGACAAAATAAAGAATAAAGGATTTGCATTGTCGTTAGGTTATACGTTTTAAACCGGGTGCTTTTTGAAGTGCAAACGAAACAAATTGAAGCCTTTGCAGGAATAATCAAAAAATGCATGTACCTTTAAAAAGTTATAAGGTCGAAATGACATTCAGATTATACTTCAAAAAAGATAACCAATAGGACAGGAAAGATACTAATCCCTAATTGTGTGTGAGGATAATATTCCTATTTAACCTTAAAAAGCATCCTGAATAGGGTGCTTTTTTTATAACTTTGAAATTTAAACAATCCACTGCCATAATGAATGTTAAACATCTGCTTACTATTACCTTCCTTCTAATTATCTCAGTATCGTCAATTAAGGCACAAAAGAAATCTTATTTACAAACTTTAACAGAGAAGAACCAATGGGTAGATTCTGTTTTTAATAAATTAAACAGACGTCAGAAAATTGCTCAGATGTTCTTTGTAAGGGCGCATACCAATTTAGGGAAGGCATATGAAGACTCGATTGCCAATGTGATTAAAAAGGAACATATTGGAGGGTTGGTGTTTTTTCAGGGTGGTCCGGGCAGGCAAGCCATTTTAACAAATCAGTATCAGGCTGCATCAAGAGTACCACTATTAATTACCTCTGATGGGGAATGGGGATTGGGAATGCGTTTAGATAGTACTATTTCTTACCCTTACCAAATGGCATTGGGGGCTGTTCAGGATAAAGAACTGCTGTATAAGATGGGTTTGGAGGTTGCTAAAGATTATAAGCGAATTGGTATGCACATGAATCTTGCACCAGATGTTGATGTGAATAATAACCCTAAAAATCCGGTTATAAATTATCGTTCTTTTGGCGAAAACAAATATAACGTTGCTGCTAAGGCTGGCGAATATATGAGAGGAATGCAGGATGGGGGATTGCTGGTTAGCCTTAAGCATTTTCCGGGGCATGGGGATACTGATGTTGATTCTCATTACGATCTTCCTCAACTTAAATTTACCAAAGCTCGTTTGGACAGCTTGGAGATTTATCCCTTCAGAGAATTGATCAGGCAGGGGGCCTCGGGTGTAATGATAGCCCACATGAATATTCCTGCATTAGACAATACACCAAATATGCCATCAACCTTATCAAAACCTATTGTTACCGGTGTTTTAAAGGAGGAGCTTGGTTTTAAAGGCCTAATTATTTCGGATGCTATGGGTATGAAAGGGGTGGTTAAGTATTTTAAGGATGGAGAGGCTGATGTAATGGGGGTAATTGCAGGTAATGACATTTTGGAACTTTCGGAAAATAGCAACAGAGCCATAAAGCTTGTTCGTAAAGCAGTTAGACAAGACAGAATAAGCATGGATAGAATTGACGAAAGTGTTAAAAAGATTCTTACTGCAAAATATTGGGCGGGTTTAAATGTTCGTGATTCTATAAATGAAAGAAACGTGGTTGCCGATGTAAACAGGCCATCAAGTCTGGTACTTTTACAAAAACTGGCCGATGCTTCGATGACCCTGTTAAGGGGAAAGGCTAATATTAAGCAATTGTCTAAGGACAGAAGAACTGTTATTATTAGTTTAGGAACACCTGGAGTTACAGAGTTTCAGCGAGACCTGGGTACGTATTATAAAAACTCAGTGTTCTATACACTAGACAGAAATGCGAATGCTGCAGCTATTGCAAAAGTTTTAAGGTATATTAATGTTTTTGATCAGGTAATTATTGGTATTCATGATACTCGCATCAGGCCTGGAAATGGGATGATTCTAAGTAATGACCTAAAAATGTTTATTAAAGACATGTCGCTTAGTAATGCAATTTTTGCATTGTTTGCTAATCCATATAACTTATCGGCATTACCTGGACTTGAGAATAGCAGAGGCCTGATAGTAGCATATCAAAAAGAAGATTTCATGCAAAAGGCTGCCGCTTCTGTAATTAAGAATCAGTTGATTCCTACAGGCAGGCTGCCTGTTACTGTGAATACTTTCTTTAAATATGGTGATAAAGACTAGTTATTTTACTTTTTGTTGCTTGTAAGTTTCAGGATCAACTGCTTTTGCTGTCCAGTTTTTTAAGAAATCTGTAACTGCTTTAACACTATGTCCCGTTTTCTTTTTGCCGTTTACATCTGTCTCGTCGGTTTCTAAGTAAGCAGAGTTTTGGGTGTGCAAAAGTTTTCCATTCCCATCAAGGATTACAAAAACCGGAAAACCGAAGCGCTGAGGGTAATTAAGACTGGCAAGCACAGCCTCATTTTTATTTTCCTGACTATAATTCACTAAGACAACTTCATAATTTTCATTAATAAATTGCTTTAATGCAGGTGTGTTATCAACCATTTTATGGAAAGCAATACACCAGCCGCACCAGTTTCCGCCAATTTGCAGAAACACATGTTTTCCTTCTTTTTTTGCTTTTGCTACTGCGCCATCAATATCTGCACGGGCATTAGCCTGGGGATTGTATATATGTACTGCTTCTTTTTTCTCTTGTGCAGAGCTTGAGCCTACTGTTGCTATTGCGATAAGTAGTATTAAGGCTATCCTTTTCATTATTCAATAATTTAATTGCAAAATTAATAGAATAGCTAATATCAATTGTAATACCAGTTTAATATTCTCTAGTTAAATAGTAGATTTTATTTGTAGTCATATTTTTCCAAATAAGTTATAGCTTTACGTAATGCCTCAACCACCTTTAAAATTGCTTAGAGCATCTGCCGGATCGGGTAAGACTTTTAGCCTAACCCTTCATTACCTTACACTTTTATTTAGTGGGCCTGGTAAATACAAGGAAATTCTAGCTGTTACTTTTACAAATAAGGCAACAGCCGAAATGAAGGAACGAATATTAGGTGCTTTACAGGCAATAGCAAATGGGGATCCTTCGGATTTTAAACCTCTGCTAAAGGAGAGCTATCCTGAACTTTCAGATCAGGATATTAAGGCAAGGGCGCAGCAAATTTACAGCAACATTCTTCATGATTTTGGCAGATTTTCTGTAAGTACAATTGATGGCTTTGTGCAAAAGGTGATCAGGAGTTTTGCTTTTGAGCTAAATCTTGACAGTGGTTACAAGCTGGAAATGAACCATGATAAGGTAAAGGAAGAGTTGGTTAAAGCACTTAATTTGCAGATGGAAGCCGACCCTGAACTGTTGGAATGGGTAACAGCATTAGCTATAGACAGAATTAGCGATGGTAAGGATTGGAATTACCAGCGTGCTTTAAAGGATCTGGCAAACGAGATTTTTAAAGAGCGTTACTACCCTTTTCAGGAAGCGATGTTGCTTATGGGAGAGGATAGATCAACAGAGTTTAATGCTTTAAAACAAACTATTACCTCTGGCATCAAAGTTTTTAATAAAACTTTGTCAGACCAGGCTGCTGATTTAAAATACATATTTGATCTTTCAGGTATTTTACCGGAAGAGCTGGCCCGGAAATCTGTAAACCCATTATTTAAGCTGGATAAGATACTAAATGAGGACTACACCGGGTTTCCGGCATTGTCTGTAATGGTAGATGATTTTGACCAGTGGCCGCATGCATCATTAAAAGATACATCTGGCGTAAGGCAGTTGTATGATGAGCTTAATCCCGGCTTAAAAAAAATGGTTGCTTTTTATCAGGAGGGTGCTGAACAATATTCAACATGGCTGGCTATTCATAAAAATAGTTCTTATTTACGGTTGATGCAGGAAATGGCACAACAATTAAAGAATTACAGGGCCGAGAACAAGGCCCTTCTTATAAGTGATGCTCAGCAATTATTGGTGGGTATAACAGGTGCCGACGCTGAAAACCCTTCCTTTATCTGGGAAAAAACAGGGAACAGATATAAGCATTTTCTGTTTGATGAGTTTCAGGATACCAGTACTATGCAATGGCTTAATTTTTTGCCTCTAATTAGAAATGCACTTTCTGAATTTGAAGGCAATACAGCCGAGCATCTTATTGTGGGTGATGTAAAACAATCTATATATAGATGGCGTAGTGGCGATTGGCGCATTCTGCACAGCAATGTAAAGCACGATGTTCAGGCACATAATGTTGCTGAGGAAAGCCTTGAGTTTAACAGACGAAGTGCGGCTAATATAATTGCCTTTAATAATTTTTTGTATACCCATTTACCCTCTATTTTACAAAGGCAGCTTAATGGGGTGCTTGCCGATACCGAAAGAGAGGATCTTATTAGTTATTGGAACCAGGAATACAGCCAGATTATTGCTAGTGCTTATGAAGGCAGTGATCAAAAAGTTACTCCTCAAACTTTGGATGGTGGTAAGATAGAGGTTCAGTTTCTTGATAAAGAAGAAGATACAGATACTGAAGAGGAAAGCCCGCTTGCAGAAGGCCATTCTGTCGATAAAATAATTGAACTCTTATCTGTTTATGGGTTTTCTATGAAGGATATTTGTGTGCTGGTAAAAACCAATCGTGAGGCAGAAACTATGATTTCTGCATTGCTGGGCAGACAAGATGATTTATCAGCAGCAGCCGGCAAAACATTTCAGGTTATTTCTGGCGATGCTTTAAAGATTTCATCAAACCTTGCCGTCCAGCTCCTCGTCAATATATTTAGAATGCTGGTAGCCAGAGAAGAGGAACAGGCGATTTACAGAGCTACCTGTGCAAGATTATATAACCAGATTAATAATCCTGAGGGGATAGAAAGAAAGGTTACCTTAACTGCACAGGACTGGATGGATATTGCCAATCAACCTATCCAAAACCTTAAGCTCTATTTTCCTGAAGATTTCTGCGATGGCTTTGAAAGCTTCAGGCAATTGCCTATGACCAGCCTTATGGAAAGACTGGTGCAGTTTTTTGGGTTGGGAACTGGGAGCAATGAACATCATATTCCTTTTATTATGGCACTTAGGGATCAGATAGGAACTTTTGCCGGGGGCGGTGATCAAGGCTTAGGGATGTTTCTGGAATGGTGGGATGAGGAAGGCTTAAATAAAGCTTTGCCTGCTGCAGATGATCAGGATGCAGTACAGATCATGACCATACATAAATCGAAAGGACTGGAGTTTAAAGCAGTAATTATTCCATTTCTGAATTGGAAATTAAATATACCAAGTGGATTTATCAAGAAGATTTTATGGGTAGATGCCGCTGCGGCAGGTTTTGAAAGCTTTAGCACTTTGCCTGTTGATTATAGCAGCAAACTTGCATCAACAGCTTTTGCCCGCGAGTACTTTGAAGAGATGCTGCTCAACTATATGGATGCATTAAATACATTATACGTAGCTACCACCAGAGCCAGAGAATACTTGTACCTGGTATGCCCTAAAACTACACTTGTAGAAAAGAAAAAAGAAAGCTCAATAAAAAATGAGCTTCAAAACATATTACTCAATCTCTTTAAAACAGAAGAAGGATCCGGTTTTGTGCTTGATGAAAGTTTGTTGGCTTTTGGAACATTAAAGCCGGCAATTAAAAAAGAGACTGAAATAAATGAAAGGGCTATAACAGTGTCTGACTATTATGTGAATGAGCGTTTAACGGCTAAATTTAATTACCAAAAAAAGGATGACGGCTGGTTTAATGCCCGGCAACGAAAAGGGGTAGTGTTACATAGTATTTTGGAAACCATTACTGATTTGGCAGCCCTAGATAAATTAATTGCCGTAAAGTTACAAGAAGGCCTGATTAGGCGTGCTGAACGGGATGAGGTAAAGCAAGCGGTAATAAATGTAATAAGTCAGCAGGAAATTGCCGGATGGTTTAAGAATTCGAACCGGATTATTAGTGAAAGGGATATGATTTTGGAGGGAGGGGAAGTAAAACGGCCTGATAAGCTTTTTGTAATGGAAGATAAGGCTATTTTGCTTGATTTTAAATTTGGAGCCCCTCATAATAAGTATATAGAAGACATAAAGCAGTACAGGGACAACCTGTTAAAGATGGATGAGTTTAAGGAGATAGATGCTTACATCTGGTATGCCGAAACAGGAAATTTATTAAAAGTATCGTAATGAAAAGTGTGAACGAAGGAAAATTTTTAAACAGGGTAGCTGCCGATCTTTTAGACCGTTTTGGGAATGAATTACAGGATGTTGCTGTTGTTTTTAATAATAAGAGGCCTCAGCTCTATTTAAAGAAATATCTCGCAGAAGTGAGTGGTAAACCAATCTGGAGCCCTCAGATGTATACTATTCAAGAGTTTCTTTCGCTGGGTACGACACTTGTTCCCGCGGGTCAGCTTAAACAATTCTTTGTTTTATATACCTGTTATAATGAGCTGCTAAAATCTGAAGGTAAAGACAGTGTTTCGCCGGATGAGTTTTATCCGCTGGCAGAAATAATTCTTGGAGATTTTAGTCAGGTAGATTATTATCTGGCCAATGCTAACGAGATATTTGGCTTAATTGAAGATATAGCAGAGCTGCAGTTGCAATTTCCAAATTTTGATGAGGATCAGCTACAGTTCATGCGAACATTCTGGGGCTCTTTTTCGGCAAAAAAGCAAAACCAGATGCAGGAAAGGTTTATAGAGCTTTGGCAAAGAATGCCGGCGCTATATGTTAATTTTCATGCCCGATTAGCAAAAGAGGATCTGGTTACCAATGCCCGGATGTACCGTAATCTGGCTGAAGGCAAGGACTCTGATCCCTCGTTTTTAAAAACATTTAAACATACTGTATTTGTTGGTTTTAATGCCTTGTCGAGAGCGGAAGAAAAGTTTTTTAAGCAATGGCAGGAAAAAGAATGGTGTTCTTTTTATTTTGATGTAGATGCACATTATTTCTCTAATCCTTTGCAGGAAGCGGGACATTTTATCAGAAGAAATATACATACGGTTGGACTTGTTAATCAGTTTCAGGAAGCGCCGGCAAGATTAAACGATAAGGCGAAGGAATTTTTTGTAGTGCAGGCACTTGGAAATGTAGCACAGGGGAAATTGCTTTCAGAACTTTTGGACCAAAAGGATACAAAGAATGAAGGTGGAAAAGCAATTATCCTTGCCGATGAGAAATTGTTAATCCCTGCACTACAGACCATTGATGATGATAGCGTCAATGTTACGATGGGTTATCCCTTTGAGCAGTCGGCCTTATACGGTCTATGTGATCTTTGGCTTAGTATCCAGGAGGCGTTGTTATCTGATGATGAAGTTAACTATAAGCATGTTTTATCCTTTCTTTTTAATCCATTGATTACCATAGATGCAGATTTGAGGAATAAGATGCACAATCAGGTTGTTGATGAGAAAAAGATAACTTTTAATAAAACAGAACTTTTACATACAGGCAAGATCGCCGGAATTACTTTTAATCACTTTATTGACTCTTTTACCTCGATAAGACATCTTGCAAGTGTATTGTTATATGTTGCAGAAGAAGGGAAATTACAAAGGATGGATAGTCTGCTATCTACAGAAGCTGTTAAGGCACTTAATGCACTTACCGATAGCTTTGAAGAACTGAAAGCAGAGGGTGCTAAAGATTTTAACCCCAGGTTTGTTTTTAAACTGATAAGAAGGGCACTTCAGGGATTAACCGTTCCTTTTGAAGGGGAACCTTTGGCCGGCTTACAGGTAATGGGGCTTTTAGAAAGCAGGAACCTCGACTTTGATGAGCTAATAGTTTTAGGGGTAAACGAAGGGATCCTGCCTAAAATTAATAATACACCCTCATTTATTCCTGATAATATCAGGCGTGCCTTTGGCCTGCCTATTCTTGAGCATCAAAATGCAATTTCGGCTTATCTGTTTTATAGGTTATTGCATGTTGCTAAAAAGATCACTTTAGTTTACAATGGTGTAACTGACGAAAAAAGTACCGGCGAGGAAAGCCGGTTTATAAAACAATTGGAGTTTGAAACGAATTGTACGTTTATAAATAGGGTGCAGCAAAATCAAGCTATAGAGAATCCGAGGGAGCTTAAAATAGTTGTAGAAAAAAATGGAGATGTATTAAAGGGGTTGGAGAAATATTTCAAACGAAATTCTACGGCTAAGTATGATAAGAAGATCTCTGCAACTGCCTTTACTGATTATAATACGTGTTCTTTAAGGTTTTTCTATAAAAATATTGCCGGATTAAAGGAACCGAAAGATTTGCCAGACAGGATAGAGGCAAATTTAATCGGCAGTGCTTTGCATACGGTAATGGAAGTATTTTATGAACCCGTGACAGGTCAGGAAGTAACGGCAGATTTTATTAAAGAAAGAGAAACAAGGCTTTCTGATCTGTGTGAGTTTGCTTTAGCTAAAGAACTTAAGCTTAATGCAGCCAAAACCGGCACCCAAACTCCGGCATTGCAGCAAATTGTATTGCAGGTGTTAGAACAATATGCACTTAAGATTTTAAGGAACGACGAAAAGCTTACTCCTTTTAAAATAGAAGAACTCGAAAATAAAAGTGATTACGTGATGCTTTATCCAATAGAGGTAGGGAGCAAAAGTCAAAACATCTGGTTGTATGGAATAATTGACCGTGTTGATGTTAAGGATGGGAAGATCAGGATTGTTGATTACAAAACAGGAAAAGACCAGCTCAAATACAAAGATTTTCCTTCGCTTTTCGAAGATCAGGCAAAGGATCATAACAAGGCGCTAATACAAACGCTGTTTTATACCTATGTTTATGAGCAGGTTAAAAAGCGACAATATGTAGAGCCACATCTTTATACGGTAAGGGATTTTAAGGAGGGTACCCTGTTTAAAGAGAAGCATAAAGGTGGCTTGTTACTGCAAGATCAAAGCCTTGAGGCCTTTAAATCTATGTTTGCAGATAAACTAAGAGAAAAGCTGGAAGAACTGTTTGACGAAAACATTCCATTTGTGCAAACGGAGAACAAAGAGAACTGCGGATATTGTCCGTATAAGGACATTTGTCAGAGATAGTTAATGAATTCATCGATAGCCTGGATACTGCAAGTGTAAAACTTTCTTTTCATTGGGTGGCAGTGCGTGAATAAATTGCATATAAAAACAATTTTATCTAAGTTTGCCGCAATTAATATTTGAATATACAATGAGAGAGATTCAATTTAGAGAAGCTTTACGTGAAGCCTTAAGTGAAGAAATGCGTAAAAACGAAAACATTTTTTTGATGGGCGAAGAAGTTGCACAATATAATGGTGCATACAAAGTTAGTCAGGGAATGTTGGATGAATTTGGCGACAAACGCATTATCGACACGCCTATAGCTGAGTTGGGCTTTGCTGGTATCGGTATTGGTGCAGCGATGAACGGATTGGTTCCAATCATAGAGTTTATGACTTTTAACTTCTCTCTGGTTGCTATAGATCAGATTATTAACGGTGCAGCAAAAATGTTGTCTATGAGCGGTGGCCAATTTTCTGTGCCTATCGTATTTCGTGGGCCAACAGGAAACGCAGGTCAGTTAGGTGCTCAGCACTCTCAGAACTTTGAGAACTGGTATGCAAACTGTCCAGGCTTAAAAGTTGTAGTTCCATCTACTCCTTACGAAGCAAAAGGTCTACTTAAACAATCTATTCTTGATCCGGATCCTGTTATTTTTATGGAGTCTGAGGTTATGTATGGCGATAAAGGAGAAGTTCCTGAAGGCGAATATTACATTCCACTAGGTAAAGCAAATGTTGTAAAAGAAGGTACAGACGTGACTATCGTAACTTTTGGCAAAATGCTTAGCCGCGTAGTTAACCCTGCTGTAGAAGAATTAACTAAAGAAGGTGTTAGTGTTGAAGTAATTGACTTACGTACTGTTCGTCCTATCGATTACGCAACTATCATTGAATCTGTTAAGAAAACAAATCGTTTGGTAATTGTTGAAGAGGCGTGGCCATTGGCTTCTATCTCTTCTGAAATTGCATTTAATGTCCAAAAAAATGCGTTCGATTATCTTGATGCTCCGGTATTGCGTATCACTTGTGCGGATGTACCATTGCCTTATGCACCAACTCTTATTGCAGCTAGCTTACCTAACGCAGAAAAGGTAGTTAAAGCCGTAAAAGAAGTTATGTACGCAGCAAAATAAGACTAATAATTTAAAAGAAATATAATCCCGCTGGTTAAACCCTCTGCGGGATTTTTTTTATTTTTAACCCCACTGTACTTTATAACATCAAATAGAGATCAAAATGAGTAATCACTCTACAATAATCGCTGCTGAACTCGCAGTAGCGGAAAAGCAGGTTATCGCTACTATTGAATTACTGGATGAAGGCGCAACTGTTCCCTTTATTTCGCGTTACCGCAAGGAGATGACAGGGAGTTTGGACGAGGTTCAGGTTGCGGCCATCCGCGACCGGTTTCAGCAGCTCCGCGAGCTTGATAAGCGTAGAGAAGCAATTCTAAAAGCACTTGCTGCACTTGATAAATTAACTCCGGAGCTTGAGGCTAAGATAAATGCAGCAGCAAACATTGCCACCATTGAGGATATTTACCTTCCATATAAGCCCAAACGTAAAACCAGAGCATCCGAAGCTCGTAAGAAAGGCCTGGAGCCTCTTGCTATTGCCATACTTGAACAGGGGAAAGAAGATCCTGAGCTAGAGGCTGGCAAATTCCTTAGTGATGAACTTGGCGTATCTTCAACAGAAGAAGCATTGGCCGGAGCACGAGATATTATTGCAGAAATTGTAAATGAGAACATTGATGCCAGAATATCAATGAGAAAATACTTTCAAAATAATGCTACGTTTAAATCTACTTTGGTTAAGGGTAAGGAAGAAGCCGGGATTAAATACAAGGATTATTTTGATTGGAAGGAACCTCTTAAGTCAGCCCCGTCTCATAGGGTTCTTGCGATGCGTAGAGGTGAAAATGAAGATATCTTAAAGCTTGAAGCATTGCCAGAAGAAGATGGTGCAATCCAGATTCTGGAAAAACAATTTGTAAAAAGCAATAATGGCAATTCTGCACAGGTTAAACTGGCTATACAAGACAGTTATAAACGGTTGCTTGGGCCGGCAATGGAAACTGAGATTCGCAATCTTTCAAAAGAAAAGGCAGATGAAGAAGCAATACGTGTATTTGCAGAGAATGCAAGACAATTGCTGCTTGCTGCACCACTTGGGCAAAAGAATGTACTGGCAATTGATCCGGGATTCCGTACCGGTTGCAAAGTTGTTTGCCTGGATAAACAAGGAAAATTACTAGAAAATACTGCCATATATCCGCACAACGGTCAAAGAGGTGCATTAGAGGGGGCTGAAACTATTAAAAAACTATGCGCTAAACATCATATTGAAGCCATAGCTATAGGAAATGGAACAGCAGGAAGGGAGACTGAAGTATTTATCCGCGGATTAGCTATTGCAGATGTTGTGGTGGTGATGGTAAGTGAAAATGGAGCATCTATCTATTCGGCTTCTGAGGTTGCAAGAGAAGAGTTCCCAACTCAGGATATTACTGTAAGAGGAGCTGTTTCAATTGGCCGCCGTTTGATGGATCCATTAGCAGAACTAGTTAAAATAGATCCTAAGTCAATTGGGGTAGGGCAATACCAGCATGATGTTGATCAGAATAAGCTACAGGCCTCTTTGGATGATACTGTAATGAGTTGTGTGAATGCAGTAGGGGTAGAGCTAAATACGGCGTCTAAACAAGTTCTTGCATACGTATCCGGCCTTGGGCCGCAACTTGCACAAAACATTGTAAGCTATCGTAATGAGCATGGTGCATTTAAAAACAGGGAAAGCCTTAAAAAGGTACCTCGTTTAGGCGATAAGGCATTTGAACAGGCTGCCGGATTTTTAAGAATTAGAGATGCTGAGCATGTGTTGGATACCAGTGGTGTTCACCCTGAGCGTTATGCTTTGGTTAATAAAATGGCCAGAGATCTAAGCTGTAGTGTTGCTCAACTTATGAAAGATGCAGAGTTAAGAAAGCAGATCAAACTTCAGCAATATGTAAGTGACGAAATAGGTTTGCCAACTTTAAATGACATTATGAGTGAGCTTGCGAAACCAGGAAGGGACCCACGTGAGCAATTTGAAGTATTTAGTTTTACCGAAGGTGTTAATGGAATTGATGATCTGAAGATTGGAATGAAACTACCAGGTATTGTAACTAATATTACCAATTTCGGAGCTTTTGTGGATATAGGTGTTCATCAGGATGGCCTGGTGCATACCAGTCAGCTTTCAAATAAGTTTGTATCCAATGCTAATGATATTGTTAAGGTGCATCAGAAAGTAGAAGTTACTGTAGTTGAGGTTGATGTTGCAAGAAAAAGGATTTCTTTATCAATGAAAACAGAAGCATCAGCTCCTAAACCTCAGCCTAAAAAGACTGATCAAAAGCATAATAATTTTAAAAAACAAGTAAATCCCAGTAAGCCGGATCAGCATAGAAAACCTGCAAAGCCTCAGAATAACAACGGCGGCACCAAAAAGGAAAAACCGCTGCCGGAAGGAGATTTACAATTGAAACTTGAAGCATTGAAAAATATGTTTAAATAAAAAAGAAACCGAATCAATGACATGATTCGGTTTCTTTTTTTGATCCTGTATTAGTATTACAGTTCAATCTGTCTTTTGATGCTCTCTTCCAGTGAGATTAAGGTTTCTGTACGTTGTATGCCAGATACAGCCTGAATTTCTTCGTTCAATACATGTCTTAGATGGCTTGTGTCCCGACAGATGATCTTGGCGAACATACTGTAAGCCCCGGTAGTATAATGAAGTTCTACAACTTCTTTAATTTTACTTAACTGCTCTACAGCATCTTTATATTGTATCCCTTTTTCAAGATAAATCCCAAGAAAGGCGGTGATATCGTACCCTGCTTTTTGGGGATCAATAATAAGATGTGATCCTTTAATGATGCCCATTTCCTGAAGTTTTTTCATGCGAACATGTATTGTTCCACCCGAAACAATCAGGTCCTTAGCTATTTCTGTATAAGGTTTAGTGGCGTCATGCATCAGTTGCTTTAAGATATCAATATCCAGGTTATCAATTTCTAAATTTTGGGTTTCTTTTTTAAGCATCGTTTTAATATTTGGTAACAATATTCTAAGTTAATTAAAAATATCGTAAAAATAAAATTAAATGATTAAAATATTTGCAACGTATTAAGGTTGTTGTTACATTTGTATCAAGCAAGTAACAAAAAGTAGTTCTTTAAAACTTGTTTATACTCTGTAGGGTGGTGAAATTGGCAGACGCACCTCCTTGTCTCGGTGGTGGAGAATTTGGGAAACCCGTAAGGGCTAACCACTCCTTGAAGGTTCGACTCCTTCCCCTACAGCTATTAAGTAGTTAATCAACCTAAACTTACTACTTAAGAAATAGTACTTTGTATAATGTTGGGTGGTGAAATTGGCAGACACGCCTTCTTGTCTCGGTGGTGGGGATAAATGGATAAACGCAGTTTATGGGTTGACCACAAATTAATTTTTGAACTGTAGCTAACTACCCCTTGAAGGTTCGACTCCTTCCCCAACAGCCAGTTTTTTTATGAATAATAAGTTAGTTAAAAAACGAGTGACCCCGGATAGGGCCACTCTTTTTTGTTTTAGGTCAGTTCTTATATTTATCACTAAACTTTTTATCAAGCTGCTTGTGCAGATTATCGAGGTTAATGTCTCTGCCCTGAATAAAGGCCTGCTCAACCTTATTGCTTTTCATATCAAGAGCATCACCAGCCGAAATAAAAAAAGTAGCATCTTTACCAATCTCTAAACTCCCGGCAATTTTATCTATTCCTAATACTTTTGCTGTATTTAATGTAATGGTTTGTAAAGCCTTTTCCTTATCCAGGCCCCATGCAGCGATAGTTCCTGCCATAAATGGAAGGTTTCTTAGCTGCCAGTAGCTCTGCATACTCATTACAACCTCAACGCCAGCATTAGCCAGAACTCCGGCATTTTTATAAGGCATATTTACATCGCTATCATCAGAATCGGGAAGCGAATGCGGTTCATTCACTATAACCGCAATATTGTTTTCCTTTAAGAAAGCAGTAATTAAATAAGCCTCATCGCCGCCTACAATAACAGGGGTAATGCCATATTTTTGGGCAAACTTAATTGCAGCAATAATGTCTTTTTCTCCTGCTACGCTAATAAACAATCGCTGACTGCCATCAAATAGATGTTTCATTGCAGCAAATCTTGTATTTATAACTGCTGGTTTGTCAGTTTCTGCATAGGCTTTTGCTTCAGTAAAAAACTGATCAAGGGAATTTAAGATGGTTTTAGTGCGTTCTTTAAGTGCATCTACCGAAACGGCTGCTCTGTTGCCTGTATTTTTGAATTTTGGTGTTACAGGCCAGTTTAAATGCATAGCATCATCCTTTTTAATCGCGGCATCTTCCCAGTTCCAGGCATCAAGCTGCACTACTGATGAGCTGCCGGATATAGTACCTCCCTGTGGGGTGATCTGAGCCATTAAAACACCATTGCTTCTTATAGTAGCCGGCACCTTAGAATCTGTGTTATAAGCAACCAAAGCCCTAATGTGGGGGTTGAAATCACCAATTTCACTATAATCAAGCGTGGCTTTAACAGCGCTGATCTCAATTAAGCCCAGGTTAGTAATTGGGGCAATAAAACCTGGGTAAATGTGTTTATCATTTGCATTAATTATTGTTGCGTCACTCATGTTAATACGTGCAACAGTTGCGTCTCCAACACCCGTAATTTTACCCTTATCAAAAATGAGGTAGCTGTTGTCAATTACCTTTCCATTACCAACATGAAGTTTAGCGCCCATAACAATAGTTTTTTTAGTCTGGGGTTTTGCCGGCGAAATATTAGCTTGTGCAAAGCAATTAATGCCAATAGCCCATAACATTACTGTTAGCATGTATTTATTCATGGTCATGAGTCCCTTCCCTTTCATTAAGTTCCATAGAATATTCTTCCAATGTTTCGCAATGGTACATATGTTTCTGCTCTGCCTTAGGACGTTGGGTTTTACCTCCCTTATCTTTGCTGTCTTTCATTTTTTGAATTAGTCTTTTGCGTTCAGCTTGCTGAGCATTTCTGGTCTGAGCATCCCGGTCTATGTCCCAATATGCAATACCGTCAACAAAGGTCTTTTCAGCCTTTGCATAAACGGATAATGGGTTATCTGACCAAACTACCACATCAGCATCTTTTCCTGCTTTAAGGCTGCCCACCTTATTGTCAATATGGAGCATTTTTGCAGGATTCAGTGTTACAAATTTAAATGCTTCTTCTTCCGGTACACCACCATATAAAACAGCTTTTCCTGCCTCTTGATTTAATCTCCGTGCCATTTCAGCATCATCAGAGTTAAACGCAGTAGTTATGCCTACATTATGCATAATTTTTCCATTATAAGGGATCGCTTCAGCAACCTCCATCTTATAAGCCCACCAGTCAGAAAATGTAGAAGCATTAATGCCCCGGGCTTTCATTTTATCAGCAACTTTATAGCCTTCAAGAATGTGAGTAAAGGTGTTAATCTTAAACCCTAGGCTATCCGCAACGTGCATGAGCATATTGATTTCAGATTGTACATAAGAGTGGCAGGTGATGAAACGCTTATTGTCCAGAATCTCAACAATAGCATCCAGTTCCAGATCTCTGCGAACAGTATTACCCTTTTTGGCCAATTCAGCTTTATATTCTTTTGCACGTGTAAATTCATCAACAAAAGTCTGTTCTACGCCCATTCTGGTAACCGGGAATCGCGCCCCTGTTCCAAAGTTACTCTGTTTCACATTTTCTCCCAGTGCAAATTTGATAAAGCCATCAGCTCCGGCAAACTTTAATTCTTCAGGTAATTTACCCCATCTTAATTTAATCAATTGCGATTGCCCGCCTATAGGATTTGCCGATCCATGTAAAATCTGAGAAGTGGTAACCCCGCCGGCAAGTTGTCTGTAAATATTTACATCTTCAGAATTAATGATATCAGCTATCCTTACTTCCGAAGATACAGATTGAGCACCTTCATTAATGCCTCCGGTACCAGCGATATGGGAGTGTTCATCTACAATTCCAGGTGTTACATGTTTACCTGTTGCATCAATTACCTTTGCATTTCCTGCATTCAGATTTTTGCCTACAGCTTTAATTTTACCATTTTCTAAAAGAACATCAGCATTTTGCAAAATACCTTCTTTTTCATTGGTCCATACAGTAGCATTTTTCAATAAAATGCTTTCCTGTTTTAAAGGTGTGGCATTACCAAATGCAGTGAACGGGAAAATTAATGCGCCAACGGTTTCTTTTTTCGGTATTTCGGTGGTTTTCGCAACCGCTTTGCTTGCGGTGTCTTTTAAATCAGCCTCATCTTTTTTAAACCAAATAAAACGTTTGCCTTGTACCCAGTTCTCTTCTATAATGTTTTCTTTTTTGAAAAGGCTATCAGAGGTTATAATAAAGTTGGCAAGTTTTCCTTTTTCAAGGGTACCGACTTTATCTGCTATTCCGATCATTCCCGCGGGGATTTCAGTAAGGGATAATAGGGCCTGTTTTTGTGTTAAGCCATTTTCGAGTGCTGTACGTATGTTTGCCCAGAAATCTTTAGGCGTTTCGAGGCCATAAGTAGTGAGTGAAAATTTTATGCCTGCTTTTTCCAGTACCGCAGGGTTGGTAGGCGCCATTTCCCAGGCCTTCATTTGTGCCAGACTAATATTTCTGTTTTCAACCGTATCTTCAACATCATAGGCCTTTATAAAATTAACAGGAATAATAAGGCTCGCCCCTGTTGCCTTAACTGCATCAATCCTTTGATATTCATCTCCATTAGATTTTATGATGTATTGTTTGCCAAACTCCTGTGCAATTTTATTAGCCCTTAGAATATTTTGCCATCCCTCTGCTTCAAAAATCTGAGGGATGTTTTGTTGTTTGTTAAACTCTTCCAGGGAGATGTTGTACTCATCTTTTTGTTTGCTGTACCATTGCGCATCATAATATGTCTGGCGAAGTAAAGCGATGGCCCCCATTAATGAGGTTGGATAATCGTTTTGCGAAGTCCCTTTACTAAAAGAGTAGTTTGTTGCCGATTGAGGGTTAATAATTGTACTGTTCTCTTTCTCGTCGCTTAATGTTACAGCAACTGAAGTTCCACGGGCAATGCCATCTCGGTTAATTGCATTTACGCTTCCAAAACCTGCTTTACGTAAGTCATCGGCTTTCTTGCTGTCCGCTGCAAAAAATGTGTGGGCTTTTGTTTCTGGCCTTATTGCCTCGTTCCAGCCGTAAGCGCCCTTTTTTGTTGAGGTAAATATCGATTGGCGGCCTGATGAAGTACGGGTAGGCTCTGGTAAGCCATACGATGTAAAGGCATCGATAAGAGAAGGATAAATAAATTTACCCTTCAAATCAATAACCACATACCCTTTGGGGATGGATGTTGCAGTGCCTACAGATTGTATGGTTTGCCCTTTAATTAGTAATGTACCATTAGGGATAGTTTGATTTGCGCTAACCACAATATTAGCATTAGTAAAAGCATATGTGCCTTGTCTGACGTCGTATGAGCCATTAACCGGATAAGTTTGCTGGGCAAATAAAAGCGTAACAGGGAAAATCAAAACCAGACTAAGCAGAATTTTCTTCATATAATTAATACTATTTTGTAATGATCTCTATATTACCGCCGTTCTTAAACAGGTCGTGCGACACAAAATAACCTTTGTTTTCTACTCCATTAACTTTGATAGCGGTAATTCCTCTTCCTTTACCAGGTTTTTTAATAGTTAATGTTTTGTTTGTATTGGTTTTCCATGTAATTTCATCAAAAAGAGGAGCTGTTACCAGGTATTCCGGATCCGTTGCAGAAAAGGTATACATTCCTAATGAACTCAACACATACCAGGCCGACATTTCTCCTGCATCATCCATTCCCGAAAGCACCAATCCCTCCGGGCCAATTCCATATAGCTCATTCAATATTTTGTCGATAATTTTCTGCGATTTTTCAGGCTTACCTATAAAATGATAAGCAAAAGGAGCCTCATGATCCGGCTGATTGCCCTGGCAATACTGGCCTATCATTGTTTCTACATTTCGGGCGATATAATTTGGGTTCCATGGAACAGTAAACAAGGAATCAAGTTTTGATTCAAAGCCTGCAGGCCCGCCATATAATTTAATTAAACCAGGCATATCATGCGGGGCGAAAAACGATACCTGCCATGCATTTGCTTCGCGGTACATGTATTCATAGTATGGATACTGTGGGTTAAAATTCTTAATCCAATCACCATTTGCCAACCGACCCCTCATGAATCTTGTTGAGGGATCAAACATATTTTTAAAGTTTTGCGACCTGGCCATTAAGATTCTGTAGTTGGCGGTGTCCCCAAGTTTCTTAGCCATTTGTGCTAATGAGTAGTCATCGTACGAATACTCTAAAGTTTTTGATACCCCTGCATTGGCCTTAGTTTCCACATGTGGGTTAGCGATGTCAGGGTCAGATATAAAACCTTTTTGAATATATTCCTCCAGATGAGGACGTGCTCCCGGCGATACATTTGCATTCCTTAAAAGGAGCTTATAAGTACCTTCAACATCAAAATTGTCAATGCCCCTTAAATATGCGCCAACAATAGACGAAGCTCCATGATCTCCATGAAAAAAGGTAGGGATAAATCCGGTTTTATCACCAACATCTTTCATTGATTTGATTACGTCAAGTGCAACCTTAGGCGAGATTAGCCCTAACAGCACATCTTTATTCCTGTAGGTATCCCATAATGATGGTTCAGTATAATAGTTAAAATCAGCCTTGCCTGCTTTTCTTTTGGCATCAGTATATTCTCCGTTTACATCACTGCGCAGTGCAGGCCAAAGTAAGGACCTGTACAAAGAAGAATAAAGCATCTGCTTTTGCTTTTCGGTTCCGCCTTTTACTTGTATCAACGACAATATGTTTTCCCATGTTTGGGTTCCTGCTGTGCGGACTTGGTTAAAGGTTTTAGCACCTATTTCCTTTTCAAGGTTTTCTTTGGCATTTTCAACACTTACAAAAGATAAGCCTATTTTAAGCTCAACAGGTTCTTTGCCACCATCAGCAAGATGCACCATTGCAAAGCCTTTTCTTGAGCCTTCTTCCTGTTTTTCTAACCTTTCAATATCAGTGTTGAGCTTGGCGTAAAAATAAATTACCTCACCAACATTTTGGAAGCCCTGCAGGTCTCTGGTTCCGATTTGTTCAATTTTCCAGTTTCCTACCCTGTTGTTTGCTCTGGCAAGATCAAATAATATTTTCCTGCCGGTTTTGTTTTTGTATTCATATTTATGATACCCGGATCTTAAAGTAGAGGTAAGGCTTACATTAACCCCAAAATCATCCAGGTATACCTGATAAAAACCGGGCGCTGAACTTTCTTTTTTATGAGAAAAATGAGAGCCGAATTTACCATCCTTATCTGGAACTGGGTTTCCTGAAATTGGTAAGATAGGAATGTTGCAAAGATTCCAGTGCCCTTTATTGGTATGGGTAAAACCATAAATCATATTGTCTTCATATTCATACCCTGCACCAGAACCATATTCGGTAATTGGGCTAAGCTGTACCATGGCATTGGGCATAGAGCTGCCAGGAAATGTGAGGCCAGCCCACGATCTCCACCCTTGGGGTAAGTTGTAGCCAAGAATTGCTGAATCGGTAAGTGGTGCCGTTCCAATAAATGTATTTACGTACCTGGTAAGGCTTTTTGTTTTCTGGCCTTTGCTTACGTTAAAAGAGGCAAGCAAAATAACCAGACCTAAACTTAGTCCTTTAATTCTGATTTTCATTTTAATTCGTCATTTGTGTTGTTTACCAAATATATAAATTTCAGAATGATTACCTTAGGTTTGTGGCAGTACAAGAACCACGAAATTTATATATATGGATCAGGAATTATTTGGGAAAGTAGACCACTATATCAGCGAGATGCTGGCGCCTGAAGACGAAGTTCTTAAGGAAACTATAAAATCTTTAGATGACGAAAATATGCCTCAGATTAGTGTTACAGCAAACCAGGGTAAGTTTTTGCAGGTTATAGCGCGGATGTGTAACGCAAAAAGAATACTGGAGCTGGGAACTCTTGCTGGCTACAGTACCATATGGATGGCCAGATCACTTCCTGAAAGTGGCAAAATTGTTACAGTTGAATTTGACCCTCACCATGCAAATGTTGCAAAGCAGAATATTGAAAAGGCCGGGCTTTCTGATAGAGTAGACATTAGGGTGGGTAAGGCAATGGATATTATGCTGCAATTAAAAGAAGCTAAAGAAGAGCCATTCGACCTTATTTTTATTGATGCCGATAAACCACCTTATGCAACGTATTTTGAAATGGCACTAACCCTTTCCCGTTCAGGAACCGTAATAATATGTGATAATGTAATCCGCGAGGGTAAGGTTCTTGATGAACATAGTGATGATGACCGGGTTGTAGGAGTACAGCGTTTGAATAAAATGTTAGCGTCAAATGAAAATGTTACAGCTACCATACTTCAAACTGTTGGTGTTAAAGAGTATGATGGAATGGCTATTGCAGTGGTAAAATAAAGAGTTTATAATGAGTCAGAACAAAAAAATCACTACACTTTTTACTGATATAGGTGGAGTGTTGCTTACTAATGGCTGGGACAGAAAGGCAAGAGCCGAAGCCGCACAACTATTTAATTTGGATCTTGTAGAAGTTGAAGAAAGGCATCACCTTACTTTTGATACTTATGAGGTTGGTAAAATTACACTGGAAGAATATCTGGACAGGCTTGTATTTTATGAGGACAGAAATTTCTCTAAAGAGGACTTTAAGGCATTTATGGTAAGTAAATCACTTCCTTATAATGATATGATTAAGCTGATATGCGATCTGAAAAAGAAATATAACTTAAAGGTAGCAGTAATCAGTAATGAAGGCCGGGAGCTTAACCAATATAGAATCAGCACTTTCAAACTAAATGAATTTGTTGATTTTTTCATCTCGTCGAGCTTTGTGCATTTCAGAAAACCAGATGCAGATATCTTTAAGGTTGCCATTGATATTTCCCAAAGCGATGTTGAAACAAGCATTTATATTGATGACAGAATGCTTTTTGTACAAATTGCAGAAGGGCTTGGCCTTAAAGGAATATGCCATACAGACTATAATGACACCAAAATAAAACTGGCTGAGTTCGGTTTAAGTGTGGATTAATCTTATATCTAAAAAAAATTACAGCCGTTGGTCGAAATTTTTAGGGAGTTTGTCGTGAGTTACACGATGCTGGTATAATACGCCGAATTTGGCTGAAACGAAAGGGGAGTAATGACGTCTTATTAATAAAAACAATAAGAAAAATCCTAAAACATAAAGTCATGAAAACTCTTACAAAAGCACTATTCGGAACAGCATTAGCAGCAATTTTTTTAACCTCTTCGGCAATGAAAACTTTCGCTGCAAACAAAATTGAAATTACTTCAGTAAAAACAAACTCTACCGGAATCAACAAAATTTGGGTTGCAGGAAATGTGAAACTTGTATTAAGCCAAAATGATAAAGAAGGAGTTTTTGTGAATGAGAATTTCGATGCAAACAATACATCAGTATTAAGATCAGGACAAACTTTGTATATCAACTCTACAGAAAGCCATCAGGTTACTATAAATATTTCTGTAAAGGATTTACAACGTATCGAGGCTGCAGGTAGTTCAGTAGTTGTTACTAAAGGCAACTTCGATGTAAAATATCTTCAGTTGTTTTTAAGTCAAAGTGCAACAGCTAAAATTAAATCTAAGGTGGGTAGTTTATATACAGTGATCAGTGAGGATGCAGTGTTAAAGATGAGTGGCAGTTCAGATGAGCATACCTTGATTGCAAGCAATATGGAGAATGTTAAATTTGATAATTTTGCCAGTTTGAAAACAGAGAATTTAAGTGAAGGGGTGATTATGAGTGCTGATAGAACAGCGGCAATAAAGTAAAATAAAACGCTTAATCCATGAAAAGGCCCGTTATGACCACGGATGGTCGGAAGAATATTTCTTCCGACTTTTTTGTTTACAATTGTTTTTTTATTTTTATTTAACTATCTGATTATCAATTATTTATTTTCTTTTCTTATTGATTTTAAGTATATTAAATACTGTAAATCAATAAGATATGGCCATTTTCAAAGATCATAAAGTCACTGTAAAACATCTCTTAAGCTTCATTTCTGAAACCTTGATAGCAAACTTGTCGGTCACGACTAAGATCGATCACTACGCGAAAGTTCTGCATGGCAACAAACTGTTTTATTTGCTGCTCTATGGCATTCTGGAGAATGACAGGCTTAGCCAACGAACGCTTGAGGATACGTTCAATGATTCGGTATTCAAAGTGCTTTTCAATCTTGATGAGGATGAAAGGATACGCAGAAGCTCTATTTCCGAAAGACTGTCCAAAGTTGATCCTGATTATTTCCGGCAGATCTATGAATACATTTACGAGCGCTTTTCCGCGACTTATACTTTAACAGAAAGAAAGCAGTATAACCTGATCCGTGTAGACAGCACGATAGTGAGTCAAACCGCCGGTAAGTTAACTGAAGGTATAGTCAATCCCGGCAGCAGTAAAAAGGCGGTTAAATACAGTCTTGCTTTCGATGGTATGCTGCCCGGTTTGGTCCATGTGTTCACCAATCCCAAGTATGGAAATGAAGACAATGCACTGCCGGAAGTCGTCATGGCGCATGTTAAAAAAGAACCCGGTCATCAGAATATTTATGTGTTAGACAGAGGTCTTCAATCTACCAGAACCATGAAAACTTTTGGTGAAGATGGCATAACATTCATTTGCCGGGCAAAAGAGAACAGGAAGTTTGAGCTGATAGAATCACTGATCGATGAAAAACAAGACATGGATATGGGCGAATCCATGTTGCTAAAAGATAGCATCATACGGCTTTATACGGGTACACCCATAGCCAACCAACGGGGAAATATACATTACAGAGAAGAACTAGTGGAAAGTCCTTTTCGCCTGGTTGTCGTCAAAAGCAAAGCAGAGCAAGGCAAGGAGTACTGGCTGTTAACAAACGATTTCAATTTGCCCGCTAAAGAAATCGCGCAGGCTTACCGAAGTCGTTGGGACATTGAGGTATTCTTCCGCTTTCTTAAACAGGAACTCAATGTAAGTCACCTGGTTTCACTTAATAAAAACGGATTACAGGTGATGCTGTACATGACACTAATAAGCAGCATGCTGGTACTAATCTATAAAAAGGGGAATGATCAAGGCTATAAAACAGCAAAAAGGCGTTTTGCCATGGAGGTTAGAGATCTGGCTATAGCCATGATTGTTATTCAATGCGGCGGCGATCCAGGCCTATTTTTTAAAACATAAAAAATGGCCGGAATTTCTTCCGACCATTCGTGGGTAT
Organism: Pedobacter ginsengisoli; assembly: GCF_002736205.1. Classification (NCBI taxonomy): domain Bacteria; kingdom Pseudomonadati; phylum Bacteroidota; class Sphingobacteriia; order Sphingobacteriales; family Sphingobacteriaceae; genus Pedobacter; species Pedobacter ginsengisoli. The sequence continues at coordinate 4,301,447 of NZ_CP024091.1, read as the reverse complement.
TACCGGGCTTTTTTTTATTACTATTTCTTGGTTCCCTTTATGGCATTGGGCTTTCGTCGGCTTTGTTTATGTCGCTTTTAGTAGGGACAGCATCTTTTACATCAGCAGGTTCAGAGCCCTTTAAGTAAGTAGGCAGATTTAACCCGGCCATATTAAACAAATCATTTAAAGGGGGAACAGTTTTCATCATACCGGAAACAAAATTGGCAGTAGATGAATTGCCGTTTTCATTTACTCCGTTACCGGAATCCCACACCGTGATCTTATCGATCTTGATGTTTTTTACTGCCTCAACTTGTGTTTTAACTAATTCCGGTAATTTCTCAATTAGCAATAACTGGAATGCTTTGGTTGGATCTCCTCCTGCAGCAGCAACTACTTCTTTATAACCTTCGGCTTGTTTGGTTAGTATTTCAAATAAACCCTTTGCTTCGGCCTCCATTTTTGCATAGATAGCATCTGCCTCACCTTTAGCGTTTTCCCTGATGGTTTCTGCGTCAGCTTGGGCTTGTATAATTGCCCTTTGTTTGGCAATTTCGGCAGGAACCACAATATTGGCAATTTGCGTTGCTCTTTCACGTTCTGAACGGGCTGCTTCAGCTTTTCGCTCAGCCAGATAAGATGCTTCCAAAGCCTGAGCCTGTTGTACCTTTTCAGCAGAAACAGCAATTTTTAAAGATTCAGCCTCTTTTTCTCGGCGAAGCGCATCGGAATTAGCAATATCTATTTTTGCCTCGTTTTCTCCTTTTACCGCAATGGCATTTGCTTCCGAGGTTTTAATACGTGTATCTCTCTCTGCTTCGGCTTTACCAATTTTCTCATCTTTAGCGGCAGAAGCAATACTAATTTCACGGTCTTTTTGAGTGATGGCAATTTTAACATCACGCTCACGCTGGGTCTCAGCAATTTGAACATCTTTTTCCCTGTCGGCAATGGCTTTCCCTGTTTCACCAATTTTGGTTTGTTCTGCAACACTGATCAAAGCTTCGTTAATGGCCTTTGCTGCGGCTTCTTTACCCAGTGCTTCAATATACCCAGACTCATCTTTAATGTCTGTAACGTTTACGTTGATTAGTTTAAGGCCGATCTTTTTAAGCTCAGTATCTACGTTTTTTGAAATATTATCCAAAAACTTATCTCTGTCAGAGTTTATTTCTTCAATGGTCATGGTGGCAATAACCAAACGAAGCTGACCGAAAAGAATATCTTTAGCAAGTTCCTGTATTTCTGGTGCTGCAAGGCCAAGCAACCTTTCAGCAGCATTATTCATGCTGTCGCTTTCTGTTGAGATGGCGATAGTAAAACGACATGGAACATCAACCCTGATGTTTTGACGGCTTAATGCATTTACCAGATTGGCTTCAATTGAAATGGGTTTAAGGTCCAGGTAAGCAAAATCCTGAATGACAGGCCAGATGAAGGCACCCCCTCCATGGATACATTTGGCCGATGTACCTCCGGTTTTACCGTAAATAACTAAAATTTTGTCTGATGGGCACCTTTTGTAGCGGGCAATTAATGCCGATAGCATTACAAAAATAACGATAACGGCAACAACGATGATGGTAAGTGGTGATTGTAAGATGTTTTCCATTCTAAATTTTTTCTACTAGGACTATGTTTTGGGTTTCTATACTAACTATTGTAACGGTTGATGAACTTTCTATTGATTCTCCATTTGTAATGGCATCAATTTCCCGAAAGGATCCGTTAATGCTGATCTGGATCTTGCCAGTCCCTGCTTTATTTGCCGGAATGCGCAGATAAACAGTAGCATTTCTTTTTAAAACAGACTCTATTTTAAAAGTATTATCCTCTGCCAGTTTCTGGATTTGCTTCATTATCAGGAAAAACAAAAAAATAAAGCCAATGCCTATCAAGACAGATATTATAATAAGTAGTGGCTTGCTACCAATAAGCGAATAAAAGGAGATACCACTCCAGCTCAACCCTAAAAGAAAGTTGATTAAATTCCGGAATGAGAATAACTGAAAAGGTGCATCGGCATGGTCAAGATTTCCATCAAAATCTGCATCTATTCCATCTGCAGAATCAACACCGATAAATGTTAAAATGGTTTGAATTATGAATATCAAACTTACAGGTATAGCTATATACCAATATGCCCTTAGTAAGGGTTCGAGAGCGTTAAAGTAGTCCATTATGGTAAAAATAAGATTTTTCTGCTATTTAATCAACAGCAATAAACTGATTTTTACCTCAAAAGAATGATAGTAATAGAATTTTAATCCAAAGTTTATACATTTCGTAATTGCATGTGCATTGTATAATGATTGTATAAACATTGTGTTAACATTGGTTAAACCCCCAACTTTTTCCAAAAATTCTAGAGTTAGGCCGCCGGATAAATGCGGTGTACATACCCTTAAATGCAAAATATTATAGCCGGGAACATGAGTTAATTTATACATTTGCTTTCAATAACAATCTAGAACCCCAAAAACCAAAAATCATGAGTAATTCTGATAATTCTTCTGAACTTAACGAGGCAATATCTCACAATGTATATTTTGAAGGTAAAGTGCAAAGTCTTGGTCTGAAAACGCTAAAAGGCAAAGCAACTGTTGGTGTAATGAAAAAAGGAACATATACATTTTCTGCATCTTCACCAGAGGAAATGATTGTGATGGCGGGGACTATGCATGCACAGCTGCCAGGAGAGAGCTACAAAGAATATAAAGAACAGGAAAGTTTCCATGTGGAAGCAGGAACTTCTTTTGAAGTTATATGTAACGATGACGTAGCCTATATCTGTTATTACGGATAAAAAGCATTATTAGTTTTGCGTATATGTGCAAAACGGCATGTATGTGCAGTAACTAATGTATGTATGGATATCATTGAAAAAACAATAAAAGCAAGAAGAGCCACAAAAGCAGTATTTCTGGTATGTGGACTTGGGGTGTCTAGCTGGGCACCAATGGTTCCTTATGCAAAGGAGAGGCTTCAATTAAATGATGCAAATTTAGGTTTATTGCTTTTACTGCTGGGTACCGGTGCGATAAGCATGATGCCTGTAAGCGGTGTTTTGTCAAATCGCTACGGAAGCCGGATAGTTATGCTGTGGTCAGCTATAATTATGGCGCTGGCACTTCCCCTACTTTTAGTTATGGACAATGTTATCTGGATGGGAGTGATGCTATTCATATTTGGGTCGGCGGTTGGTACTGTAGATGTAGCTATGAACTCTCATGGAGTACATGTGCAAAATAGATTTGGTAAACCGATTATGTCGTCCCTTCATGGGCTTTTTAGTGTTGGGGGCCTTTTAGGTTCTTTAGGTCTGGGTTTCCTGATGAAGATAGGATTGGAACCCATAACCGCTGCTATATGTATTGCTGTTTTGTTGATCGTTATTGTTTCATGGAAGTATAATGCCTTGTTTGATAAAGAAACTGAAAGTGCAGCCATTAAAGATTTCTCTTCACATGATCAGAAAGGCAATTCAAGGTCATTCTCGTGGCTAACTGGAGGCGTTCTTTTTTTAGGGGCAATGTGTTTTGCTGTTTTTTTGGCCGAAGGGTCTATGTTAGACTGGAGTGCAGTTTTTTTAACAGAAAACAGAAAAATAGACGAAGAACTGGCAGGAGTAGGCTATGCTGCATTTTCAATTGCTATGGCCACAATGCGATTGCTTGGCGATAAGCTGGTTTCCCATCTTAATGGACCAAAGGTTGTTATCGGGGGTAGTCTTATTGGAGCTGCCGGTATTTTTCTGGTAATACTAACGCCCTGGCTGGTTACGGCTTTATTGGGCTTTATTTTATTGGGCTTAGGAGCTGCCAATATTGTTCCTGTGTTTATTAGTGAGGGTGGACGGTTAAAGAATGTTCCTGCCTCGGTATCTATTCCGGCAATTACTACTATTGGTTATGCAGGACAATTGGCAGGACCGGCAATGCTTGGATTCATAGCCCACCAATATTCTCTGCCCATAGCTTTAGGTTTTAGTGGCTTTTTGCTGGTGTTGGTAGCTGTTTTCTATAAAATGAAGCCAGGTGGATGAACCCTAAACACCCACGCTGGTTTCTGCTCTTGTCTCCCTCACTCTCCTAAAAAGGTCCTCCCCGGATATGTATCATTATGCAAAAGGACAGCCAGTTGGAGAAAGAGGCTTTGAAGGGGCTTTAATGGGCTATCGTCAAAAGAGCCAGTGTATTATAAGCATCAAAATGTAGAAAGAATATCCTAATTGTATTCAAATGGGAGTTGATCGCCAATTCTTTTGCCACCCCAAAAGCCCTGTACAAAAAAACTTCTGAAATCTACATAGCTGCCTTTGCTGTCTATGATTGCATTATCCAGAAACAGACGTATTATAGAGCCGTCTTTACCCATCCATCTGGTAATTGCGCTTTTTTGATCGGGATCATTGGCTTGTAAAGCTTTCTCCTTATCAAAAATGATAAAGAGTCGGGTTTTGAATTTCAATTGAATAAAATTGCTGTCAATTGTATTGATGTATTGCTCCATGTTTACCGGTGTGGGAGCTAACTTTAATGGTTGGATGTTATTCATTACTTCGTAGGTAATAAATCCTTCCTGTTTCAAATGGTTTTTATAGAGGGATCTGAAATAATGCATAAGAGATCCTTGGAAAGCTTTTTTTCTGTTTGCAAGCCAGGAGGTTTTTTCATTGTCGCTGCCTTCCAAATTTTCGAATACCGATTCGCCATCATAACTTGTAACACCTGTTTCTTTGTTGTAGCGAAAGTTTCTAAGCAGGTATTTAATTTTATAGCCAAGACTTTTGTTTTCAATAATCAGGAAATCGTCTGATGTGGCTTCCAGTATTTTCTTGTTGGTCGAAAAATCAAGAATTTCGAGGTTTAATATGGTGCATTTTTTTGCATTCTCAGATTCACCAAGAAAATTTTTAAGGAATATTTTTATGTTCTCTTTCCGCTGAGAATCATTGCCTATTACTACCTGGCGTAAAATAATTGGTTTTTCTGTTAATTGGATGTTTAATGAGGCCGGCTGATCCTGAATAATTACGTTGCTTTTTGATGAATTGTAGCCAACCATTCTAACTATGACCTGGTAGGTTCCGGGCTTTATGTTGTTAAATTTAAACTCGCCTTTTGCATTGGTGGCAGTGCCTTTTTCAGAACCATCAATAAAAATGGTGGCACCCTGCATAACTTCTTCTTTTGTATTCTTAACAGTGCCGCTAATAGTAAAAGTTTGTTGTGCTTTTAATATGCCTGCCTGCATTAAAATAATAAAGATCGAGAGCGTAATCTTTTTCATTGTTTAAGGATTATAAGAGCCTGTTAAGCTAATATAACAGAAATCCTAAAAACCTGTATCAGAAAAGAAAGTCTTCTATCATTGTTGTTACCAAATCAGGGAGCTTACTGCTTTTATTTTCGGCGCAGATTTCTCCAATATAGTCTCCATGGCCACCTGGAAGTACAGCCAGCTCGGCATTTGGTAAAGTTCGTGTTAGCTGAAGAGCGTGTTCAGGAAGTATTACATCTTTATAGCCATTAATAACAAGTGCCGGCGCCTGGATGGCTTTTATATCTGCATCGCTGATGTCTTTAAAGGCAATCATTCGTGCAACATCTCTGTTGAACATGATTTGGAGACCTTTTGGGTCTGGATTTGCTTTCAGGTAAGCTTCCTGCAATGGCTGGGGCATGTATTTGAGTTCTGCATTTTTAAAACCATCAAAGAATCCGGCAGGCATACCATCACGTTTGTAAGCAGCAGATGCAAGAACAAGCTTGTTTACCAGTTGGGGATGTCGGATAGCAATTTGCAACGCGGTGGTTCCTCCATTGCTAAAGCCCATGATGTCGGCTTTTGCAATATGCAGGTGTTTAAGTAATGCAGCTACATCATCAGCATCCTGTTCAAAACTTAAAGGACGGTCAATATCTAATGTATGCCCGTGTGCCTGTAATTCTACCGCGATTATCTTATGCTTTTTTGCCAATTCCGGAAGGATGCGTCCAAATGTAGAAGCTATAGTTGAACCCCCGCCGTGTATTAATACCAAAGGCTTGCCATTACCATGAATTTCATAATATAGTTTTAGGCCGTTTACCTCCGCATATTGCCCTGTTTGTGCACTCATTTGAAGATGGGTTATAATTAATAGAAATGTAGTGATTGTTAATGTGCGTTTCATAATTTTATTTTGATAATATAAATTTACGATCAGAATATTCGAAAATGGAGGGGTGTATGTGCCAAAATATATGGGCGATTGCGTCTTCTTTTTGTTAAATCAGAAGTAGTATTTATGAATCATTTAAGGTCTTTGCTGGCTACATATGCATACAACATTACAGGTTCTTATGAGGTGTCACAAGATATAGTTCAGGATGTCTTCTTAAAATTCTTGGAGGTAGATAGGGCTGATGTTATAAATGAAAAAGCTTACCTGGTACGTTCAGTAGTTAATATGGCTATTAATTATAAAAAGCGAAGTGAACGGGTGCAACATGAGTATCCCGGAATCTGGCTGCCGGAACCTATTGACACTAATGAGGCTGATTCTACTTTGAACAGAGAGGATGTACTTTCTTATTCCCTGATGGTACTTCTTGAGAAATTAACACCTCAACAGCGGGCAGTTTTTATTCTTAAAGAGGGTTTTGATTACAACCATGCAGAGATTGCCGAGCTATTGGAAATAACGATTAGCAACTCAAGGCAGATTTTGAAACGGGCAAAGCAATGTATACAGGAAAGAAGAAAGTTGGCTAAAAATAATGCTGAAAGGGAATTAGTCTTAAAATACAGAAATGCAATAAAGAATGGGGATGTTCGGGAATTGGAGTTGATGCTTAAGGACGATATTTCTGTAATATCTGATGGTGGAGGAAAAGTGCTTGCTGCTTTGAAACCTATTTCAGGCAGGGCGAATGTGATCCGGTTTTTGAATGGATTGCAAGCGAAATTCTTTTCGAAACGAAGTTTTAAATATGGTTTGATTAACCATCAGCAGGCAATGTTTCATTATGAAGGTGGGGTAATGGTAAGCTGTCAGATCTTTGTTTTTGAGCAAGATGAGATTGCTAATATATTTTTTATTCGAAACCCGGATAAGTTGTCACGCTTTGAGCATTCTGATTGTCTTTAAGAGAAAAGAATATTTTATGTTACGAATTAATCAGAATGAAATCCCTGAAGGATTATTTAAAGCAATGAGACAGGTACAGGATCATATCCGTAATTCCGGAATTGATCCGTTGTTAATTGAATTATTAGACACAAGAGTTTCACAGATCAATGGCTGCGCATATTGTTTAGATATGCACTCGAAAGAAGCGGTACACAAGGGAGAAACGTTACAGAGGTTGATCTCTTTATCCGTTTGGAGAGAGACGAACTATTATACACCTAAAGAAAGGGCTGTATTGGCTTTTGCTGAAAGATTAACTAAACTTAAGGAAGAGAATGAATCAGATGATCTGCATGATGAGCTTAAAAAGTATTTTTCTAATGCTGAAATTGCAAATCTTTCATTAGCAGTTGCCCAGATTAATTCATGGAACAGGCTGGTTAAGTCTTTTGGAACAATAGCAGGAACATATGAAGTGAAGTAATATTTTTTTTCATAGATTTATGCATTATGAACAAGTCTAACAGAAGAAAATTTATTGGAACTGCTGCAGCTCTTGCAGTGGGGACAGCTGCAACCGCTATGCCGTTATCAAGTATGAAAAAAAATTACCCGGTGGTACACCATGTGTTTTTCTGGTTGAAAAATCCAGATTCAAAAGAAGATCGTGATAAATTGGTTGCTGGTGTGAAAGCACTTTCAAAGATCCCGACTGTAAAAGAATTACACGTAGGTGTTGTGGCCAGCACTGAACAACGTGATGTTATTGATAGTAGCTGGGGAGTATCTGAACTAATGTTTTTTAGTGATCTGGAAGGTCAGGCAACCTATCAAACACATCCAATACACCTTGAATTTATAAAAAACCATAGCCATTTATGGGAGAAAGTGATCGTGTATGATGCAGTTGAGGCTTAAAATAGAATCATTTTAAATATCAATTAGTAATTGGCTATTACATAAAGCATAAAGTAATTACTTAAGTTTGAAAGAAAAACTGTTATGAATTTTTATCACATTTTAAAGAGCGCACACTCAGGCTGGCGTTATCTTGTCTTGATTTTATTGGTATTGGCAATAATAACTGCAATTGCAGGATGGCTTGGCAAAAAACCTTATACAGAAGGAAATAGAAAACTTAATGTGTTTACTTTAATTTTTGTGCATACCCAAATTTTATTTGGCCTGGTGTTGTATTTTGTGAGCCCACTGGTTGAAGCAGGGATCAGATATTGGAAAATGGAGCATATTGGGATGATGATTTTTGCAGCTATTTTAGTGACTGTAGGTAACGCAAGATCGAAAAGAGGGGATGACCCGTCGGTTAAACACCGTACCATAGCGCTTTATTTTGGATTGGCTTTAATAGTAATTGTAGCATCAATTATTCAGATGACTATGGTAGATCCTAGCCGTAGTTTTTTTGGAGTTTCATAAATTTCACAATTTAATTTTGTTTAGTAAGATTTATTTATATTTTTGTTGCACATGATTAACAATATACATACTTGGCAATGGCGTGGTAACTTTGAAAAGAGTTTCGTCGTAACCTTGTGTACCTTATAGTTTATCAACCTAAACCAAACCACATTGTAAAACCCGACGTAACCACACGCCGGGTTTTTTTATGATCCGGCAATTTGAATAAATGAATTGAAAAAAATGTTATTATGAATAATTATACCATTAATACAACTTATAAAAAGAGACTTGCAGATACCACTACTCCGGTAAGTATTTACCTGAGACTGAGAGATGTATTCCCAAATACAATTTTATTGGAAAGCTCGGACTACCATAGCCGGGAGAACTCTATGAGTTATGTGTGCGCCGAACCTGTTGCAGGTATTATTCTGCAGGATGGTGTGCTTTCTTCTTACTTTCCTGATGGGCGGAAAGAGGAGAAAACCGAGTTTGTGCTAACCGAAGAAATAGATAGCTTTAAAGCTGCTTTTACACCGGATGTAATTGATGGAAACAGGCATATTTCGAGTGGGTTATTTGGGTATTTTACATGGAGTGCCGTGCAGCATTTTGAAGACATTTCTTTTTCTGCAGAAACTCCGCGGGACGAAGAGATCCCAACAATGCAGTATCATATTTACAGGTATATTATCGCTATTGATCATTTTCGTAATGAGATCACACTGTTTAAAAACAGATTTAATGGTGATGACAATGAGGACCTGGAAAAGATGGAATATATTATTCAGAATAAAAATTATCCTGAATATAGTTTTAAAACCAATGGTGAAGAAAATTCTAACCTGACAAATGAGGACTTCATGAACATGGTTGATAAACTTAAGAAGCATATATTGCGCGGAGATGTTTTTCAGATTGTTCCATCAAGGGCATACAATCAGGCTTTTTTAGGGGATGAATTTAATGTTTACAGGTGTTTAAGATCTATAAATCCATCGCCGTATCTTTTTTATTTTGACTACGGAAGCTTTAAGCTTTTTGGCTCATCGCCCGAAGCTCAAATTACAATAAAGAATAATGAAGCCAATATTTTTCCTATTGCAGGTACATTTAAACGCACAGGAAATGATGTAGAGGATGCCGAACAAGCAAAGAAACTGGAAGAGGACCCTAAAGAAAGTGCTGAGCATGTTATGTTGGTAGATTTGGCAAGAAATGACCTTAGCAGGCATTGCAGCGGTGTTCAGGTTAAATCTTTTAAAGAAGTTCAATACTATTCTCATCTGATCCACCTGGTTTCTAAAGTGAGTGGCAACCTGCAGGAAAATGTATCTGCATTTAAGGTTGTGGCCGATACTTATCCGGCAGGAACATTAAGTGGGGCCCCTAAGTACAGGGCTATGCAGTTAATTGATGAGAATGAAGGCCTTGGAAGAAACTTTTATGCAGGAGCACTTGGGTACATGGGTTTTAATGATGAGTTTAATCATTGCATCATGATCAGGACATTTATGAGCAAGAATAATCTGCTCCATTATAGAGCAGGTGCCGGTATTGTTGCCGACTCCGTTCCTGAAAATGAACTAAATGAAGTAAATAATAAAATTGCTGCTTTGCGCAGGGCAATTGAAATGGCTACGCAAATTTAAGATGGAGAATAATAAGATCATGCAAAAGAAAGTTTTGGTTATAGATAATTACGATTCGTTTACCTATAACCTGGTGCATTTAGTAAATGAATTAGGCAGGGATGTTGAAGTGTGGAGGAATGATAAATTTGAGCTGGCTGATGTTGAGCAGTATGATAAGATTTTACTTTCGCCAGGACCGGGGATACCTGAAGAGGCCGGCTTATTACTTGATGTAATTAAAACCTACGCACCTACCAAGAGTATTTTTGGTGTTTGCCTGGGTCAGCAGGCTATTGCTGAAGCATTTGGGGGAAGTTTGTTGAATTTAGGACGGCCAATGCATGGAATTGCAACGCCGATTACAGTGCTGGATAAAGGTGAACTTTTATTTAAATACTGCCCTGATGTAATTAAAGTTGGCCGCTACCACTCATGGGTTGTGAGTAACAATGGGCTGCCTGATTGTTTTGTTGTTACAGCAAGTGATGATACGGGAGAGATTATGGCTTTAAGACATAAAACACTTGATGTGCGTGGTGTACAATTCCATCCGGAAAGTGTACTTACAGAGTATGGAAAACAAATGATGCAGAACTGGTTAGAAAGTTAAATATGAATATTTTAGATAAAATTGTACTGAGAAAGAAGGAAGAGGTGGCTTTGGCTAAGCAGAATGTTTCTGTTAAACAGCTGGAGAGTGCACTGCACTTTGAACGCAATCCATATTCTTTTAAAGAGTTTTTATTGGCGGCAGACCGCACGGGTATTATTGCTGAGTTTAAGCGCCAGTCTCCATCTAAAGGAGTTATTAATGACAAAGTTACAGTTACTGATGTCACTACAGCTTATGCTTCAGCAGGCGCTTCAGCATTGTCTGTGCTAACGGATACAGATTTCTTTGGCGGTCATCAGCAGGATTTGCTGGAAGCCAGGGCTTCGAACAATATTCCTATTCTGAGAAAAGATTTTATGATTGATGAGTACCAGGTTTTTGAGGCGAAGGCATGGGGTGCTGATATCATTTTATTGATTGCGGCTATACTTACCCCTAAGGAAATTGCTACTTTAGCGGGAAGGGCTAAGGGTTTAGGCCTTAATGTGCTGTTGGAAGTTCATAATCAAGAAGAACTGGAAAGGAGCATTTGCAAAGACCTTGATGCAATAGGTGTTAATAACAGAAATCTTGCTGATTTTACAGTAAATATTCAGACTTCTTTTGATCTTGCTGATCAGATTCCTGCTGATTTTATGAAGATATCTGAAAGTGCTATTAGTGACACAAATACAATTAAACTATTGAAACATGCAGGATTTAATGGCTTTTTAATTGGCGAAAATTTCATGAAAACTGAGAATCCGGGACTTGCAATCAGAGAGTTTGTCAGTGAATTGATCTCGGTATAACTTTTGTATCTTTGTATTTTACATGGGAAAACAGAAATATTACGACACGGCGGTGAAGCCGGAACGGGCAGTACTTGTAGGAGTAATCAGGCCTGGTGAAAAGCCAGAGGAAACCAGGGAGTACCTGGATGAGCTTGCTTTTCTGGTAGATACGGCAGGGGGGATTGTGGAACATGAATTTACGCAGAAGATGCTTAAACCTGACCGTGCAACTTTTGTAGGGACAGGGAAATTGGAAGAAATACAGGCTTACGTAAAGTCTGAAGAGATAGATATGGTTGTTTTTGATGATGAACTTTCGCCATCACAACTAAGAAACATTGAACGGGAACTGCAGGTTAAAATATTGGACCGTAGTAACCTGATCCTTGATATTTTTGCCGGCAGGGCACAAACTGCACAGGCTAAAACGCAGGTGGAACTGGCTCAGTTGCAATACCTGCTACCCAGACTTACCCGCTTGTGGACTCACTTGGAGCGCCAAAAAGGTGGTATTGGTATGAGAGGACCAGGTGAGACGCAGATTGAGAGTGACAGAAGGATGATTCTTGAGAAGATCTCTCTTTTAAAAACCAGACTTACCCAGATTGACAGACAAAACGAAACGCAAAGAAAGAACCGTGGACAACTGATCAGGGTTGCTCTTGTTGGTTATACCAACGTAGGGAAATCAACGATTATGAACATGCTTTCTAAATCTGAAGTGTTTGCTGAAAACAAACTATTCGCAACCTTGGATACTACGGTGAGAAAGGTGGTTATTGAAAACCTGCCGTTTTTACTTTCAGATACAGTTGGATTTATCAGAAAATTGCCTCACCATTTGGTTGAATGTTTTAAATCGACACTTGATGAAGTTCGTGAAGCAGACGTGTTAATTCATGTTGTAGATGTTTCGCATCCTAATTTTGAAGATCAGATCAATGTGGTGAATGAGACTTTAAAAGATCTGGGTGCAAGAGATAAGGAGACCATTATGGTGTTTAACAAAATGGATGCTTATGTAAGCCCTGAGCCTGATCATGAGGATGAGGAAAGAGCAGTGCTTACTCTTGATGATTTTAAGCGTAGCTGGATGGCAAATCATAATGCTCCTGCATTATTTATATCTGCCCTGCATAAAGAGAATCTAGAGGAATTTAAACAGTTATTATACGATAAGGTTGTTGCTTTACATGTAGATCGCTATCCTTACGATAAATTGTTATATTAATTAATGCCGTTAAAGAAGAAAGAGAAAAATTATGGAAAGTAAACGTCAACAGAAATTTGCCGGGGTGTTACAAGAGGAATTAGCTGCCATTTTTCAGCGCGAAGGCTCTGCATATTTACCCAATACACTGGTTACTATTACTAAGGTCCGTGTTTCTCCGGATTTGGCGGTGGCAAAGGTTTATTTAAGTTTTTTAAATACAAGCAATACAACCTTATCTGTGGCTGAAGTAAATTCACATGCCAGTGAGATCAGATACAAGCTGGGTGCACGCATCCGTCATCAGGCTCGTGTGATTCCTACGCTTACCTTCTTTGTGGATGATACCAATGAGTATGTAGAGCATATGGATAAGTTATTTGATAAAATATCAAGGGACCGTAAGGAGACGGATGAAGAAGCCGATTAAAATACGTAAATTGGTATATGTTAAAGATTCTCATAGCATTACTTTTGTTATTGGGGCTAAATGTTAAGGCTCAGCCAACTTTAAAGGGGGGCTAGAATCGTTTGTAGTGAATAATAAGATTTATCCTCAGTATTCTTTCCAAAACTGTATTGATGGCACTGTTACCATAAGCTTTAAACTTAATAAGGCTGGCGAGGTGTATTTTTCTAAAATTCAAAAAGGCATAGGAACTGATCTGGACGATGAAGCACTGCGATTAATCCGTTTAAGTAGCGGTAAATGGATAGTTCCGGAAGATCATGATACTACGGTATCTGTTGTGGTGCCAATAAACTTTAAATTGTCAGGTGCCAATTGCCAAAATAAAAGCCCAAAAGAAATAAAGCAGGCAATAGAAATCTATAAAACCAATGTGGGTATGACGGATGCCGTGCTTAATTTTTACAGACACAAGGCTAATGGAAAATTTACTGCTGACGAAGAACAAAGAATTTTAGCTTTAAAGGCGAGCCTTGGCTATGATGAGGAATATATGAAAATGAGGATAAATGATGGGTTGAGGAAGCTGAAGCAAAAGGATAAACAGGGGGCCTGTGAAGATTTTATGTTTGTTAAAAACATGGGATATGATTTGGCAGACGAGCAGATTGCGAAATATTGTAATTAAACAATAATATTAATTGCTGCGGGAATTATGTTGGCCTCAATTCTGCTTACCTTGCCCATGTATTCTCCATCGACCTGAAAATGTGCCTTATGTTTCGTTTTGATATTGAGGCTGGTTGTTTGAAAAGATTCGATATTCTTAGGGTTTAAAGCCATATTGGTAAACCTGAGTTTTAGAATCTCCATTACTGAATATTCTTTTACCAGGATTACTTCAAAAAAATCATCGTCGAGTTTCCCTTTTGGATTGATTTTTACGCCTGTGCCGTACATTGTTGCATTTGCAATAACTACCATTGCAGCTTCTGAACGAATGGTTTTATCTTTTACCTTAATCAATACTTCCATTTTATGATGGCTCCAAAGTGCTTTCCATGCAGCTTTGGTATATCCCCACATTCCACGCTGCGGGAGATCATTAAATTTTTTAACGATGTAGGCGTTAAAACCAATATCAGCAAGATGAATGCATAACTCATTGTTTACAGTTACAGCATGTATTTTTTTTGACTGGCCGTTTACTGTCACATCCAGCGATTCTTTAATGGTTACCGGTATCCCTAATTCTTTAGCCATACCATTTGCAGACCCCGCAGGTATAATGCCCATTGGTGTTTCTGTTTGGAGTAAGCACTCTGCAACCAGCTTAATTGTTCCATCGCCACCTACGGCTATAACCCGGTCGGCATTTGAATCGGTTATTATGCTTTTGACTTTGTCGAGCGAGCAGTTTAATGTTAATGTGTAAAGCTGAGCAGTATGCTCTAATGTTTCAAAATAGTCACTTATAACATCGCAGAAATTGATCTCGCCATTCCCAGATCCCGGATTAATAATAAAAAGCAATTTCATTGGAATAGTTTTGTCGGCCATTACATTTTCTTTAATATCACAAACAACTTTAGTATTGCTCTGTTTTAATTATTAATGAAAAAATCTGTAAGCGTTAAAGTATATCATGGATACGGACACACCCATAACCTTGTTGTATATGGCCATGTATTTAAGTTCAGGGCCAGAACCATGCAGGGTTTTAGTAATAATTTGTTCGTTAACATTATCCATTTGCTAAAGTTATTTGTACTTAAACCATATCCTCATGTACAGGTCCGGCTAACTTTTAATGAGCAGGAAGTATATCATAAAACGGAGTATGATGGTTTTTTTAAATTTGAATGGGCGGCAAATAAAAATGTAGATGCAGGTTGGCATGGCGTAAAAATAGAAGCTCTAGATAAGGATGGAAACATGATAGGGATGGGGATGGGGCAGATTTTTGTACCGCACATTACCCAGTTTGCCTTTATTTCTGATATTGACGATACAGTGATGGTATCTCATTCGGCAACTATTAGAAGAAGATTAAGGGAGCTTTTTATTAAAAACCCACGGACGCGAAAAACTTTTAAGGATATATATACCCACTATACTGCGCTTGCGATTTCACATACAACTGCCGATCAGCCCAATCCTTTTTTTTATGTATCTAGTAGTGAGTGGAATTTATACGACTATCTGGTAGAAATTTTTAGCTACAATAAACTGCCGGATGGGGCCTTTTTACTAAACCAGATTAAGCAGCTGAGGGACCTCATTAAAACAGGTAAAACGGGGCATGAGGGGAAACTGATGAGGGTAATGAGAATTTTGGATGCTTTTCCGAATCAAAAGTTTGTTTTTTTTGGAGACAATACCCAAAAAGATCCGGAGATATATACAGCTATTGCAGAAAAGTATCCTAAAAATATTGCAGCAGTTTATATCAGAAACATCCGTAAAGACATGGAAGCGCCAACCAGGGTATTGTTAAAAAGGATTGCGGCGCAAAATATCAATACATGCTTATTTGAAAATAGTATAGATGCCATTGAGCATTCTAAAAAAATAGGATTGATTGAAGGTTAACTGATCGATTTTCCAAAGGGAGAGAAGGCCAGGTTCATTAATTTGAAATGCTGACGGCCAAATGGAATACCCACAATGGTAATACATAGCAGTATGCCAAAGAATAGGTGTGTAAGTGCGATCCATAAGCCTCCAAATATTAACCAAATGATATTCATTACGGTTGATAGGCAGCCCGTGTTTGAAGATGTGTCAGTAATTTTAACGCCAAATGGAGCAAGGCCGACAAAGGCAAATTTGAAACATTGTATCCCGAATGGGATTCCGACAATGGTTAAGCATAAGATAAGGCCACCAATTATATATTCAAAAAATATAAATATTCCGCCAAAAATGATCCAGATTATATTGCCTATTAAATTCATGTTATGTTTTTATTAGGATGAAATATAGTAAGATTAGTTACATTAAGGCTAATGTTTTATTATTGTGAATGGTTTTTAGATTACCTGAAGATGAGATTGTTTTTCCTAACCCGGCATTGGCGGATCCGGATGGCTTGTTGGCTGTAGGTGGAGATTTAAGCGTAGAAAGATTGCTTTTGGCTTATCACAACGGAATTTTTCCGTGGTTTAGTGATGATGATCCAATTTGCTGGTATTCGCCTCATGAACGCTGTGTAATATATCCTGCCGAAGTAAAGGTTAGTAAAAGTATGGGTAAAGTGCTTAAATCCGGAACTTTTGTGATCACCTTTAACAGGGCATTTAGTGAGGTAATAATTAACTGTGCAAAAGTTGGCAGGAAAGATCAGCCAGGCACCTGGATTACCAAAGAAATGCAGGATGCTTATATCAGGTTGCATGAACACGGTTATGCTAAAAGTGTAGAGGTTTGGAAAGATAATGTACTGGTAGGTGGATTGTATGGTGTTGAGATAGGGGATGTTTTTTGCGGAGAGAGTATGTTTAGCTTGGTAAGTAATGCATCAAAAGCTGCTCTTATTTGGTTGTGCCAGTCGAATAAATTTAAGTTAATAGATTGTCAGTTGCCCAATGATCATTTGATGAGTTTAGGGGCAGAAATGATTTCGCGTGAGAAGTACAGTGAATTCCTGAACGGTTAGTTCAGGATCTCTTTGATGTCGTCTTTACTTAAAGATTTGAAGAAGCTTTCTTCAGTAGTTATTAGGGAGCTTGCCAATCTTTTCTTACGGTTTTGCAGTGCCAATATCTTTTCTTCGACAGTATCTTTTGAAATGAACTTATAGATGAATACTTTTTTCTCCTGTCCTATTCTATGTGTACGGTCAATTGCCTGTTGCTCTACAGCAGGGTTCCACCATGGGTCCAGAATAAATACATAATCGGCCTGGGTTAAATTTAAACCTACACCGCCGGCCTTTATAGAAATTAAGAAGACCTTTAGCTCTGTGTTTTTCTGGAATTCAGCAACTATCTCCCCCCTGTTTTTAGTTGATCCATCGAGATAAGAAAAGGAAATGTTCTCTTTCTCAAAATAAGTTCTGAAGATATTGAGGTGTTTTACAAACTGAGAAAAGATAAGAACCTTATGGCCACCTTTAAGAACATTGTCAAGCGTATGAACAACGTTTTCAAACTTTCCTGAATCAGAAGTATAAGTGTCATCTATCATACCCGGATGATTGGCCAGCTGACGCAGTGCGGTTAAACCTTGTAAAAGCTGCACTTGTTTTTTTGCATAAGTGCCATCGTCCATACTGCTAAGTAGGTCGTTGCGATAAGCGGATTTCGTTTTTTCATAATATGCCGCCTGATCCTCGCTCATATCACAGTAAAATACTTGTTCAGTTTTAGAAGGAAGCTCTGCCGCAACCTGTTCTTTTGTACGGCGTAAAACAAAAGGTTTTATAATAGCCTGTAGTTTTCGGGCCTTATCCTCATCCTTCTTTTTCTCAATTGCCTGAACATATTCTTCGTTAAAAAAGGATTGTGTACCGAGCAGTCCGGGATTTAAAAAGGTAAGTTGGGTCCAAAGATCACTTACAGAGTTTTCAACCGGAGTACCACTCAGAATGAGCCTATGTTTAGATTTTAGCGTCTTAACTGCCTTAAATGATTTTGACGAAGGGTTTTTTATATTCTGACTTTCATCTAATATGATGTAGCTAAAATAGAAGTCCTTAAGGATGTCTATATCTACACGGGTAATTCCATAAGTGGTAATAACAATATCATACTTGGCAAATATGCTTACATCTTTGTCTCTTGTAGTTCCCGTATGTGAATGTATTTTGAGCTTAGGTGTAAATTTTTTTGCTTCATTTAACCAATTGTAGATTAAAGATGTTGGCATAACGATTAAAGAAGTTCCATGAATGGTATTTTGATCGTTTTCTTCTTTAAGTTTTTGTAACATGGCTAATGTTTGTATGGTTTTACCCAAACCCATATCGTCTGCTAAACATCCGCCAAAATTATACTCGCGCAAAAAACTAAACCAATTGTAGCCGGCCTTTTGGTAACTGCGTAAGTCGCCTTTAAAATGGACAGGCATTTGGGTGTCGGCTATGTTTTCGAAATCATTTAATCTTTCAAGTTTACGGCTTAAAGTTATGTTGGCAATGCTATCCTCGGCCAGCTCATTGATGAGGCCTATGTGATGTTTTTTTAGGTGAAGAGATTTGCCTCCTTCTGACAGGCTAAAAAGACTGCCATATTGTGTAAACCATTTTTCAGGAATAATGGCAATTGTGCCATCAGGCAGTGTAAACTCTCTCTTTTTATGAAGGATGTGTTGTTTAAGAGATAGAAAGGGCACGGGATGAATACCGAAGTATACAATTGCATTTATGTCAAACCAGTCATTGTCTTCTTTAATTTCAAAATCTATTTTGCTGGTGGCAAACAGGAATTTTTTTGCGCCGTTATGTTGTTCAATTTCAAAACCAAGTTCTTTTAGTCTTTCTATATGTTCGTTTACCCAATTAATGATGGCATAAGATTGATCATCGTCATGATTATCTGCAACTTCCAGGTTGTGAAAAAGGGCACTGGTTTTTTTTAAGCCCAGGTTTAGTAGAGTTTCAAATTTTTGTTTCTCAAAAGCAGTATCTCTTTTTATACGGGTAAAAACATAGTTGTTACCCTCTTTGGCAAGGCGAACAGTTACTTTCTTTTCATTTCCCATTGCAAAAGCGTATTCACCGTATTTAAAATAAAGTTGAAGCTGAGAAATACCAGACTCTACATAAATAACTTTTAGTGTTGGTGTTGGGTCATGCTTTTCTGTTTTTATGTCGAAACCTTCGGCATAAACATGATATTTTTCTATAAGCGGAGCAACAAACTTTTCAAAATAGGTTTCTTCAGTTGCTTTTGGGATTGTTATGTATCGCTTATTTAAAAAAGGGAGAAGTTTTTTTCCCTCGATATCTTGTTCAAAGAAATAGATCATATCATTAAGTAATAGCCATGCAGGCTGATTACTTATAATTTGGGCATCTTTAAACATAAAATCGATTCTTAAACCCTGGTATTTTATAGTTGGGAAATAACGGGTTTCAGTCTCGTTACGTCTGAAATGGAATAATACGGTTGAAGGTTCTGTTGCAATATCTATTTTTCGTTCGGCTGGCCAACCATCATTGTCCATTAAATATAGTGATCCTTCGGGTTTAAGCGCTTCTAAAACTTCAGATAGTTTCTTCTCTATTTTTGGGCGAACGGTTTCATAAAACTTATCATTAAAAAACTTACTAAAAAACTCTCCGGGGCGTATCACTTTCTTATGATATTTCTTTATAATAAAGTCTTGCTCCGTTTCGTCAAGAATCTTAATGAGCTTAAAGTCGCTATCTGTTAAATGTTTCGCAAACTCTTTAGCGGTATGAGAAAATAAGCGCTGATAGGTAAGTGAAAAGTCGCCCTGAGGATTTAATTGAACCATATGAGGTTCAATTAAGTATCCAAAATACGCGTGTTTACATAATGAGTATACAATTTTGCAGGGTTTGGAACTATCTACGCGTAACATTGACTAAAGATTAAAACAATCGGAGGGTAAGCATTTAAAAATCTTTAAACATACATCAAATTGAAGTTTTTTTCAAATGGAATCTCATATTATGGCTAAAATTTTATAATGAGTTTGTCGAGGGAATCAGACAGTTGGTCGTGAGTTACATTCGGATGGTATAAAATGAAATATTTGGCTGAAACGTTTGCTGAAAAAGGGGGTCTTAATTACAAAAAAACTACAAAACCCTAAAATTCGAAAAGATGAAAACTCTAGTAAAAACATTATTCGCCTCAGCATTGACCGTTGTATTTTTGGCCTCTACCGGTATGACAACATTTGCTAATGGAACCGATAAAAAGCCAGTTGAATTGGCTACTTCAATGACTTTTAATAAGCTTAAAGTGAGCGGGAATGTGAAGGTTGTTTTAGTTCAAAGTAAAAAAGAACGCATAGAAGTTGTAAATGGTGATTATAATCAGGAGAAAACTTCAATTAAAAGACTTGGATATACTTTAATTATTAATTCTACAGAAGCTAATCAGATAACAGTTCTGGTCTTGGTAAATGACCTACAGCGAATAGATGCTTCTGGCCAGGCTGTTGTGAAAACCGAAGGTAAGTTTGACCTTAAATGTCTTCAGGTATTTCTAAAAGATGATGCAAAAGCAACGGTAAAAGCAAATACAGAAAGTATGTATACTTATATAAAAGATCATGCAGATTTGAAATTAAGCGGAACAACAGCAGATCATACTATGATAAAGGACGACATTTCGAAATTGAATACTGATAGATTGGTGGCAGTGAAAACAACAACAACACCATATGAGCAGGTTATGGTAGCTGCCAGTAGAAAATAGTAGTTCTATTTATGCATAATGAAAGCAGCGTAGATGTATCCGCTGCTTTTTTTTATGCAATATGTTTAGAGATCAAATTTAATTCCTTGCGCTAAAGGAAGTGTGTTGGAATAGTTTATTGTATTAGTCTGCCTGCGCATATAAGCTTTCCAGGCATCAGATCCGCTTTCTCTGCCTCCACCTGTTTCTTTTTCACCGCCAAAGGCTCCGCCTATCTCTGCTCCGGAAGTTCCGATATTAACATTTGCGATACCGCAATCAGAACCCTGAGCAGATAAAAATTGTTCGGCTTCTCTTAAATTGAGTGTCATTATTGCTGAGGATAAACCCTGTGGTACCCCATTTTGTAAGGCAATAGCCTCGTTAAGTGTTTTGTATTTTATGAGGTATAAAATTGGAGCGAAGGTTTCATGCTGAACAATTTTGTAGTCGTTTTTCACCTCGGCAATACATGGTTTTACGTAACACCCGCTGGTATAAGCCTGGCCTTGCAGAACACCACCCTCTACTATAAAATTTCCGCCTTCTGTTTTACAGTTTTCAATTGAATTAAGATAAGCAGCTACAGCATCCGTATCAATTAAAGGGCCTACATGGTTATGCTGATCAAGAGGATCGCCGATGCGTAATTGACCATAGGCTTTTACCAGCTTTGCAGTAAAAGTGTCGTAAACACTTTCATGAATTATAAGCCTTCGGGTAGAGGTACATCGCTGACCTGCGGTTCCAACAGCACCAAAAACAGCACCAATTAAGCTCATATCCAGGTCGGCATGTTCAGAGATAATAATAGCATTGTTTCCACCCAGCTCAAGCAAGCTTTTACCGAGCCTGGCACCCACCGCTACGGCAACAGCCTTTCCCATGCGGGTTGATCCTGTAGCTGATATTAGTGGGATTCGACTGTCATTTGTCATGAGCTCGCCAATTACTTTATCTCCGATAATTAGGTTACATACACCTTCCGGAATCTCATTTGCTTTAAAAACACCGGCAATAATATGTTGACAGGCAATTGCTGTAAGTGGTGTTTTTTCGGATGGTTTCCAAAGGCAAACGTTGCCACAAACTAGTGCCAATGCTGCATTCCAGCTCCACACAGCTACGGGGAAATTAAAGGCAGAAATAATGCCGACGATCCCTAATGGGTGCCATTGTTCGTACATCCGATGGCTGGGACGCTCAGAGTGCATTGTTAAGCCATAAAGCTGGCGAGACAGGCCTACGGCAAAATCACAGATGTCTATCATTTCCTGTACTTCTCCAAATCCTTCCTGAAGACTCTTACCCATCTCATAAGAAACAAGAGTACCCAGATCTTCTTTGTTTTTACGAAGGGCATCACCAAACTGCCTTATTATTTCGCCCCGTTTTGGTGCTGGTATGCTGCGCCAATAGGAATGGGCCTCTTCTGCTTTTATTATTATAGCATTGTAATTTTCAGTAGTTGCCATCTTACAACGGGCGATGTTCTTCCCATTAACGGGAGAATCACTGTTGAGTATTTGTGCGTCTGGAGAGGCTCCCCATTCATTACCTGTACTGTAGGCCGGATTTAAATCCAGAATGTTTAGGTTTTTTAAAACCTGACTGATATTATTCTGCATAATTGAATAGTTTAAAGGCAATTCTCTTTTCTTCGGGTATCAACAATATAGATAATTTTCCATGTGGTTTTATCTTTAAATAACTGGAAAGAATTGACGCCACAATGGCTAAATTTATTGTCAATGTAGAACTTATAGTCTGTCCACACACTGGCTAGATTTCCGTCTATCAGGATCTTTGTAAAGATAATGCGTTCATCGAATTTTTCCTTATGTGAAGTTCCTGTAAATTTGATGAAATCAGAGACCTTTTCATCAGTTAGTTTAAATTCTCCGTCTTTTGATTTATGGATGGACTGCATAATTGCATTACTTGCAAAAGCATTGCTAACCATCGCACTATCAGTGTTTTTCATGCCTTCAAATAGCTTATTTATTGTGGCCTTTACAAGGTCTTCTTCATGTTGCTGGATTTGGCCAGTAACGTTTATTGCTGTCAGAAGAAAAACAATAATCAGAAAGTTACGCTTTTTTATTTTTAGGAACTGTTTCATAAAAGGGAGCTATTTTCGTGACGGGAATATTACCTGTCTTAAAATAAAGTTACGTTATTTTGTATTGAATTAGGACCAGAACCCTTGTTTCATTCTCTATCTTACTAAACATTCTTAGGGTAGATGTTTAGGCTAACTATTATTAATTCAGTTGTTTATGGGCAAGGGTGTGTGTATGTTGAAAATTATTTGGTTAGTGCTACTAATAATTGTTGTAAACTTATAATGTATTTTTAACACAGGGATCTGTTCTTTAATTATTAGATACATGGAAGAGGAATTTTATTTTGATTTTAGCGATGATGCGCAACGTTCTGTAGAGCGTTACGAAGAGATGATACGTAATCAGGATCAGTACTTTTTTGATGCCCAGGCCTTTGAAAATATTATTGATTACTATATTGAAAAGAACGACCCGGTAAAGGCATTGCAGGTAATTGAATATGCTTTAAATCAGCATCCATATGCTGCGGTATTCCTGGTAAAGCAAGCTCAGCTATTATTTGTTACTGACCAAACTGAGCGTGCGTTTCTGGCTTTGCAAAAAGCGGAAATGCTTGAAGCTTCGGAAGCAGAAATTTATATTCTTAGGGGGAATATTTATAATAGCCTGGAGCGTTACTCGGAAGCACTGGATAATTTCCAGAAAGCACTTGAATTTGCTGAAACTACTGACGAGATTCTGTTGCAAATTGCGTATGTATACCAAAATATGCTTGATTACGAAAGTGCTATTGTTTATATTAAGCAGAGCCTGGAGCAGAATATGGAGAATAAGGATGGATTGTACGAACTTGCTTTCTGTTACGATATATTAGATAAGCAAGAGGAAAGTATTCAGTTTTATCAGGAATATATTGATAATGACCCTTATTCATATGCAGCATGGTACAATCTTGCAAATTCCTATCATAAGCTGGATCTTTTTGAAAAAGCAATTGATGCTTATGACTATGCAATCCTGATTAAAGATAATTTTGCATCTGCTTATTATAATAAAGGGAATGCCCTGGTTCAGCTTGACCGATTTGCTGAAGCAATAGAGGTTTATAAGCAAACATTTGAGTACGAAAAACCTAACGCTGATACATATTGTGCCATTGGGGAGTGCTATGAGAAGCTGGAGCGTATGGATGAAGCGAGGTCTTATTATAAAAAGTCGGTAAAAATGGATCCAAAGATGGCGGATGCCTGGTTTGGAATAGGAGTAACGCTTAATTTTGAAGAGCGCTTCTTTGAGTCACTTCATTTTTACAAAAAAGCAATTGAGCTTGATGGAGAGAATCCTGACTTTTGGTTTGCTATAGCAGATGCTTATTATAAGCTGGGACAGATAGAGCAATCTGTTGAAGCTTATTATAAAGTCCTTGAATATAATCCGGTGGATGTAGAAGCCTGGTTGGATTTTTCTACGGTTTTGTATGAGCAAGGTAAATTGCTGGAAGCATCTGAAACCATTGCTGATGCTATAAAAAACAACCCTGATGCTGCAGAGCTCTATTACAGAATGGTAGCTTACTTGTTTGCTCTTGGTGAAAAGAACGATGCATTGTTGTATCTTGAAACCGCATTGGCAACAGATCCTGATAAACATTACATTTTATTTGAATATTTGCCCCAATTACAAGAGAACGGTTCCATACTTGAAGTAATCAACCGTTATTTAAAATAAAGACCGGACAGTTTTTATTGGCCATGCTGATGAAAACTGTCCGATTTTTTTTCACCTTTGTGACCAATATGAATTACCCATTGAATAATATACCCGAACGACCTGTAAAACCTAGGAACAAAGGAATTACGATGGTTATGGATAAAGGGCTAAGCTTAAGACAGACAGAAGATTTTATAGATGTTTCCGGAATACATACAGATATTGTAAAGTTAGGTTGGTCTACGTCTTTTGTAACACCTAATTTGAAGGAAAAACTAGCTATTTATAAGTCAGCCGGCATTCCTACCTATTTTGGCGGTACTCTTTTTGAAGCGTTTATTATCAGAAATCAGTTCGACGATTATTGTCGTGTACTTGAACAGTTTGATATGGAATATGTAGAAGTTTCCGACGGTTCAATCAGTATAGAGCATGACTTGAAATGTGAGTTTATTCAAAAACTATCCAAACAGGTAACCGTAATTTCGGAAGTAGGATCTAAAGATGCAGCTAAAATATTTGCTCCTTACAAGTGGATTAAGCTAATGCAGGCTGAAATAGAAGCTGGATCGTGGAAAGTAATTGCTGAAGCCAGAGAAGGAGGTAATGTGGGGATTTATAGGGGGTCAGGTGAGGTTAGGGAAGGTTTAGTTGATGAGATCCTCACGCAGATTCCTGAAGAAACGATCATTTGGGAGGCTCCTCAAAAAGAACAGCAAGTATGGTTCATTAAGCTTCTTGGCGCAAATGTTAATCTTGGAAATATAGCCCCTGCTGAGGTAATACCTTTGGAGACCATTCGTTTAGGACTAAGAGGAGATACGTTTGATCACTTCCTGGATTTAGCGAAGTTGTAATTTTTATTCTTTAATTATAACTTATCAGAATGAGAAAATTTGGGTTAATCGGGTTTCCGTTATCACATTCCTTTTCAAAAAAATTCTTTACAGAGAAATTTTTAAATGAACATATTACTGACTGTGAGTATGAGCTTTTCCCAATCGAACAAATTACGCTTTTGCCAAAACTTATAGCCGAAAATGTAGAATTGGAGGGCTTAAATGTAACCATTCCTTATAAACTTCCTGTTCAGACTTATCTAAATGAAATTGATGAGGCTGCAGAACAAATAGGTGCCGTGAATTGTATTTCGATCCAACGGAATAACGGGAAGGAAATATTGAAGGGTTACAATACAGATGCGTATGGTTTTGAAGAATCTTTAAAGCCAATGTTAGATGAACGCCACACAAAAGCCCTTGTTTTTGGAGATGGAGGCGCCGCTAAAGCAGTTAAATATGTTTTAAATAAGCTCCATATTCCTTTTGTTGTAGTTACAAGAACAGCAACATCCAATAGTATTCTATATGATGCTGTAACCCCGGAACTCCTTAAAGACTATACTGTTTTAATAAATACAACACCTTTAGGGATGTCCCCTGATACGGAAACCTGTCCGGATATACCATATGAAGCGTTGACTGAGGCTCATTTGGCTTATGATTTGGTTTACAATCCAGAGGAGACGACGTTTCTCGCAAAATCTGCGGCTAATGGAGCTAATGTTAAAAACGGATTGGAAATGTTATATCTGCAGGCAGAACGATCCTGGTATATTTGGAATAAATAGATGAAGAAGGTTACATTTTTTTGTCTTTCTATGTTAATGATGTGGCTTTGTGCCTGTACCACAGGGGGTAATTATTCGCCCAAACCCAGAGGGTATTTTAATATAGAAATGCCAAAAAAGGTGTATAAAACTTTTAATAGCGGATGTGCATTTTCATTTGATTATCCGGTTTATGCAGAGATGCAGAAAGACAGCAGCAGGGATACCAGGCCTTGCTGGTACAATCTTTCTTTTAATCAGTTTAATGCCCGGTTGCATTTAACCTATTATGATATCGCTTCCAAAAATGAATACGAAGGCTTAATTGAGGATGCAAGAACTTTTGCATTTAAGCATACCGTTAAAGCAAATTCGATAGACCAAAGGCTAATTAACTATCCTGAAAAAAAGGTTTATGGCGTGTATTATGCGATAGAAGGGAATACTGCATCATCAGTACAATTCTTTTTGACAGACAGTACTCAACATTATTTTAGAGGTGCACTATACTTTAATGAGCGGCCTCAGTACGATTCTATACAGCCAGTCGTTTCCTTTATTAAAAAGGATATTGACAGAATGATTAGTACATTTAGGTGGATAAAATAAGGCGATATAAGTAATTTAAAATGATAAGTATACAAAGATTTACTTTTAATCCGGTAAGGGAAAATACATATGTTTTATATGATGAAACCGGTGAATGTGCAATAATTGATCCTGGAATGTATGATGGGGAAGAGCAAAACATTCTGGCCAGATTCATAAAGGAAACAAAACTAAAGCCAGTGATTTTATTAAACACCCATTGCCATTATGACCATGTATTTGGTAATAAGTTTGTTTACGATACCTGGGGACTAAAGCCCCAATTTCATAAAGGTGAGTTATTTGTGTTACAGGCTATTCCGGGTTATGTACCTCAAATGGGCTTGCATTATGAGCTTTCTCCGGAACCGGAAGTTTTTTTGCAAGAAACCGGGAAGGTTAAATTTGGTAATAGCGAGCTGGATTTGATTTTTGCCCCTGGGCATTCACCTGCACATTTGTGCTTTTATGCTGCTGCTGATAATTTTCTTGTTGGTGGTGATGTGTTGTTTTACTCAAGTATAGGCCGAACAGATCTTCCTGGAGGAAATCACATGCAATTGATCAACAGTATCAAAAATAACTTGTTTATATTGCCTGATGATTGTGAAGTTTTCCCAGGGCATGGGCAACCAACAACAATAGGTTTTGAGAAACAGCATAATCCTTTTTTACAGTAAGTTTTATTAAAAAATAATTGAATACACCCTTTTACATAGCTCGCAGGTATCTTTTTGCTAAAAAATCTACTAACGCTATAAACATCATTTCTACAATTTCGGTAGTGGGTGTTTTTGTAGGGAGTGCCGCATTAATTATTATATTATCTGTATTTAATGGTTTTGAGGAAGTTGTATTAAAAATGTTTAATACGATTACCCCTCAGATAGTTATTTCGCCCGTTGAAGGCAAAACATTTGAGCCGAATACGGCTTATTTTAATGAATTAAAAAAGAATAAAAGTATTTATTCTTATAGCGAAGTCCTATCGGAAAATGCCTTGCTAAGGTATAATGATAAACAATCTGTAGGTTTAATAAAGGGGGTTAGCCCGGATTATCTGAAAAATAAGAGCCTGGATAGTATCACTATTGAGGGTAAGTTTTTAATTGAAAACGGTAATGGTAACCATGCTGTAATTGGGTCAGCAATTCAGACTTATCTGATGGTAAATACAACAGATCCTTTTAACCCGTTACAAATATTTTCTCCGAAAAAGGGAAACAAAACTAGTTCTGTTAATCCTGCAGATGATTTTACCGTATTATCGATTCCTGTGTCGGGAGTATTTGAAGTACAGCAGGATTTTGATAATGTAGCTATCGTTCCTCTAAAATTTGCAAGAGAGTTATTAGGAGAGCCTCAAAAAATTACGTCTGTTGAGATCAATCTTAAACCTGGAGTTAATGCAGATATTTTTAAAGAGGATATTGAGAAAGGCATAGGGAAGAGCTTTGAGGTTAAGGATAGGATACAGCAAAATAAAGTGCTTTATAATATTCTGGGAAGCGAAAAATGGGCAGTTTATATTATTCTTACTTTTATTTTAATTATCGCTATCTTTAATATCATAGGTTCTTTAACAATGTTGGTTATAGATAAATTGAAAGATATAGCCGTATTAAGTAGCTTGGGTGCTGGGAAAAAATTGATTAAGCGAATATTTCTATTTGAAGGAATGATGATTACTATGACCGGTTGTATTGTTGGTTTGGTGGTTGGATTTCTTTTCTGTTTATTACAACAAAAATTCGGACTTATTAAAATGTCACAAGACAATTTAGTGATTACTAATGCGTACCCGGTGGCATTTAAATGGAAGGACTTTTTGCTGGTATTTTTAACTGTAAGTGTGTTTTCTTTTGTGGCATCAGCTTTGTCATCTAACTTAAGTGTTAAGAAGATAAACCATTTGAATCAAGATCTTTAATGATATGAACCAATTTAATAAGAATTCTGTAGTTTTATTAGTGTTGCTGTTAGCAGGAGTAATTGTGGCCTGTAATAGAAGGGATGCTGAAGAAACAGCAGGAACTTCAAGAGTAATAAAAGGACTGTATAGTTATGGCCCTGAAATAAAGTCATTTACCGATTGTGAGGAAGGTAGGGAGTATTGGGTAACTGATAGCGCAAAAACATTGGAACTAGCCTATAGTAACTTTAATTTTGAGAAGCCTTATGAACCGGTTTATGTTGAGGTAGAGTGTCACATGATTAAATCTGATAGCCTGATAGTATCGGCAGATTTTGATTCTACCATGGTGGTAACGAAAGTGCTTAAAATAACAAAAGAAATACCTGACGGCCCCTGCAACTAAGCTTGGGTTACGGAATTAAGTATAAATCGCGATCAATTGGTTGTATTAAGCCCTTTTCAACAGCTAGTTTAAACAGCACATCAATAGCTTTTCTTCCTTCTGTACCTAAATTTACTGAATATTTGTTTACGTACAGTTCAATATGCTTATACATTACTTCTTCACTCATCTCCTGGGCATGCTGTTTAATAAAATCAATGCCCGATTTTGGGTTTGCAAAAGCAAATTCAACAGATTTTCGCAGTAATCGGTTTACCTTCTGTTGTGTCTCAATATCAATATTTCTGTTAATTACTATACCTCCCAATGGGATGGCACAGCCCGTTAATTGTTCCCAATAACTTCCAAGGTCAATAATTTTATGAAGCCCCTTTTCAGAATAAGTAAAGCGATTCTCATGTATAATGAGGCCGGCATCAATCTTGTTATCAATTAATGCAGACTCGATTTCAGAGAAAATCATTTCCTGTTTATCTACTAAATGGGGAAAGGCAATCCCCAACAGAAAATTTGCTGTGGTATATTTTCCCGGAATCCCAACTTTAAGATTTGTAGTTAATTTTTCTGGAGTATGAATGAGGTTTTCATTTTTGCAGATAAGCAAGGGGCCTACACCAAATCCAAGAGCACTTCCGGCATCTAATAAGGCATATTGCTCATATACATGGGCAAAAGCATGAAAGCTAAGCTTAGTGATGTCTAGTTCGCCTTTAAAGGCCTTTTGATTTAAGGTTTCTACATCATCAAAAAATACCTCAAATTCTAAACCCTCAGTGTCAATTTTATGGTGTATGAGGGCATCAAAGATAAAAGTATCATTTGGGCAGGGAGAAAAGCCAAGACTAAGTTTCATGGGATAAAGATAGGGAGTATGCCAAACTGAATGGTTATGTATTTGTCAAAAATCCTATTGTCCATTCGTTTAGATTTTTTATCGCAAGACCGATCTGCCAGGCAGCCTTGTTTCTAGGCTCAACATAATTGGAAATGCTGCGAATCTGCAGACATGGAATGCCTGTATTTTCACAACCGTATAATACAGCAGCTCCTTCCATGCTTTCTGTTATTGGATTTAAGCGAGCCTTAACGGTCGAAATACTTATTTCATTTCCATGTACCTTATTAACAGTTATCCCTTTAACTTTTTTTAGTTTTATTACCGATTCACTTAGCAGGTTGTTGTATGCTGTATAACTGTTTTTGCCAAATCCAAGCTCATCAATAGAGATAAAATTTTCACGATCTTCGGCTCCAAGCTCTGCAAATTCATCTGTTATTACATTTAAGACAGTACCCAAAGGTATTGAACGATCAAAGCATCCGGCAATTCCCAGATTTAATACAAGATTGTATTTGGTGGATAGGTGCTGTCCCAATGCGAATGCTGTTGCGGTCATTCCCACTCCTGTAATTAAGATATCAAATTCAGGAGTTTGCATAAAATCTTTTTCAGGGAGCTTAAAATGCTCGGTTATTAACCCGATTTCTGGCCTTGTGGCGGCAACTAGCAAAATCTTCATAAACATCTAAGTTAGTGTTAAACCTTTCTACTTTAAGCTTTCTGCGTATATTTGTTTGTTAATAACAAAAACAATAACCTTTTAAAATGATATATATCACAAGAAAAGCGTCATTTAACGCAGCCCATAAACTTTCAAGGCCTGACTGGACCGAAGATAAAAATACGGAAGTTTATGGAAAATGTGCTAATCCAAACTGGCATGGACATAATTACCAGCTGTATGTAACGGTTAAAGGAGAAATTAATCCTGAAACAGGGTTTCTGGTAGATTTAAAATGGTTAAAGGACATTACAAATACTTATGTAGTTGATAAGATTGATCATAAGAACCTAAATCTGGATGTTGATTTCATGAAAGGAAAACTTGCCTCAACAGAGAATTTAGCTATAGCCATTTGGGATCAATTGTATGCACTTATTGCAGAATCGGGAGCCCATTTACATTCTATTAAAATTTACGAAACCGAGAATAACTTTGTTGAGTATTTTGGTTAATAATCACAGATATGAATCATACAGATCATTTAGATGAGACAGAGGACGGATACATAAAGATTGACCGTTATAATGAAGGAAAAATTAATGCCGTAGCTAGCCACTATAAAGATATATTGGGTCAGCTGGGCGAGAATCCGGAAAGAGAAGGGTTGGTTAAAACTCCTGAGCGCGTGGCTAAAGCTTTACAATATTTAACACATGGTTATGACCTTAATCCGGCAGAAATATTACGTGGAGCAATGTTTAAAGAAGATTACAGCCAAATGGTTGTGGTTAAAGATATAGAAGTGTTTTCTATGTGCGAACATCATATGCTTCCTTTTTTTGGCAAGGCACACGTTGCTTATATCCCTAACGGTCATATTGTTGGCTTAAGTAAAATACCACGTATTGTAGATGCTTTTGCCAGACGATTACAAGTTCAGGAACGTTTAACTAACGAAATAAGAGACTGTATTCAGGAAACACTCCAGCCCGCTGGCGTTGCTGTAGTTATAGAGTGTAAACACCTTTGCATGGCAATGAGAGGAATACAAAAGCAAAATTCTGTTACCACCACATCAGCATTTACAGGAGAATTTGCAAAAGATAAAACAAGAGCTGAATTTTTAAGATTAATAACAGCGAACTTACATTAAAAAATAGAACCAACAACATTTATGAAAGCATATGTATTTCCAGGTCAAGGCGCACAATTTTCTGGTATGGGAAAAGAACTATACGAAAATGAGCAGGCCAAAGCATTATTTGAAAAGGCGAATGAAATTATAGGATTTCGCATCAGCGATATTATGTTCTCTGGTTCGGATGAAGAACTTAAAGAAACCAAAGTTACACAGCCGGCAATATTTTTACATTCAGTTATTTTA
Organism: Pedobacter ginsengisoli; assembly: GCF_002736205.1. Lineage (NCBI taxonomy): Bacteria > Pseudomonadati > Bacteroidota > Sphingobacteriia > Sphingobacteriales > Sphingobacteriaceae > Pedobacter > Pedobacter ginsengisoli. The sequence continues at coordinate 4,269,734 of NZ_CP024091.1, read as the reverse complement.
GCAAAGACATTAGGCGAAGAATTTAAACCCGATATGGTTGCAGGACATTCATTGGGTGAGTTTTCTGCTCTTGTTGCAGCGTCAGCCTTATCATTTGAGGACGGTTTGAAATTGGTTATAACCAGGGCAAATGCAATGCAAAAAGCATGTGAGCTTCAGCCATCAACTATGGCCGCAATACTCGGACTGGCGGATGATGTTGTTGAAAATATTTGCAATAGCATCGATGAAGTAGTGGTAGCGGCAAATTACAACTGTCCAGGTCAGATTGTTATTTCAGGAAGTATTGAAGGTGTTGATATTGCCTGTGCAAAATTAACCGAAGCTGGAGCGAAACGTGCCTTAAAGCTTAATGTAGGTGGCGCATTTCACTCACCATTGATGGAGCCTGCCAGAATAGAATTAAAAGAGGCTATAGAAAATGTGACCATATTACCTCCTGTATGTCCTATTTATCAGAATGTAGACCCTAGCCCAAATACGGATCCTGAAAAAATTAAATCTAATTTAATTACTCAATTAACAGGAGCAGTGAAATGGACGCAGACAATAGAGCGAATGATTGCTGACGGAGCAACTGAGTTTGTTGAAGTTGGCCCGGGAAATGTATTACAAGGTTTGGTAAAAAAGGTTAACAGAGCACTGCCAACTAGTTCTGCAGCCATAAGCTAAGCCAGTTATAATACTTTTATTAAAAACTATTCAAGTGTGAGTATCGGAGGTAAAATCAGATTTCTTTTAGTAATACTAGGTGCCTGCTGTATAGTTACAGCTTTGTCGCTAAGGCATTCAATTACAAAAAAGGAGCTGTTAGTACATGAAGCTGGAAAGCTTCAAAAGAACCTCGCAACAAATGAAAGGCTGGTATACGATTTTTTAAATGATGCTGCTCAGGTAGAAAAGGCCAAGCAGTATCATTTAAATGATCAGTATGGACTAGCTTTTATCAATAAATATCGTGATAAAGGGATCAACATATTTACTTATCAGGATAATAAGCTGAAGTTTTGGAGTTATAATGCGCTGATTCCTCCTGACCCTGACGTAATCAAAGAAGGCTCTTCGTTTTCTCAGTTCGCAAACGGATGGTTTGAAGTTATCAAGAAAACTACAGGTAATTATGCCCTAATCTTTTTATTAGAAGTAAAGAACCAGTTCAGTATACAAAATCAATATCTGGAGAATGATTTTTCGCCTTATTTGTCTAATAATAATTCGCTGTCACTGGCTACTTTTATTGACCCTGAAGTGCAGGGCATCAGTAATCTGGATGGGAAAATCATCTTCGAAGTTAAACTGAAATCAACCTATTCCAGAAGTGTTTATGGTACCATAGAGCTCTGGCTTTGGATAGTTGGACTATTTAGTTTTTGTCTATTTTTTAATTCTTTTTGCGGATGGTTGGCCAAAAGAGGCAATTTAGTCCCGGCAACTCTTTTGATACTACTGTTTTTTGTAGTTATAAGAGTAACTGATTTGGAGTATGGGTGGTTTAACAAGCAGTTTAATTTGCCCATATTTAGTCCTAAAATATACGCAGAAAGCTTTTTTCTACCCTCTTTAGGAGATTTCCTGCTTAATGTAATTGCCATTACCTGGGTAGTGTTGTTTGTTTTTACTTATAACGATAAATATAAGCTCCCGGGATGGTTAACACGTAGTAAATTAGGGGGGCTGCTCTTTCACTTTGTATTGCTGCTCATTTTTGGGGCTCTGGCATTTTTATTTGATCGGGTGTTCCTTGGTTTAATCATCAATTCAAAAATAAACTTTGATATTACCAATATCATCAATCTTGATGGCATAAGTTGGGTTAGTATTATAGTGCTATGCCTTGTTTGGTTTAATATTTATCTTGTTGCTAATATATTTATGCAGCAAACGCTGCAATTAAATGTTACCAATAGAGAAAGGGCAATTCTGTTTTTAGCGGCATTTTTTGCTTGCCTTATTTATAAGTTAGGAACAGGATTCAGCATATTCTTCATTGCCTACGCTTTATTTATCTTCATTATTGCCTGGAATTTTTACATCAGAAATAACGGATTTTCAATAGGGATTTTTGCACTGCTATTCTTCTGCCTGGCCTTAATATCTTCCGTTAAATATTTGAGATTTATTGATGAGAAAGAACATGTAAATAGATTTGCAATGGCACAGAGGCTGATAGCTTCTGATGATTTTACTGTTGTAAGCACTATTGAAAATCTGGAACGAACTATCCTGGCAAATAAAGTTGTATTAAGCTATTTTAAAGATCCTGGTGTTAACAGCCCTTTAGAACTTAAGAAAAGTATTGAAAGTGATTATATTGAACGTTACCTGCCAAGATTTGAATATAACCTATATGTCTATAATCATTTAGATTCCTCAGCTGCCGGTATACAGACCATACCGCTTAGCTATTTTAAAAATCTGGTAAAAGCAGGGTCCGTGAAAGTTCCGGAATCAAATTATTTTTATCGTTTAAATGATACGTTTGGATATCAGAATTATTTTGGAATTATCCCGATTTATGAAGAGAACCAGATATTGGGAACATTAGTGATAGAGCTAAAATCCCAGTTGTATAATTATAAAGGCCAGCTTCCCGATATATTAATGGACCGTTCTATTAAGAACGAAGATAATTATAGCAAATATTCCATTGCACTTTATAAAGATGGTAGGTTAGAAGGCCAGTCAGGCAACTATACCTACAGGCTTTCAAGTGATGGGTTTGCTACACGCAATAATAGTGTGAGCTTTTTTAAAGATAGCCTTAATTATTCGCACCTCATTTATTATCCTACGCCTTCAAAGCTCATTGTGATTAGTAAAGAAGATGTGTCATTTATAATACAGCTAGCAACATTGTCTTTTTTCTTTCTGGTTTTCATCTTGTTCTCAATAACATTGTACACACTGATCTGGTTGCTCAAGAATATTGATGAGAGCTGGAGTGGTTGGTTTAACATTAACCGTTCATTGATGATTAATGCCAACAAGATTCTTTACAAAACCAGGATACAGTTTTCTATTGTGCTATCAGTTGTAGCTACTTTGCTCATTGTAGGCTGGATTACTTATTTCTATATCCGTAATGAGTATAGAAGACAGCAACAAGATTTCATTAAGGAGAAGGTTAGGAAAGTACAACAATCTTATGAGAAACTAATTTTAACGACTGGTTTGCCTGCTCCAACAGATAAAGCCATAAATGACTTTAATCAGTTTGCTGATATCAATGCAGCTTATTTAAATCTTTTTGATACAGATGGAGTGCTCTTATTTACTTCTACTCCAAAAATGTATGATCTGGGTATTATAAGCAGACGAATGGCTTCAAAGGCATTTCTTTACTTAAATAAATTACAAGGATCAGATTATATTGACCCCTCAGAACGAATAAATAATTTTACCTACTCTTCGGCATACGCACCTATTAGAAATGCCCAGAATCAAACTATAGCCTACATTGGTATGCCTTATTATTCGAATGAGGCAGATTATCAAAGCAGAATAGGTGTGTTTATCAATACTCTGATTAATATATATGCCTTGGTTTTTGTGGCTATTGGAATACTGGCGGTATTTCTGGCCAACCAGATTACCAGTCCGCTAACATTTATTCAGGATAGCATCAAAAAAACAAAATGGGGGCAAAAGAACCAGCCTATTGTATGGTCACGGCATGATGAAATCGGGTCACTTATAAAGGAGTATAACAAGATGATCGCTGCACTGGAAGAAAGTGCAGTTAAACTAGCCCGTTCTGAAAGAGAAAGTGCCTGGCGTGAAATGGCCAAACAGGTTGCTCATGAAATTAAGAACCCGCTAACGCCCTTAAAGCTTGGGGTACAGCTACTCGAAAAATCCTGGAAAGAAAATGATCCTAATTTTCAAAAGAAATTCGAAAGGTTCAGTAAATCATTTATTGAGCAGATCGATAGCTTATCAACTATCGCGTCTGAGTTCTCTAATTTTGCTAAAATGCCTGATACAAAATTGGAGAAACTCCAGTTATTACCTATAATTGGACAGGCGAGAGATGTTTTTAGAAATACTGAAGATGCAGAAATTTATATCCTAAACAACACGGACACAGATGTTGTTGTACTTGGCGATAAGGATCAGGTGCTGCGCACCTTTAATAATCTTTTTAAAAATGCAATCGAAGCGGCACATGTTGATACGATGTGTATTATAAAAGTAAGCATTTCGAATAATCTGGAACGCGTATTTATTGAAGTGGAAGATAATGGAAAAGGGATTGACGCTTCTTTGCAGGATAAAATCTTTGTACCTAATTTCACAACAAAATCATCAGGAACAGGCTTAGGCTTAGCTTTTGTTAAACAGGCAGTAGAGAATGCGGGAGGGACTGTAGAGTTTAAATCGCTTGGCGAGGTAGGGACTACTTTTTATTTGAGTTTCCCTTTATCTTAAAACAATTTCGGCCCTGCCCATAGTATAGCCGTCGGCGTATAGAATGATTGAATATTCTCCTTTTATAAATTCTTTAGGATTAATCCAGTCCATATTAAAGCTCGTGTTGTCGTCATTATAGGAAATAGATGTGGATGAACTGAACTGCATTTCCTGTCCGTCCGCTTCAAACATATTGTTCTCATTGGCTATGAGGTTACCTGCCGGATCAAATACTCTTAGATAGATTTTGTGATAATCTTTTTGAGCCAGCTGATTAGGCACAATATCAAATTTTACGCTTAATTTTTTTGCAGAACTGGCACGTGTTACTTCAATATTTTTGCCACTATTTTTTACTCTGTATGCAATAATGTGCACGTTTGATGCTTTTAGGGCCGCACCGGTTTTTACTTTTGCATTTAACTCCTCGTTCCTTTTTTCAAGTTCACTTGCCCTCTCGCTTGCAGAGTTGGCAGAAGCCTTCAAGCTATCTCTCTCATTTTTAAGTAAGGAATTTTCTTTCTTTAGACGAAGGATGTCCTCATTATAAACTTTTACAAATTCCCGAAGTTCACGTACTTCTTTTTGTGCAGTCTCTAGCTGTTCCTGGGTAAGGGCACCATTTTGAAGGGCTGCTTTTAGTTCTGCAATTTTACCACGTGCAAGTTCCTGTTCCTTGATCAATTTATCACTTAAGGTAAGGTTCAGGGCATTTACCTTGTCAAGCTCAACTTCAATTTTTTCAACCTCCAGTTTTAAACGATCTTTCTCTGTGCTAATCGTAACAAATCGCTCATTCTCCTTTTTATCTTTAATAAAAAGATAGGCATTGGTACCTAGTAGTGCAACAATAACGACAACTAAAAAATAGATTTTATTGCGGTCGCCTTTATTTACTGGATCACTCTTATCTGACATTACTTCGATTCTTAACTAAATTAGGTTGAGGCGCGAACATAAATAAAAATATAACAAATGGTAAAAAAAACATTCTATTTGTATGAGACTTTGAAAAAAATCGTTTACTTGCTAAGATTAGGGGACTGAACTGTATTCTGAACACAACAAATGAAACTAAATTTTATATTACCACAAATTAGAAAGGATGTTTAAACTCACTTTTTATGCACTATTATTAACCATAGTACAATCATTATCTCTTTTTGCGCAAGACACATCAAAAATTGCTCCAAAAAGAGAGTTTAGAGGGGTTTGGGTGGCAACCGTTGCCAATATAGACTGGCCGTCTAAGCCTGGACTCAGTGTAGACCAACAAAAACAGGAGCTTATTGGTATCCTGGAGAAACATAAAGAGAACGGTATTAATGCCATAATGCTACAGGTTAGACCTGCCGCTGATGCTTTTTATGCACATTCACGGGAACCCTGGAGCCAATGGTTAATGGGAAAGCAAGGGATTGCTCCCAGTCCGGGGTATGATCCATTAGCTTTTGCTATTAAAGAAGCTCATTCAAGAGGAATAGAGCTTCATGCATGGTTTAATCCTTACAGAGCAACCATGAGTCCAAATACGGTGGTACACGAAAGCCATATGACCAGAAAGCGCCCAGACTTGTTTTTTACCTATGCCGGTAAAAAACAATTTGATCCAGGAATACCTGAGGTTAGAGAGTATATCGTTCAGGTTATTCTGGATGTTGTAAAAGGATATGATGTTGATGGAATTCATTTTGATGATTATTTTTATCCATATAAAGTTGAAGGTCAACGAATAAATGATGCTGCAACTTTCAGTAAATATGCCAATGGATTTACAGACATAAACGATTGGAGAAGAAACAATGTTGATGTACTTATAAAGCAGTTAAATGATAGCATTCATTATTATAAAAAGTATGTTAAGTTTGGAGTTAGCCCTTTTGGGATTTGGAGGAACAAATATGAAGACTCATTAGGTTCCGCAACCAGTGGGTTGTCTAATTATGCAGAACTTTTTGCTGATTCCAGAAAGTGGGTTAAAGAAGGTTGGGTGGACTACATTAACCCCCAGATATACTTTAGCTTTACACGAAGGGTGGCGCCATTTGCTACATTAGTGGATTGGTGGAGCAACAACGCTTTTGGCAGACATCTTTATATTGGGCAAGCCGCTTATCTGGTGAACCAAAGGATGGAAGCTGCCTGGCGATTACCAAAGCAGATGCCAGATCAGATCAGGTATATCAGGAAAAATAATAGGGTACAAGGTAGTGTGTACTTTAGTTCCAAATCTTTTTCAACCGTAGCCCGTGCATTCGGCGATTCCTTAAAAAATGATTTTTATAAATACCCGGCACTTCCACCCCAAATGCCATGGCTTGATGATGTAATGCCGAATCAGCCACAACAGCTTGTTGCAGATGCACTGAATGATGGAGTGCATTTAAAATGGGAAAAACCTCATCCGGCAGAGGATGGAGAAACAGCCTCAGGATATGTAATTTATCGTTTTGAAGAAGGAGAGAAAATTGGGATACTAAATGCCAGGAATATTTTAAAGATAAGTTTTGAGGAATTTACATCTTATATAGATACTGACGTAGATAGCGGCAAAAGATACAATTACCTGGTTACGGCACTGGATAGACTAAAGAATGAAAGTGAACCTAGTGGACCAGTAGGAATACAAGCGAAAGAAACGCTGGCACCAAATTAAGGAAATCTTCAAAATAGAAAAAGGGTGTTTTAAAATATGATCATATTTTAAAACACCCTTTTTTTGTTAATGAGCAAATCTATTTTTGCTGAGGCAACAAAACTAATCTGATGTAGTTTTCGTCATTTAAGTATTTCTGAGCAGAAGCTTTAGTGCTTTCAATAGTAACGTTGTTTAACCTCTGTTTTTCACTCAGGACCTGATCTAAATCTTCTCCATTTTTTAAACGGCTGCTAAGGTAGCCTAACCAATAATTGTTGTTTCGCAAATTGAGTTCTAACTGACGTTGCTCTTCAGATTTGAATTTCGTGATGTCATCTGAAGAAGCACCATTTGTTTTAATCTTGCTTACTTCGTCCAATGCTGCGGCAATAAGCTTTTCTACATTTGCAGGTGCGCAACTAAATGAAATGTTGAAGTAGTAATGTCCGGCAGGGTATTTTTCCAGGCTAAGGCCAACCTGTGGACTATAAACACCACTTTCTTTTTCACGTAAGCGTTCCAGAATTTTTATTTCTAAGGCCCCTTTTAGTGCGTCTAGCTGTATGTTGTTGTCGGCATTAAAGGTGTAGTCGCCATGGAGGTATAATTCCACAGCAGCTTTATCTTCCAGGCCTTTATAAACAGTTTTACTGATCTTTCCTTTAGGCGCTCTGATTCCGCGATCTATAAAATCTTGTTTTTTATTTAGTGCAGGTAAGCTGGCAATGTACGTTTCAATAAAAGGCTTAATGGTATTAATGTCAAATGCGCCCACAATTACGAAAGTCTGCTCACTGGCATCCGCAAAACGGTCCTTGTAAAAGTTAAAAGCTTTTTCAAGAGAAACTTTGTCCAGGTCTTCAAGGTTAGTAGGCATAGCACGCTTGTTGTACGAAGATAATACTGCCTGAACGGTGTCGCTAAATACACTGTTTGGATTAGCATTTTTATTTCCAAGCACAACCTTATAGTCAGAGATGTTTTTGTTAAATATCTCAGCATCCTTTCTAGGGTTGGTCGCATAGGCATAAATCATTTGAAAAGCGGTCTCCACATCTTTTGGAGAGGAGCTTCCGCTAAAACCCTGATAAAGATCATCTATGTATGCACCTGCTCTGCCTGTATTACCTGCTAGTAATTTTGATAGTTGTGTTGGATTAAATTCGCCAACACCACTTTGTGCAATCAGACTTGCCATTTGTGCTGATTCAAGATCTTCATCATTAGCTGTAGAAATTCCTCCTTTAGAAAATGAGCTAAAGATAATCTGATCATTTTTGAAATCTGTTGGCTTGAGAAGTACTTTAATTCCATTGCTAAGGGTTAATTCAGTAACGCCTACAGCATCAATCTTTCTTTCAGTAATAACTTTGCCTGCCGTAGGTTTTTTCTCTAACAGGGGCTTATTTAATGAATTATCTACATAGGCGGTAATTCCTGTACCCGCATTTTTTACAGCTGCAATTAGTTGTGTTTCTGTAGGAAGGCTTGCTTTATCTTTTTCAGGAGCTTGCACAATGATTATCTGGTTCTCCTTTGGAGTAAGTGTTTTTACCAGAGAATTTATCTCACTAAGTGTAATGTCCGCAACAGCTTTTTGGGTTTCTGTATAGGTATAGTCAATAGATGGAATAACGCTTCCCTTTAGGAAGTTATTCAGGTATTGCTGCACAAAATTTGAAGAAGCAGTTTTATCTTTTTCTTTATATTGTTTTTCATTGCCGGCAAGAATGTTTTTCTTGGCGACATCCAGTTCTGATTGAACAAAACCAAATCTACTCATCCTTTCATTTTCTGCAATAGCACCTGCAAACGCCTTCTCCAACTGATCGCCGGATTTTGCTGCCACTACAGTTTGAAAAGCATTCATCCCAGAAACCAAGCCTCCCTGATATGCCCCAAATGAACTTTGTGCGAATATAAAAGGAGCATTTTCTTTCTGCAAAATCTCAGTAAATCTAGCGCCTAGCATACTGTTTATCATACCATACATGAGTCTCTTTTTAAAACCTGCTGTGGTTTTTGTTACTTGTCCACGTAATTTATACATGATCATAGCTACATCATATGGTTGTTCAGGATCAGTAATTACCTTAACAAGTGGTTCTTTGTTATCGGGTAAGTCGTAATTTAAACGAGGTCTTGGATTTGCGGGATTGGTAAGACCAGAGAAATTCGTTTTAATTAACTGTTCAACTTCATTTACATCAAAATCGCCCACTGCTATTACAGCTTGTAAATTAGGTCTGTACCAATCCGAATAAAAGCTTCTGATTCTGTCGTGAGTGAATGATTTTAAGATGTCTATTTTTCCAATAGGAAGTCGGTTCTCATATCGTGAGCCTTTTAATAATAGTGGAAGTAGTTGTTTGCTCATGCGTTCCTGAGCATTTTTTCCGCGCTGACGATCTTCCTCTATAATAACGCCGCGTTCCTTGTCAATTTCTTCGCCTTCCATAACTACTTTTCCTGCCCAGTTGGCTAATATTTTAAATCCGGTTTTAAATACCTGAGCGCTATCAGTTGGGATGGGTAATTGATATACTGTTTGTTCAAATCCTGTATAAGCATTTAGATCGGCACCAAAACGTACACCCGCTTTCTGAAGGTAATTAATGATATCATTTTTAGGAAAATCTTTAGTGCCATTAAAAGCCATATGCTCAGTAAAATGTGCAAGGCCTTGCTGGTCATCCTCTTCCATTAAGGAACCTATTCTGGTTGCTAAATATAATTCAGCCCTGTTTTTAGGTTCTCCATTTTTTCTGATGTAGTAAGTTAAACCATTCGCCAGCTTTCCAATTTTCACATTTGGATCATTGGGAATCAAAGCATCATTGTTTTTTTTTACTGTAGTTGCTGCAGTTTTTTTAACAGCAGAGTTTTTTTTCTGTGCAAGTGCGGGAACATTACATACCGTAAACACGGCTAGTCCACAAATGAGAGTGTTGAGTATTCTTTTCATGAAAAATAGTTAATGGGCTAATTTAAACTTTTATTATAATTTTCTTACTATGCATTACCCAAAGAATTATTAGCCAGAATAATACGAAGGTAACTGCCCAGGCCAGTGATGCATTAATTGGCGAGAAGTAGGACCAAAAAGGTAAGTAAAGCCACGATTGTAAGGTTATCTCAGATCCTGTACTATTTTTTACATGAATCATAGCAAATATACGAGGGATTAATCCCGAAAGGAAAAATACAGTAATTGCATTTACCCCGTATACAACAAAGGGCTTGGTAAAACGATTATACTGGTTTACATCAATTATCCAATAACACAACGAAAGTATTATGGTTGCCAGGCCGCCTGTATACAAAACAAAAGAACTGGTCCATAACGACTTATTGATTGGAAATTGTAAGTCCCATAACAGGCCTAAAACTACAGCTCCACAACCTGCGCTAAATAGCCATGCTATTTTGGTAGCAGCATCAATATCCTTGCGCTTCAGGTAAACTCCTACAAGAACTCCAAATAAGCCGGTTGCAATTGCGGGAATAGTACTGAAAATGCCTTCAGGATCCCATGTTTTTGCTGATTTCCATAGATGAGCTTCAGTAAGTACACCCCTGTCTATCCATGCGCCAAGATTGGTCTCCTTTTCAAGATTAGCATACCCTACACCCGGTACCGGTACAAACGTCATTAAGGCCCAATAAACAGCCAAAAGAATAATCAAAATTCTGAAAATATTTCTTTCAGAATTTTTAAGAAATAGGATAGAAGATATAAAAAATACGACCGCAATACGTTGTAATACCCCTGGAATGCGCACATGCTGAAATGCACCTGCAGGATCAGTAAATACTTTAGGGAACAGTGATAAAAACAGACCCAGGCTAAACAGAATGAGGGCTCTTTTAAGTGCTTTTAAGATGGTTTGATTATGTGCTGAGGGGTCTGTTTTTTTACTCCCCATTGCATAAGCAATTGAAACGCCAACAATAAATAAAAAGAATGGGAAGATTAAATCGGTAGGAGTGCAGCCGTTCCATTCGGCATGTTCAAGAGGAGCGTAAATATTGCCCCAGTCTCCAGGGTTATTTACAAGTATCATGGCGGCCACAGTAGCACCTCTAAAAAAATCAAGAGATAGTAATCTTGTTGATGTGTTATCGGGAGATGAAATAGGGACCATGAATTGGGAGTTAATTATATTTATAATCGCTATTGCGTAAACACAATAGCGATTATAAATATAATTAAAATTTGTAGCGTACAAAGGCTTCCATAGCCTCGTAGTCTGCTAATCCCAGATTGTCGTAAGCCTGAGCAGTTTCTCTGTTTCTGTCTTCAGCTCTTTTCCAGAATTCTCTGGCATCATCACCAGGGAAAACCGCCCTGTCTTTTTGCGACTGATGTTTGAAAATAGCAAATTTCTTTCTTTCCACCTCTTGTGGACTAAGTGGAACAGCCATTTCAATTTCATGGGTTTCAAATTCCTGCCATGCACCACGGTACATCCATAACCAGCAATCTTTAACCCAGCTTTCAGTTTTTGCCAAACGCTTTAATGCTTCTAAAATAATATTGAAACAAACAATGTGTGTTCCGTGCGGGTCTTCAAAATCTCCGGCAGCAAATACTTGTTCTGGCTTAACCTTCTGTAAAAGTTCCATCGTTAATTGAATATCAAGATCAGTTACAGGGTTTTTATTGCTTTTTCCACTTTCATAAAATGGAAGAGCCATGAAGTGGATATGATCATCCTCAAGTCCGCAATAACGTGCACCTGCAATAGCTTCTCCTTTTCTGATTAGGCCTTTTACAGTTTGAATTTCTGGAGTATCAACCTGATTTGGTTGTTTTTTCTCCATAAATGCACGCATATCATTGTAAAGGTTTTTTAGTTCTCCTTTACCAAGACCCATTTTCTCAGAAAAATCGATGCTAAATTCTACAAAACGAAGTGCATCGTCATCCCATACTGCCGTATTACCAGAAGTTTGGTAAGCTACGTGTACATCGTGTTTTTGATCAACTAAACGAATAAAGGTACCACCCATTGAAATTACGTCATCATCAGGGTGTGGCGAGAAAATGATAGAACGCTTTTTAGCAGGTTCTGCTCTTTCTGGTCTTTCCGAATCATCAGCATTAGGTTTACCACCTGGCCATCCGGTAATTGTATGTTGTAATTTATTAAAGATGTCGATGTTTATATTATAAACAGGACCCCTATCAATAGCCAGCTGAGCCATGCCATTGTTATTGTAGTCATCTTCAGTAAGTTTAAGAACAGGCTTACCTAAGTGATTTGCCAGCCAGATTACTGCTTTTCTGGTAATTTTTTCATCCCAAACGCAGTCCTTTACTAGCCATGGAGTGTCAAAACGTGTTAGTAAAGATGCAGCATCCTGATCCAAAATGAATTCTACATGTTCTGATAGCTGCAGGTAAGTAGCAGGAACATCACCTGAAATTTCACCTTCAACGGCTTTTTTAATGATAGAGGCTTTTTTCTTGTTCCATGCCATCAAAATAATTTCACGTGCTTTGAAAATTGTTCCAATACCCATGGTAATTGCTTTTGTAGGCACAAAAGATTTACCACCAAAATCTCTTGCAGCATCACGTCTTGTCAGGTCATCAAGTGTAACCAAACGTGTACCTGAGTTTGGAGCAGAACCAGGCTCATTGAAACCGATGTGGCCGGTACGACCGATACCTAATATCTGGATATCTAATCCCCCTACATCTCCAATCTTTTTTTCATAGGCAAGGCAAAAAGCAGGAATCTCTTCTAAACTCAAGGTTCCATCAGGGATGTTAACATTATTTTTGTCGATGTCGATGTGATCAAACAAATGCTCGTTCATGAACGAAACGTAGCTTTGAGCAGCATCCGGCTGCATTGGATAATATTCATCCAGGTTAAACGTGATTACGTTTTTAAAGCTTAAACCCTCTTCTTTATGCATTCTTACTAATTCTGCATACACTGCAATAGGTGTAGCTCCTGTAGCTAAACCTAAAACAGCCTGAGTGTTATTCTTTTGTTTTTCTTTAATCAGATCCCCGATACGTTTGGCCACACTAAGTGATGCGGCTTTTGGGTTTTCAAAGACAGAAACGGGTAATTTTTCAAAACGCGTTTCCTCCAGAAGATTTAATCTTGCCATTTATTTTTGTTCTTAAAGTTTGTACGGAGCAGTAAATATAGCGACTCTATTGAGTATAACAAGAATTTTAATTGGGTAAAAGAGGTAAATAAAGTTAGCTAACTAATTGTTTTTATGTATTGTATTTTACTCAATCGATTGATCTATTAAGCAAACGGGGTTTTTGAAAAACGGCCTGCATGGAATATTTTTTTAATTATATTACCTTGCATGGATAAAATTTTAATTATGAATGCTAACTGGGGTAAATTTTTCCATACAATTGAAAAAAAAGAGCGGTTAATAATTGGATTAATGTCCGGAACTTCGCTTGACGGATTGGATATTGCTCTTTGCAGTGTTAGTGGAAGCAGCTCAGCTACTAAAGTTAGGGTTAAGAATTTCAAAACAGTTCCATATTCCAATGTCTTTAAAGCAGAAGTTAAAGCTATATTTTCCAGAAAAGATGCAAATCTGGAGAAGGTTTGCCTTATGAATGAAAAAATTGGGTCAATCCATGCAGAAATGATTTTGGAGGCTATTAAATTATGGGGAATAAAACCAGAGGACGTGGATGTGATTGCAAGCCATGGGCAAACTATTTTCCACGCTCCGGCCACTTTGCATCAACTGCCTGATTATCCTAATGGCACCCTGCAAATAGGAGATGGAGATCATATTGCAGTAAAAACAGGTATTGTTACTATTTGTGATTTCAGACAAAAACATATTGCGGCCGGAGGCGAAGGTGCTCCACTTGCTGTGTATGGCGATTTTCTGCTATTCTCAGAAAAAGGAGAAGACAGGGTAATGTTAAATATAGGAGGGATAGCTAATTTTACTTATTTGCCGGCAGACAATGATGCCCAAAAGGTATTCTCTACCGATGTTGGTCCCGGAAATACATTGATGGATCAATTTGTTCAGAGTCGCTATCAAGGGATATATTTTGATGAAAATGCTGCAATAGCAAAGGAAGGTGTGGTCAGTATGGAATTATTAAATGAGTTAATGCATTCAGAATTCTTAGATGCTGAACTCCCTAAAACAACCGGACCGGAATTGTTTAATTTAAATTATTTAATAGCAGCTCAGGATCGGTCAAAAACTAATAACCTCAGCAATGAGGATGTAATGGCAACTTTATGCAGCTTTACATCTAAGGTTATTGTTAATGCAATTAGTAAATGTTTTTCTGATGATCAGAAACTATCAATTTATATGAGTGGAGGCGGAATGCATAATCCATTGCTGGTAAAACTACTTAAAAATGGACTGCCTGATGCCAGCTTTTATACCACAAACGATTTACATATAAACCCTGATGCCAAAGAGGCGGTTCTTTTTGCAGTTCTGGCCAATGAAACATTAAATGGCTCAACCGTTAATTTTGGTAACAGGGGCGCAGTTCCATCCATATGCATGGGTAAAATCTGCCTGCCTTTTTAAAGAATTTGAAGGTTTTTACGCTGGTAAGCGTTTAATGTGCTGTCATTAGCTGGAAGCTCCGTAATTAAATAATCAATAGTTTCAAGCGGGGCTACTTTTAATCTTAAAGAGATATCTAATTTTTCGGAGATGCAAAGTACCGCTGTTCTTTTTGAAAAATTAAGCATTGTTTTTTTTAGCTGATTAATTTCCCAGTCCGTATCTGTTAATCCATCTGTTGGATGAAGCGCACTGGTTCCTAGTAAACAAAGATCTGCACTTATCTCCGATAGTTGATTTATCACATGCCCGCCGTAGGTTACCTGAGAGTTCTTGGAAAACAAGCCTCCAATTAAAATAACTTCAATTTTTGAATACTTAGCCAGCTCAATAGCTACAAAAGGACTGATGGTAAAAAATGTAGCATGTAAATTCTCTGGCAAAAGCTTGGCTACCTCAATTATAGTAGTTCCTCCGCCGGTTAAAACAACCATGCCATCCTTTATAAGCGAAATGGCTTTTTTAGCAATGCTAATCTTAGCATCCTTGGCATATACAGCGCTATCATCAAAAGAAGATTGATAAGATTTTGATAGCGCACCACCGTGAACCTTGAAAAGCTTATTGTTGTCAGACAATTCCTGAAGATCGCGCCTTATGGTGTCTTCCGAAACATTAAGCAATTGAACAAGGTCAGAGGTAAGAACCCGATTGTGCAAGTTTATTTGCCTCATCACAAAATCATGTCTTTCTTTTTTAAGCATTCAATTTAAATTTTAGCTAAAGTAAATAAAAATCAAGTAATAATTTAATGCGGGTTTATGCGGGTTTGTGCAATATTGGTTTGTGTAACAAGAATGAAATACTCGTTTATTTTGTAAATAAGTGAAAAACATTTATGATATTTACTATAGGTTTGATTTTTTGCGTGTAATTGCGTGTTTTGAAAACCCGTACTTTCCCGCGATTAGCAAACGAGAACTTAAATTTATTAACCAAACTATCGTTCATGAAAAAAAAAACTACTTCTGTTTATTACAGTTGGTTTTTTGCTAATTTCCCAAACATTTGCCCAGCAAAAAACGATTACAGGTAAAGTCACCTCAACTGAAGATGGATCTCCCATCCCTGGTGTTTCCGTAAAAATTAAAGGAACGTCCAGTGTTGTTCAAACTGCTACAAATGGGATGTACAGTATTAAAGCCAATGAAAATGACGTGTTAATTTTCTCTTATGTTAGTATGCTCACCCAAGAGAAAACGGTAGGTAGCACAACAACGTTGGATGTTGCAATGGCACCAGACTCAAAGGTGCTAACCGAAGTTGTTGTTACCGCCCTGGGTATTAAACAACAAAAGAGGTCATTAGGCTATGCAACTCAAGATATTAAGGCTGCAGATATTACCAATACCAATCAATCGAATGTGTTAAATGCTTTAAAGGGTAAAGCTTCTGGGGTTCAAATTACAAGTGCCGGTGGCGCTGCAGGTTCAGGTTCAAGAATCCAGATCAGAGGAATTAACTCTTTAAACCCTTCGGCCGACAACCAGCCATTGTTTGTTGTCGATGGAATTCCCATCTCTAACAGTACCGATTTAATAGGTATAAACAGTGACAACTTTCAGAATCCAAACCGTGCTGCCGATATAAATCCGGAGGACATTGAAACAATGACTATTCTTAAAGGACCGGCAGCTTCTGTATTGTATGGTTTAAGGGCTGCTAACGGAGCTATTATTATTACCACTAAATCGGGTAAGGCGGGTAAGCCTAACTTTAATTTTAAAAGTTCAGTTAGTTTTGACGATGTAACTAAAACACCTCCAATACAAACAACCTATGGTAATGGTAATGGTGGTGCATATGTGCCTAGTGTAAATAGCTGGGGGCCTAAAATTGAAAGCGGTATACCAGTATATAATCCTTACGATGTGTTCTTTAAAACGGGACACCAAACTCAGAACTCATTTACTTTTAGCGGGGGAAATGACAATGCTACTTATTTTACTTCGATATCAAATTCAGAGCAAAATGGTGTTGTTCCTAATTCTGATTATGGCAAAACCTCTATAAGATTGTCAGGAACCTTAAAAGCATCAGAGAAGTTCAAGTTTGAGGGCTCTGCCAATTACATTAATTCAGGCGGAAAAAACCCTCGTACCGGCATCACCTCTGGTACAATATTTTATTTAATGCGCCATACAAATACGGTTAATCCTGCCGATTATCTGAATCCGGATGGAACTGAAAAAACATATAATGGATCAATTCAAAACCCATTTTATTTTACTGAAAACGCCTTTTTAAAAGATAATGTAAACAGGGTAATTGGAAACTTAGGCGTAGAGTTTAAGGCCAATGACTGGTTAACTTTTAACTATAAAGCAGGTGTTGATAACTATACCGATTTTAGACAGATTTATAATGAAAAAGGATTGCTGATTAGCACATTAGGGTCTATGACTGAGCAAAGGATTAGTTATGGCGAGGTCAACTCAAACTTCTATGCCAGGGCTAGCAAGCAATTTGGCCAGAAATGGTTTGTTAACTTCTTGCTGGGGCATTCGTTCACCCATATCAACAGAACTAACCTATCCCTTAATGGAACGCAGGCCGTTGTTGCTAATGTAGAGAGTATAAATAATTACAACGTATATACTACTTTAACTTATCCGGGTAAAAAGAACATAATAGGTGTTTTTGGTGATTTAAATGTAAGTTACGACAATACAGTTTTCTTAGGGGTAACCGGAAGAAATGACTGGTCATCAACCTTGCCTCAAAGTAACCGATCTTTCTTCTACCCATCTACCAGCTTATCATATGTGTTTACTGAAACCTTAGGTTTGCAGCAAAATGACATATTTAATTTTGGTAAATTAAGACTTTCCTACGCAGAGGTTGGTAAAGATGCCGATCCTTATCAAATAGGAGAGTATTACTCAACACTGGCCGCATTTGATGGTGTAAGCGGGGTAAGAAGAGATATTAGAATTGGCTCTGAGTCTTTGCGCCCTGAAAGGACAAAAGGACTGGAGTTTGGAGGTGAATTTCATTTCTTTAAAAGCAGGTTAACCCTGGATGCAAACTATGCTATTTTGAATAGTATTGACCAAATTGTGCCAGTGCCAATTAGTTATGCTTCGGGCTATGATATTTTTGTAACCAATGCCGGAAAGATTAGAAATAAATCGCTGGAATTTCTGTTAAGCGCAACAATTGTTAGCAACGATAACCTTAAGTGGGATATAAATGCGAATTGGTCGCGCACGAAAGGAAGGGTGCTTTCTATGCCTCCCGGAGTAAACGAGATTCAGTTTAATCCTGAGAGTCCGTGGGTAAAACAAATTATAAAAACCGGTGGCAGGCCGGGCGATTGGTACGGTTGGCCTTACACACGTGTTACAGACCAGAACAGTGAGTATAACGGACAGCTGGTTATTGGTGCTGATGGATATCCGGTAATTCCTCAGCCACTTTCTAATAATTACTTAATAGGAAATGCTTATCCTGACTGGACCGGAGGATTAGGAAGTACTTTGGCTTATAAAGGTATAACCTTCTCATTTATGTTTAACTTTAGAAGGGGTGGAGATGTTTTTGATATTCCTAAAACACAAAGGTTTTCAACTGGTATAGGTGCCGAAACACAAATACGAGATACACAGGTAATATTTAAAGGTGTAAAAAACATAGGAACCGCCGAAGCGCCTATTTATGCTCCAAATGATAAGCAAGTACTTGTTGATCAGGCTTTTTATGCAAATAGTTTCCCTTATAAACTGGCTCCGGAAAATAACGGATTTCAGGATGCTTCATGGATAAGGTTACAAAATGTATCCTTATCGTACGAATTGCCAAAAAAATGGCTGAACAAGAGCTTTATTAAAGCAGCATCAATTTCGGCAACGGCAAATAACCTTTGGTTAAGCACCCCTTTTATCGGGTTTGATCCTGAGGCAAGTGCTTATGGCGCAGGTTCAAATTCTGTGGGATATGTAGGTACTGGTGTTCCGACCACCAGAAGCATATTTCTTGGTTTAAATGTTAATTTCTAAGATTCAGTTATGAAAAATATAAATTTTAAAGTTTTTCTCGCACTAATTGCTACTTCAGTAATTTTTGGGGCGTGCAAGAAACAGTTGAACATAAATGATGATCCATCAAGGTTGACGCCTGATCAGGCAACCATTTCGGGGTTATTGGCTTCAACAATCCAATTTACTGCGACCTCATTTTTTAATGCAGGGCAATATGGCAATTCGTACCCTCAGTATCTGGCTGGCTTTAATTCATACGAGGCAAATATAGATTCCTATAATCCGTATGGTTTTGATAATATATGGGAATCTGCCTATCGGGATGCAATGCCCAATCTAAAAGATATGATCAAAAGGTCAGAAGCATTAGGCGCACCCCAGTATTCGGGTATAGGTAAGTTATTACTTGCTTTAAATTTAATGCAGAGTACGGATTTATGGGGCGATTTGCCTTACAAAGAGGCCTTCCAGGGCCCTTCAGTCCCTAGTCCTAAGTACGATAGTCAGCAGGATATTTACACCGTATCATTAAAAGAGCTGTTAGATGGCGCAATAACCGATTTGAATAAGCCAGTTCCAACAAATACGGCATTACAAGTAGGGGCCACTGATTTAGCTTTTAAAGGTGTAATTGCCAGCTGGAAAAAGGCAGCATATGGCGCAAGAGCCAGATATTATATCAACTTATCGACTAAGGATCCTGCTAACGCTCTTAAAGCTGCAGAGGATGCTGCACTAGCTATTGATGATATTACAGGAGCTGCAGATTTGCAGGTAAAGTACACACAGGATAAACCAAGTCCATGGTATACTAACCTTGGTCAGCCTGCACTTACTTCAAAGCAACACCGTCCTTCTTATTTTATGGTCAATTTAATGAATGGGACAGGTTATTTCAATGCACTTATAGATCCAAGAATGCCAAAATTGTTCGACAATGCCGGTGCAGCCACCTACATAGGTCGGCCTGTTGGTGCGTTAAGTACACAGCAAGGAGCTAATCTGGCCAATAGTGATATCACTGACAAAACCTTTTATGGAGCAAGAACATCTCCTGTTCCTATACTTACCTATGCCGAGGTTCAGTTTATAAAGGCCGAAGGACTATTTGCTACAGATAAAGAAGGAGCTTATACCGCCTATTTAAATGGGATTAAGGGAAATATGCAAAAGTTAGGGGTAGCGATAGGTGATATCAATAACTATGTTAATAGCCCTCTGATTAGTAAAGGATCTGCTAACTTAACGCTTACTGATGTAATGCTTCAAAAGTACATCGCATTGTTCCTGCAAATGGAAACCTGGACCGATATGAGAAGATATCAATATAACAATACCATATATCCGGGCTTAGTTCCACCGTTTAAAAATTTATTAGGAACAGGATATGTTCAGCGCGCAAAATATGCAGATAATGAGCCGGGAAGAAATCCGAACGTTCCTCAGGTGGCCAATCAGGCTGTGAAATTATGGTTGTTTAATTAACATTAAAGGATATGAAAAATAAAATATCAAAACTCTTTATAGCTGTTTTTGCCACTGTGGTTCTGTTTTCGTCATGTAAAAAGAATGATCCGGATCATTGGTTAAAAGATAATATTACAATTGTTGGAAAGGTACCTGTTGTTGCCGGGTTTACAGTTAAGCCTCCGCAAACCACTAATGTGGCAGCAGGAGCAAGTGTACAGCTAGACCTCAGATATTGGTCTGACGAGCAAATTGATAAGATCAATTTAAGATCAACAGTAGGAGCCAATGCCCAGGCATTGGTATCCACAACTCCTTATCAAAAGGCCTACTCTACTGTTAGTCGCACAGACTCCTTATTACTTGGTTATCAGGTTCCTGGTGATTTAGCAAAAGGAACTTCTATTGTTATGGAAGTAGAGGTGGTTAATAAGAATACGCTTACTAAAAAGCAAACACTAACGTTAAAAATTCAATAATGTAATGTCTCGTTAATCCCCGGTTATACAGCCGGGGATTTTTTATTGTATAGATATCCCTTATTTTCATACTTTTGCGCTAAAGTATTTATTTATGGCAAGTTTTACTCTTACTCCTGAGACCTGGCAAAAGGTTAAAATTAAATTTTTAAGAAAATATCGTGAATTGGCTCAGGTAAATCTTTCTTTTACTCCCGGACAAGAAGATCAACTTGTGCAACAACTTATGGATTTGGTAAAAAGAGACAGGGATTATGTTGAGTTTACTATTAAAAAGGCTCTCGCCGATCCTGACGGGAACAGACTTTAGGTTTCTTTGTATTTAAAAGCTGCTGTTCATTTTTTTGAAGTGTTTTTATTTGTAAGTTTACCTTTAAACAGATTGGTGAACGATGAAACAATATAAACTAGCCGCAGTTTTTGCCCTTATAGCTTTCGCTTCTTTAACCTGGTCTTTTAAGGAAGACTTGTTTCAGGTATCTAAAAATCTGGACATTTTTGCCTCTTTATATAAAGAGATTAACATTAACTATGTTGAAGAAACAGATCCATCTCATTTGATGCGAAACAGCATCGATGCTATGCTGGATAATCTTGATCCTTACACAGAGTATATCCCGGAATCTGAAATTGAAGATTATAAATTAAAGTACGTTAGTACACAATACGGTGGTATTGGTGCCAGTACAATCTCAATTGAGGGGAAATTGTTTGTAAACGAGCTGGTAGAAGGGTATCCGGCAGATAAGCAGGATGTAAAACCGGGCGACCAATTGGTGAAGATAAATGGCAATGAGGTAAAGGGGAAAGACCGAAATCAGATAAGCCAACTATTACGCGGTCCAAAAGGATCAGCCGTTGATCTATTAATTATACGTGATGGTTCAGTAATTACCAAGAAACTGGTACGCGATGAGATAAAACAACCAAATGTGCCTTATTCCGGAATGACTGATGACAACATTGCTTATATCCGGCTGGATAAGTTTTTGGAGAACTCTGCACAGGAGGTAAAGGATGCTGCAGTTGCACTGAATAAACACCAGCCTAAAGGGATGATCCTTGATTTAAGGTATAATGGCGGTGGCATTTTGCAGGAAGCCGTTAAAATAGTTAACCTATTTGTGAACAGAGATGTATTGATAGTAACACAAAAGGGAAGGAACCCGCAAAAAACTATTGCATATAAAACATTAAGTGAACCTTTGTTGCCACAAATGCCATTAGTAATTCTTGTAGGGGGCTCTTCTGCATCTGCTTCAGAAATTGTTGCAGGATCATTGCAAGACCTAGACAGAGCAATTATTGTTGGTCAGCGAAGCTTTGGTAAAGGCTTGGTACAACAAACATTTAATTTGCCTTATAATAGTCTGGTTAAGGTTACTGTTGCCAAGTATTACACCCCATCGGGCAGGTGTATCCAGGCACTTGATTATGCTCATAAAGATGCAAACGGGAAAACACTAAAGTTTGCAGATTCTTTAGCTCATAAGTTTAGCACCCCAGCCGGTAGAAGTGTTTATGATGGGAACGGAGTTTATCCTGATGTGGTGGTTAGCTCAAGTAAGCCAAGCCCTATCACTGTGTCTATTGTGAGCAAAAATTTGTTTTTTGATTACGCCAATGATTATAAGAAGAAAAATAAAACTATTGTTCCAGCAGCCGATTTTCGTTTAACAGATAACGATTATAACCAATTTGTAGCTTCATTAGATGGTAAAGATTATTCGTATACCTCTCGTACTGAACGTTTATTGTCTGATTTGCGGGGAGAAGCAGAAAAAGAGAACAAGCTTGCGGTGGTTAAAGTTGATCTGGACGACCTAAAAGCTAAGATGCTAGGAGCCAAGAAGACCGATCTGCAAACCTATAAGGCCGAAATAAAACGTGTTTTAGAAACGCAGATAGTTAGCCGCTATTATTATGAAAAAGGCAAAGTTATCCAGTCGTTTCAGTACGATAAGGAATTTCAGGAAGCTAAATTATTATTAAACAATTCTGGTAAAATGCTTGCCGTTTTAAAAGGTGAGGGTGAATATAAAACTATAGGCAGCCCCACCAAAACAATTGCAGCACTAACAACAACAGAAAACTAAGTTTTTTTATTCTGCATGGTGCAGCTTAACCACTAAACCATCCATAGCGGGGTTTAGCTGAAGCTGGCAAGCAAGTCTGGAGTTTGGAAGCACATCAGGTAAAGTATCAAGCATTGCATACTCATCGTCTGTCATTTCATTCAGCTTATCTTCGCCCTCAAGTACATCTACACAGCAGGTGGCACATAATGCCATACCACCACAGGTTGCGAGAATGTCATATTCGCAGGCTTTAAGGTATTCCATTAAACTTAATCCCATATCTACGGGAGCTTCAAGGGTAGTTAAGCTCCCATCAGGGTTTTGTACGTGTAGGGTAATGTTATTGTCTTCCATGTTTAAAATTCTGATACGCCGTTTACAGTGGTGTATTTCATGGTGTATTTAACACCTGGGTTCATGTATTGGTATGCACTGTGGCTCATTAAAGCTGCCTCGTGAAAACCACAAAGAATTAGCTTTAATTTGTTAGTGTAGGTATTGATATCACCAATAGCATAAATGCCGGGTATGTTTGTAGAATAATCGTCGGTATTAACCTCTATTGCGCTTTTATTGATGTTTAAGTTCCATTGCTCAATAGGACCTAATTTAGGACTTAAACCAAACAGCGGGATCAAGTGATCGGCAGCTACCGAGGTAGTTTCTAAACTCTTATTGTGAATTAGTTCAACGCTTTCAAGTTTTCCGTTTCCAGATACTGAATTAAGGTTGCTGTTTAAAACAAGGTTTATACGTCCGCTTTCGGCTAAGGCCATCACTTTGTTTACCGAATCTGGTGCACCACGGAAGCTTTCGCTGCGGTGTACTAATGTTAATTCATCAACAACATCAGCCAGGAATATAGTCCAGTCAAGGGCTGAATCTCCACCACCAGCAATAACCATTTTCTGACCACGGTATTGCTCAGGATCAAGGATCATATAATTAACACCTCTTCCGTTTTCGAACTGCTCTAAACCTGATACAGCTGGCTTACGTGGCTCAAAACAACCCAAACCACCTGCAATAACTACAACTTTAGCTTCTATAATAGTCCCCATGTTGGTAGTCAGTACAAAGTCAGCTTCTCCACGTTTTTCTAAGCCTTCAATACGTTCACCTAAAGTAAAACCAGGGTGGAAAGGTTTTCCTTGCTCCATTAGGTTATCTATAAGTTCCTGAGCTAGTACTGTTGGATAGCCCGGGATGTCGTATATAGGTTTTTTTGGATATATTTCAGATAACTGACCACCCACCTGAGGCAAATAATCAATTAAATGGCAGCGCATTTTTAATAGCCCTGCTTCAAAAATTGCAAATAAACCTACGGGGCCGGCGCCAATTATAGCTATATCAGTAGAAATCATGTGTTTAAAATTTGTGCGAATTTACAAACTTTTGTTATAATATCGATGCTATTTATAAATAATCTATATACTCCCTAGAACTTATGACAACAAACTGAGCTAATATTTTACTTATCTTTGTTTTATTGATGAATAAGAACATATATTTTGCCTCTGATTTTCATTTAGGTTCTCCGGATTTTTTTGAAAGCCGTAAGCGAGAAGACCGTATTCTTCGTTGGTTAAATGCCATCGAACCCACATGCAGTGAACTTTTCCTGATGGGCGATGTTTTTGATTTCTGGTTTGAATATCGCTTTGTTATACCTAAAGGGTATATTCGATTGCAAGGAAAGCTTGCTGCTATGACAGATGCCGGAATCAAGGTGTATTTTTTTAAAGGTAACCATGATATGTGGGTTGACAACTATTTTACGAAGGAAATGGGGATCGAAATTATAAGCGATGAACTTATAATTGATAGGAATGGGAGGCGGTTCTTTTTACATCATGGTGACGGATTAGGTCCGGGCGATAGAAAGTATAAAATGCTTAGGCGAATTTTCAGAAATCCTGTATGTCGCTGGCTGTTTTCAGTGCTTCCACCCAGAATTGGTATGGGCATAGCAAACGGCTGGTCAAGAAGTAGTAGGGCTGCCAGTAGTAAGGAAGAAGTTTTTGAGGGAATTGAAAACGAATGGCTGGCCATTTATGCTAAAGAGTTGTTAATGAAACAACATTATGATTTTTTCGTTTTTGGTCACAGGCATTTGCCTCTGGATTTGGATTTGGGTAAAGGAGCCAGATATGTGAACCTGGGCGAATGGTTTAACTATAATTCATACGCCGTTTTTGATGGAGAGGTTCTGAGCCTTAAATATTTTGAAAAAGAATAAAGCATTTTTCTGTAACGCGCTGATCCTAATAAATTTTATAGTGGCATTAACTGAAAAAGCCGTATTTTTGCTGCCCGAATAAAAAAACCTTTATTACAATAAATTGTACTGTTAACAAACAGATTGTGTTATTGTTGCGAAGGTATAAGTATAGAGTTCCTGAAATAAAAGAATATGTTAGAGAAATTAGAAGCAATTAAACTGCGTTGGGAAGATGTTGAGGAGCAGTTGAGTAATCCTGATACCGTTCAGGATATGAAGCGTTTTGCAGCTTTAAATAAAGAGTATAAAGATCTGGGTAAAATTGTAGAAGAATATAAAGTCTACAAAAATGTAATGAGCAATATTGAGGCGAACAAGGAGATTTTAAGTACAGAGAAAGATCCAGAAATGCGTGATATGGCTAAAGAAGAATTGGATTTGTTACTGGTACAACAGGAAGAACTTGAAGAAAAAGTTCGCCTGATGCTTATTCCCGTTGACCCTGAGGATGCAAAGAATGCAGTGTTTGAGATTAGAGGTGGTACAGGTGGAGATGAGGCAGCCTTATTTGCGGGAGACTTATATAGAATGTATAGCCGTTTCTTTGAGCAAAAAGGATGGAAAGTAGAAACAGTAGATGTTACCGAAGGTACCGCAGGTGGTTACAAAGAGGTTATCCTGAAGGTAAGTGGAGAAGATGTTTATGGCCAATTAAAATATGAGTCGGGAGTACACAGGGTTCAGCGAGTACCTGATACAGAAACCCAGGGTCGTGTTCATACTTCTGCCGCATCAATAGCTGTTTTACCGGAAGCAGAAGAAATTGATCTTTATATTAATCCTGCGGACATTGAATTGCAAACCTCCAGATCTGGTGGTGCAGGTGGACAGAACGTAAATAAAGTAGAAACAAAGGTTCAGTTAACACATAAACCTTCGGGCATCGTTGTGGTTTGTCAGCAGGAGCGTTCTCAATTGGGGAATAGAATTATTGCAATGGAGATGCTTCGTAGTAAGTTATATGATATTGAACTCCAGAAAAAAAATGGTGACATAGCTGCTAAACGTAAAACGATGGTTTCGACTGGTGACCGTTCAGCCAAGATCAGAACTTACAATTATCCTCAGGGAAGAGTTACAGATCACCGTATAGGTTTAACGCTTTATAACCTAAGCGGAGTGATGGATGGGGGTGTTCAGGAGCTAATTGATGCCCTACAGTTTGCAGAGAATGCAGAGAAAATGAAAGAGGGATCAGTTATCTAAAAAATAATTCTCAGATAATTAGCGAGTTATAATTATTTTAAAATAAATGTTGCAAAGTTAAATAAAGGCGCTATATTTGCAATCCCGAAACGAAACAACGAAACGAAAATAGGGAAAACGGACCGGTAGTTCAGCTGGTTAGAATGCCGCCCTGTCACGGCGGAGGTCGCGGGTTCGAGTCCCGTCCGGTCCGCTAAAGGTAGTAAAGCCTAACAAAAGCCTTCAAATTACACATTTGAAGGCTTTTGTGTTTTTCTATATTTTTAGATTTGGCGTATCTTTGATTGAAAGTCATCTGTTGAATTCTTAATCAAACAATAAATGGAGAGCTTGCTTAAAAAATATGATGCGCTTGTTGCAGAATACAGCAAAGTTATTATTGATAGCTTTAGTCTTGAGGATTTTAAGGAATATAACGAGATATTGTTTTCTGCGCACAGTTGTGCGGTAGAGGGGAATACCTTTACTGTGGATGAAACACGCGAGCTTAAAGAAAAGGGGCTTAATTTAAAGTTAAACAACAGGTCTTTATATGAGGCATATGAAATCCTTGATCATTTTAAAGCCTATGAATTCGTATTTAATGACCTAGAACAGCCTTTAACCGAAAGTTTGATTAAACAGGTGCAAAAAATACTAACAGAAAATACCCTTAAATTTGCGAAGGGACTTGAGCCAGGAGAATATACCAATACGCAAATGGCCGCAGGAGATACGGTTTTTGGAGATTTCAGGGCAAGTATTGCACGTATGCCATCATTGATCAGTTCCACAGAGTCAGCTATAGAAAAGGCCGAATTGCATCCGCTGGACATTAGCGCTAGGTTTCACCAGTTTTTTATTTATCTACATCCCTTCCCGGACGGAAACGGGAGAACTGGCCGTCTGATTTCAAACTTTATACTTGCAAAGTTCAATCTGCCGCATGTAATAATTGGAGCCGAAGAAAAGGCTGCTTATATTGAAGCTTTGAAACAATCTGCTAAACATAATGATACAGGTATTTTAACTGTTTTTTTTGCTGAAACTTCTATGCAAAGAATGAAGAAGGAACTTGATCAAAAGAAAAATCTTACTCAAAACTTTGTCATGAACTTTAATCCGCCTAAAAAAGGGAAGAAGATGAGATAAAATGAGCTTTATTAGTAACCATGGTATAGAGTTCTCCATGAGAGAGGCTAATTTTGAAAGCCCGGTTGATTTCGATATAGTTAATAAAATGGGAGATGTGGAGATTGTATTTCATAAACTTGATAACACCTTTCATTCATTTGGGCTAATGTCCAATTTCCAAACAGATTACGTAGATTTTCGCGGTAATAATCTTCTGCAATTCCTGGAAGGTCTTTATCGCAAAGAGTAAACCTCTTTGATGAAATTATGAGAGGGGGATACTTTAAATTCATGAAATCAAGGCAAAAGCACACATACTTCCTTCTATTTCAACAACCGATCGAGTTCGTGTTTTAACCCTTCCTTTTGCTCTGGCCCTGGCGCATTTCCGTTTGCAATTTTACCCTCTTTATTAATAATTACATAGTGTGGTATTCCGTTGATGTCAAACTTTGAGGAAAGCACATTAAATTGATCATTAGTGAGTTTGTAATGCGTGCCGGTGAGGGCCTGGTTAGCTATAGTCGATTTCCAGGATTCATCACTACATTGGCTGGCAAAAAATACAAATGCAATATCCTTACTTTTATAATAATGCTGGAGTTCTTTTGATTTAGGCATTGCAGCCATACAGGGACTGCACCAAGGCGCCCAGAAATCTATATAAATGACTTTTTCAGGGAACTTCATTATAATAGAGTCTAAAACAGATCCGCCTCCGGCTTGGTTAATTTGCACAAGCGTACTCTCGTCTTTAATTTTCTGGTTCTTTAAGGATGCCTCAAGTTCAGCGCTTTTTGCCAGTATCTTACTCTTCAAATAAGTGTTCAAGACAGGATACTTATTCCACAGTGCTTTAAATTCCGTCAACTGTTGGCCATTTAGAGCATCCATAAATAGCATGGTCAGTAGCAGCTCCCTGGTTAAACCTGTTGTGCTGCTTTTTATGCCCTCTGCAAAAATGCCTCCAATCCCCAAAAAATTTCTTTCTTTAGCATATTCGGCAAACAACGCCGACTTAACTTGGGGCGCACTATGGGTAAAATATCTGTAAAGACCAGATATGAAATGAGTATATGGACCAGATATTACTGGCAAATGATTCATGTTGTAATTTTTTAGAAAATAAGAAACACTATCTTCCAAAAGTGGCTCTTCATTGTAATGCTCTATCAGTTTGCTCCATGCCTCATATCTGGTATAGTCTGTTGCCCATTTATCAAATAAAGATGATACCCCTTTAGGATTTTTATAGTGGTCGGTTGTTCTTTTGTCCTTAAACTCCTGAATCATCCGGTTCTCTACAGCTAATGTACCATCAATAATATTGATAAAAGGAAGCACGCCCAACTCAATTTTAAGACTATCTCCTGGCCGCAGAAATAGCTCAGCAGTATTGTTTTCATATTGAATCGAAATATCCTGAGGGCTTGCAATAAAAGTTTCTAGCATAAAACGGCCAGTTGAATCAATTATTTCAGCTTTTTTCGTTATTTCTCCAAACGCAGAACTAACCATAAATACAACCGATTTCAGATGCTTTTCCTTATCAAATTTTTTTATAGAACCTGATATAAAGACTTTACTTTCTTTAAAGCCTTGTGCCGACGATTTTAATGTGAAAAAAATAGAACAAGATGCAAAAGCCAGTGCACTGTACTTAAACATGAACTTGAGAACATTCATACTGCAAAAAATAAATAGATACAACGTTTTTATCATTAGATGCGTAGCAGTATCTATTGTTTCATAATCATTTATAAAAAATGCGCTTTGATTTTACAACCATTTTTCAGGATTCACTATAGTAGTGTATATCTGTTATATTTAATTGGGTTTTTGATTACTTTATTCGTGATCTTTCTTCAAAAATGCAATGTTTGTCACTTTATAATTTAGTGCGCTTGTAGTTCCTGCGGTCACATCAATGGTAATGCCTGTTATTTTGCCGGCCATACCTGAAGCAAGAAATACTGCTGTATTGGCTATATCTTCCATAAGAGGCAATTGTTTTAGCATGGTGTCATTTTCCATTTTTGAAATGAATTCTTTCACTTGCTCACCACCCGCTTCTATTGCTTCTTTAAAAATCCTTGAATCTGGAGAGCCTCCAGAGCGGATGTTTACTACGCGAACTCCATAAGGGCCCAATTCTGCAGCCAGGTTACGGGAAAACCCTTCTACTGCATTGCAGGCTGGGCCAAACCCACCTACATTAGCATAGCCGATACCTCCGGGCGTTGCGGTTAGGGAAAGTATCACACCCGAATTATGTTTTTTCATAACCCTTCCGGCGGCAGTTGCTGTTATAAACTGTGTTTGCATGGCAATGTTTATGGGTCTGAGAAAATCTTCAAGTGTCATTTCTGTTAACGGAACATCTTGTGTGTCCTGCCAACCTATAGCATTGAATGATATATCTACAGATCCTGCTGTTTGAATTACCGTTTGTATATGGTCATTTACAGATTTCTCATCTCTGGCATCTACCTGATGAATTGAGACTTTACCTCCAGCAGATTCAATTTCTATTGCAGTTGTGTTTAAGCCATCTGCATGATGACCTGTAAGGAATACTTGAGCACCGGCTGCTGCAAGTGCTCTGGCAACTGCGCCTCCAAGAGAACCGCCTGCTCCATATATAATTGCATTTTTACCTTCTAATAGCATAGTGTAGTTATTTGATAGTCAAATTTATAGCTAAATATTTTTTTTGCATCCGGTGTTGTTATGACAAAATATAGGGGCATTTGCGAACACTCTTCTTAATAAAATACTTTTGGTAGCAAACTAGTATCAGGTCTTAGGATTTCCAACCCGCCGTACTAAGGCTATCTGTTACATACGTATTATATAGGTATATTGTTGGTGTGTACACTTATAACACTAAGATTTAGTTTATATGTCATCCAGCAGTAATGTTTAGGCCTGGCAAAGCCTACCCAAAGCCTGCATAAGTTTACTTAAAGCCTCTTGTGCTTTAAGCTTTACTTCGCCTTTATTAAAACTGATCAGGTTAATATTTAACCCCGCTAAGATTTTAATTTATACCTAAGCATTCTACCAGCCCTACTTTGGCTTTGGGGAACAAACTCCTGTTTTTGGGGAAATTGGAGTAATTTAGGTGAGATCTAATAATGAGTTTATAATATTTTGGTTAAAAGTTGCCTTTTGTTTAGATCCTTGTCTAAATGGTCTGCAAAACAGGATGTAAAAGTATAAGAAAATCCTCTGTTGTCTTTATTCATGTTTTCTTAGGCAGGTCGGCACGAAATCTGAGAGTAGTGTAAATGTTTCGCGCACTAAATAATAATGTAAAAACAATTAAATGAAGAAAAAATTAATCCTCACTCTAATTGCACTCTGTTCTGTGTTAATCTTCTCATGCACAAAGAAGATTCAGCAAAAGCTACCAAAAGAAGAAACTAAAGAAAAAGAAGAACCAGCGATACCCGAAGGCCCTGTATTGCCTCCATTTACAGGAAAGTTAGAAATTAAGGTTGTTTTTAATGGGAATCCTACATCTGCGGATGCATTAATACCAAGTTTGAAATATAATAAGAGCAAAGCGATTCTGATGGAGTTTGATGATGCTGCATTAACTGTAGTGACAGCTTATGAAAAACTATCGAAAACATTCTATACAGACGGATGTGGGAACAATAAGAATTATAGTTTGGGGTTGGCGGTTAATGGTAAAAATCAATATAACGGCAAAGAAATGGGTCTGTATACGGGATATGCGGCTACCTATGGACAAAGATTGCCATTAATTCTTAAAGGAATGGATATAATGAACCATTCGTATTACCATGAAGAAACAGGAAACTTTAATAATGGAAAGGATAGAGAAAAGAACATAAAAGATTTAGATGCACTGATATTGGAAAAGCAAGGGTATAAAATAAATACACTTATTGTTCCAAGTAATTACACGGGTTTCCAGACGGCAGCGGCAGACTTTGGGTATATAGGTGGTGGATCTCAGGGGACATTTGATAAATTTACTCAAATTGGTAAATATAGCCCAAAAGCTAAATTAAATGATATAAAGCCATTTAACTACCTGGCAATTAGAAGGGCATTTACAGATGACTGGTCAAGTGGCGGAGCTCAATGGGAGCTTTCAAATGATTTGCTTTCTGGCAATTCCTTCGATTTTTTTGAAATTGGAACACATGGAATTAAAGATGAGGAGGCTGTTCGCGGTTTCAATGACTGGATTGATAATATTGCGCTTAAATCTAAAGATAACTTAATATTTTGTAGTCTGAGAGAGTTTTTAGAATATGCCTATATTAAAGATCACGTAACTAAAACTCAACTTGTAAGTGCTAATACATTAGTTATTACTTTAGACTATTCTACAGTTCTCAATAAAAACATATCATGGTACGACTTGTCGTTGATAGTAAAATCCGATAAATCTATAGCCTCAGTGAGTATAAATAATCCTGATTTTTCTTTAGCATACAACAAGGATACTAAGTTGATAAATGTAAATAGAAGGAAGATTAAATGGTAATATGTTAGGATAGCTTTTTTTAGAGGGGCAGATTTTTTACATTAGTGTTAACCAAATAAACCTTAATGAAACAAATCTACATCATCGCGCTTACAACATTTTTAAGTTCAGCGGCTCTCGCGCAAAATATTAGTAGTGAGGAAGCCAAAAAACTCAAAGAAGTTAACATCAATAGCATAAGTAAACAGCGTGATATTAAGCGACTGGATTCTATAGCTGGCACCTATATTTTCTTGGGAAAGAAAAGTGAGGTGATTGAGCTTACCAATAAGGATTTGGGCCTGGCAGAGAAATACGGTCGCCAGGTCTTTTCTAAAATACCAGGCATCTTTGTTTATGATATGGATGGAACCGGGAACCAAACCAATATCTCTACCCGGGGCCTTGACCCTCATCGTGGATGGGAGTTTAATATTCGCAAAGATGGGGTGCTCACCAATTCAGATATGTATGGCTATCCGGCCGTCATTATAATATCCCATTAGAAGCGGTAGAGCGGATTGAGCTGGTAAGAGGCACCGCCTCCCTGCAATATGGCGGGCAATTTGGCGGATTGCTTAACTATGTGAGTAAGAAACCCGATTCTTCTGCTTTAGCTTTTCAAAGCATCAATACTGCGGGGTCATATGGTTTACTCAGTTCCTTTAACTCCATCAGCGGTACAAAGGGCAAGTTTAAGTATTATGCCTGGTTCAATAAAAAAGCAGATGCTGGGTATCGTAAGAACAGTGACTCAAAATATGATGCGCAAAACATTTCCTTATTTTATGAATTCACGCCCAATATTGAACTTAAGGCAGAATGGACACGCTCTAATTATGTGATTCACCTTGCAGGGCAATTGACCGATGAGATGTTTAAGGCGGATCCGCGTTCTTCTACGCGTTCGCGTAATTATTACAACCCTGAGATCAATATTCCCTCTCTTACTTTAGACTGGAAGATGGGTGAATCTACACGGTTGAAATTCACTTCTTCTGCAGTAATTGGAGTTAGAAATAGTGTGATGTTTGATAAGTTGGCCAATATAATAGATGCAATTGACCCTACTACGCTTCAATATGCTAACAGGCAGGTTGATGTTGATCATTTCAAGAGTTTTACCAATGAGCTGCGTTTATTACAATCGTACTCACTTTTGGGCTTGACCAGCAACCTTGCTGCGGGGGTGCAATATATGAACAATGACCTGCATCGCCAGCAACAGGGTAAGGGAACCACGGGGACAGATTTTGACCTTTCGCTGGTTACCCCAGACTTTGGCAGAGATATGCATCTAAAAACTAATAATGTTGCTTTTTTTGCCGAGAATCGGTGGGTGTTGTTGCCCCGTCTTTCTGTAAATACCGGAGTAAGGTTTGAGCTGGGCAAGACAGATATGACCGGGGTGATTAATAATTATCCTACCGGTGATATTCCTAATAACATTAAACATGAGTATCCTTTGTTTGGGGTTAGTGGGCAGTATGAATTGACTAAAGCCATGAACCTATATGCAGGCTGGTCGCAGGCTTACCGTCCGGTGATTTTTAAGGACATTATCCCTGGATCTACCTTTGAGCTTACCGACAAGAATTTAAAGGATGCCAGAGGATATAATCTGGAAGCTGGTTTTAGGGGTAACTGGCAGTTTTTGAACTGGGATGTGAGCTATTTCCAACTGCAATACAATAACCGCATGGGTACTGTTTCGCAGATGAATTCTAATAATCAGGAGATCATTTATCGTACAAATATTGGGGATTCAAGAACTAAAGGAGTTGAACTTTTTACTCAGGCAGATTTTCCGCTGAGTAAAACAGCTAGCTTCTCTTTATATACAGCAACTGCTTATATGAATGCCCGCTACCAAAATGCCAGTATTAGGGATGCTAATGCCAAAACAACTGTTTCTATTGATGGGGATAAAGTAGAAAGTGTGCCGGAATGGACTTCCAGGAATGGGGCTACTTTAAAAGTTAAGCGCTATAGTCTGAGCATTCTGCATAGTTATACCGCCAGCTCATTTGCTGATGCCCTAAATGCTGTGGCACCAAATGCGACCGGAACTGTTGGTATTGCACCTTCCTATAACTTATTTGATGCCAGTGCCACTATTGGACTTACCAATTACTTGCGTATTGGGCTTAATGTGAGCAATGCGTTTGATAAACATTATTTTACCAAACGCCCGCAGTTTTATCCGGGACCAGGCATCTGGCCGTCTGACGGTAGAACGTTTTCCGCTACTGTATCATTGAACTTGTAAAGCTTTATCTCAGTTTATAAGCTTTCATACTTTCCTGGTTAATGCCAAATATTAAAGTGTTGCTTGTTTGCACTACGCTTCTAACATCTCCTTTTAAACTAAAACCTGATTGTTGTTGAGGGATGTATGTAAAGCTACCTTTGCCATTGCCTTTAAGTAGGGTTCCATAATTAGCGTCGTATTTTCCAAATCTGAGGCGTGAATGACTAATGTTGCCACACAGTAACAAGTCTTTATTGCCATCCTTATCATAATCAAAGGCGGTAATTGTGAATACTGGCGAGAATTGAACCTCTTGCGGTAAGCTTAACTCTTTAAATTTACCTTTTCCGGTATTGATAAAAGCCGATGTTTTTAAATCGGTTGCCTGGAGCTTTGAAACGCCCATTAGTTCCTCTTTGGTAAATATCTCTTTCATTGATGCATCTGCATAGCTTTTATAATCCGGAAAGCGTGTGCGCATAATGCTCATCTGATCTAGCATCTCATCTCTGGTTACATAAGGATAGCTTTTTCCCTGGATGTAAAAACATAATATAGGGTCAACCGATCCATTATCATCAAAATCTTTGTAGAACATTTCAGCAGGTTCCTTTTCGGTTGCTTTGCATTGAGTGTTTAATCCGGTGTTTCCAATTACTATATCCGGAACACCGTCATTGTTTAAGTCCTCTACTAGTAGTTTGTTCCACCAGCCAGCCAAAGGTTTCTCAAAATAATCTTTAGTTTTATCTGTCAGCTTGCCATTTGTATTAATGAGGACGGTAATTGGCATCCATTCTCCAACAACAATCAGATCCTCTTTTTTGTCGCCGTTTAAATCTACCCATGCGGCATCGGTAATCATTCCTGCTTTTTGCAAATTTGGGGCAACAGCTTTAATCTGATCTTTAAAGTTTCCTTTTCCATCGTTAATTAGTAGATAACTTGATGGTGTTTCCGGATAGCGGCCAGGAATTACTCTTCCGCCTATAAATAGGTCGGGGTGGCCATCCTGGTTAAAGTCTGTAACCCGAACGCAGCTTTTACTGCTTAGCATTTTAGGTAAAGCATTAACTGATGGTCTGAAATTTCCCTTTCCATCATTTAAGTACAATCGATCTTGCAATGATGAATCGTCAGGGATATAACTGTCATAACCGCCAGCACATACATAAAGATCTGCAAAACCATCGCCATTGGCATCAAAAAAGACAGCATCTGTGTCTTCGCTTTTTAGGCTATTGGTAAAGGCTCTCTGGATTTTTTTTACAAAAGTGCCGTTCTTTTTTTGAATAAAAAGTGTGCCAGACTGGCCTTGGGTCCCGCCAACATAAATGTCCTCTAAACCATCTCCATCTACATCTGCTTTGGCAATGCATGGACCTGAAAATGACATGGGGTTTATTAACAGTGGTTGCCGCTTAAAATCGTTGGTTGATTTTTTTTGCTGTTGAAATGTAATCGGCGATTTAATTTCTTTAAATATAGACAAAGGAGGCTGTGGGTCTTTGTAAGTTGTTTTTGCATTTGTTTCTAATAGCGGTATTTGTTGATTTGCCTTTACGCCTGTTATTAGTTCCTGTTTTCCACTTGGCCAAACTACACGAAGAGAGTCTATAGAAGTAGATTCTCCTAAACCGAAATGTAAAATTGGCGAAACGCTTGATTGATAGCCTCGAGATGGCATTTGTTCAAGATACTGCTGTTTGTTATTCTGGTAGATCCAAATTTTTGCACCAATACCTTGTGTGTTTTGCCCAGATCCCTGCAGCTTTACTTTTAGGAACTGATTTTTTATTTGCTTGTCGGTTCTGTTTTCATAAATGAATGCCGGAAGATTGATATTGTTAACCACAAGGTCAAGGTCGCCATCGTTATCTAAATCGGCATAAGCGGCCCCATTACTATTAGATGGTGTGTTTAATCCCCATTCAACCATTTTGTTGGTAAACGTAAGGTTGCCGTTGTTCTTGTAGATGTAATTGTTAACATTGGATGCAGGCATTGCATGGATTAAATTTAACAGATTCTCCCTCATTTGAGCCGGATCGGTAGTACGCAGGAAATCTCCTTTGAACTTTAGAAAATCCATATTGGTATAATCTCTCATATAACCATTTGATACAAAAAGATCTTTCCAGCCGTCATTATCATAATCTGCAAATAGAGGAGCCCAGCTCCAATCTGTATTGGAAATGCCTGATAATTGTGCGGTTTCACTAAATGTGCCATTTCCATTATTTATTTGAAGCATGTTGCGCATATCCTGGTAATGGAAGCCAAGACGTAGGCGGAGGTCATAATATTCGTAATTGTCGGGAGAAAAGAGCAACTTCTGTCTTCGATTATCCTCTGGCAGCATATCTAAAGTGAAAAGATCTGATAGGCCATCGTTGTTAATGTCAGCAATATCATTGCCCATTGAATACAAGGACGTATGGCCAATTTGGGATTGAATTTGATTTGTAAAAGTGCCGTTTCCATTATTTATATATAAATAATCTGGTGCAGAATAATCGTTTGAGATGTAAATATCCGGATAACCATCATTATTCAAATCGCTTACTCCTGCACCTAAACCATATGTAAATGATGAATTATAGATGCCTGCCTGATCTGAAACATCTTTAAATTTTCCATTTTCATTTTTATATAGCTTAATCCGGATGGTTGGTGCGGGTTCTTTTAATATTATTGGAGCAGAAGTTTCATCGAGTGTGGTAAATACTTTAGGGTTGTGGTTTAACAGGAGCATATCAAGGTCATTATCTTTGTCGTAATCAAAAAAAACAGCCTGTGTGCTATATGCGGTATCGGCAAGCCCATATTCTGCAGCTTGCTCTTTAAATACGGGAATTCCCTGATCGTTGTTCCCTTGGTTTATATATAATTTATTTGTTCTATTCTTTGCAGGTAATGCACCGGAATAACATTGATAGATGTCTGGTTTCCCATCTCCATTAACATCGGCCATAGTAACGCCTGTTTTCCAGGTTGTTCCCTCTTCGGTTATGTCGGCTTTATCTGTAACATCTTCAAACTGCATGTTTCCTTTATTAAGATATAGTTTGGCCTTTGTCATGTTTCCTGAAAAATATACATCCTCCAGGCCGTCATTATTTACATCTGCAATTGCTACACCCCCTCCATTATAGAAGTACTGATAGGATATAATGTTTGCCCTTTCGTTTTCAATGATGGTATTATTGAAATCGATGTGAGTCTGATTTGAAGAAAGTATGGAAAATAGTGTGTTTTTACTGCCCTCAGTGTCTGTATTTTTATCATTATTTACACAGGAAGTAAATGAAAAGAGACCAAGCAACATGATGCTCTGGTGCAATTTAGAGGTTAAAGAAGACATTTGGTTAAGAAGTTTGGTTTAATTCTTCTTGAAGATAATGACTTTATTTTAATGTATCATAATTTTTACTAAAAACGTTTAGGCATATTAACAATGGCTTCTTAAATAAAAAAGCATTAGAGATAATGCTTTTTTATTGGTGTTATATTCTTTTCTGTTAGGCAGCAAATGCAATTCGGCTAGCCGAAAAGCTCTTGCATATCTCTGTCTGCGGTAGGTATTTTCTTTAAAAAGTCGTCAAAACCGGTATTTTCCTGAGAGCTATACATTCCATAAGCGTCAAGAATATAGCCAATCTGTTTGTCTTTGTCTTCTAGTAAATAGAGCACAGAATTATCGGCAGGGTCGGAGTCGCCTTCAAATCGATAAGTTTTAATTATTGTTAGGTCTTCAGGATTATAAATTTTGTTAATTCCAATGCCTTGCATCTTGCCATGGTCTGTCATTTTTATTTCGTTATCCAAACCTTTAAGTCTTAATTTTTCTAAAACCTGGCTAAGGGTATTCATTTCTATTGGATGTTCCATAATAAGTAGTGTTTTTGTATAAATACAACAATACCCTTTACAAATGGTTTTCCTTTTTGCATTTAGGCATGCTATTGCAAGGCTTGTAAAATGCAAAAAGGGTGATCATTGTTATGATACACCCTTTTTATGAATTTTAATTATTTCTTAAGCTTACAATGAAAAAGCTGCTTTTACTTTATCTACAAAGTCTAATTTCTCCCATGTAAACAATTCAACAGTAACAGTTTTTTCTTCACCTCCAGGACTTTTAAAAGTTTTGGTAACTGTTTCAGGCGTACGACCCATATGGCCATAAGCTGCAGTTTCACTATAAATTGGATTTCTTAATTTTAAGCGTTGCTCTATAAAGTAAGGACGCATATCGAATATACCTTCAACTATTCTGGCAATTTCTCCGTCAGTTTTGTTTACTTTACCTGTTCCATAAGTATTGATGTAAATACCCATAGGTTTTGCAACTCCAATGGCGTAGCTTACCTGAACTAAAATTTCTTCGGCAACACCTGCAGCAACAAGATTCTTAGCGATGTGACGGGTTGCATAGGCAGCACTTCTATCTACTTTACTGGGGTCTTTTCCAGAGAAAGCACCGCCTCCATGAGCTCCTTTACCTCCGTAAGTATCTACAATAATTTTACGGCCTGTTAAGCCTGTATCGCCATGCGGGCCACCAATAACAAATTTCCCGGTTGGATTAATATGATACTCTATTTTATCATTAAATAGGTGCGCATATTGTGGGTATTTGGCAATAATGCGTGGGACAAGAATATCAACAAGGTCTTTTTTGATTTTAGCAAGCATTTTGGCTTCTTCATCAAAATCATCATGCTGAGTTGAAATCACTATAGCATCAATACGAACAGGCTTGTTGTTGTCGGCATATTCTAAAGTCACTTGTGATTTAGCATCAGGACGCAGATAGGTAATTTCATTATTTTCTCTTCTTAACAGAGCTAATTCCTGTAAAAGAGTATGTGAAAGATCTAGTGCCAAAGGCATATAGTTTTCTGTTTCGTTGGTTGCATAGCCAAACATCATACCCTGATCGCCAGCACCTTGTTCTTCTTTGTTGCTTCTGTCAACACCTTGATTTATATCCTGCGACTGTTCGTGAATTGCGGAAAGAATACCGCATGAGTTAGCCTCAAACATGTATTCGCTTTTTGTGTAGCCAATTTTTTTGATTACATCTCTGGCAATTTGTTGTACATCAAGATAGGTTTGTGATTTCACCTCGCCAGCTAAAATAACCTGACCTGTGGTAACCAAAGTTTCGCAGGCCACTTTTGACTCTGAATCGAACGCTAAAAAGTTGTCAATAAGTGCGTCTGAGATTTGATCTGCAACTTTATCCGGATGGCCTTCAGAAACTGATTCAGATGTAAATAAATACGACATTTTAAATAATTAAAATTTAATTTTAAACAATTATATAAAAGGGAGTCAGATCCTGCAGAACAGGCTGTAAAATGAAGTGTATAATATGGTTAGCACTTTTTTTTACGTGGTTGCAATCCAGCTATTCTTTAAATAGCATCGCAAATCAGTCCACTTTAACGCTGCAAAATTACTATATATATTTCAATAGTCAAAAAATATCAATTATTTTGTACTATCATTAATCAAAAGGTTTTGTCGAAATCAAACATTCTATTTATCATCAATCCAATATCTGGAGGTAAGAATAAATTAAAGATTCCAGCATTGATAGATGCGCATCTTGACCGTTCTAAGTACAATCCAAATTTTAGTTTTACTGAATATGTTGGCCATGCTTCTGAGATTGCGGAGGAAGCTGCAAGCAAAAATTTTGACATTATTGTAGCAGTTGGAGGTGATGGTACAATAAATGAGATTGCAACTAAAGTGATGCAGCAAAATAAAATATTGGGTATTATCCCTTTTGGCTCTGGAAATGGGCTGGCAAGGTTCTTAAAAATACCGATGAAAACTGTTGCTGCAATAAAGGTTATTAATAATTGTAATGTAGAGGTTATTGATACTGCCAGATTTAATGATAAGTGTTTTTTTAACATGGCAGGTATGGGTTTTGATGCACATATCAGTTCTGTGTTTGCCGGAAATAAATCAAGAGGTTTAACGGGCTATCTGAAATTGGGATTAACCGAAGTGTTAAACTACAAACCTCAGGTTTATCAGCTTAGTATTGATGGTGTAGAGTACGAACGCAAGGCATTTGTTGTCAGCATTGCAAATTCATCTCAATATGGTAATAATGCACATATTGCACCACAGGCATCGGTAGTTGATGGCTTGCTTGATGTGTGCGTGGTAAAAGAATTTCCTATGTATAAACTGCCGGTATTGGCATATGAAATGTTAAGCGCCAGAACTGACCGGTCGAAAATTGTTGAAATTATTAAAGGTAAAAATATAAAGATTAAACGGAGCCAGGATGATGCAATACATATTGATGGAGAACCGTTTTTTATGGGTAAAGAGTTAGATATATCTATTAAACCTTTATCGCTAAACATCATTGCCCCGAATTATGAAAGCTAAAAAGAAAACGCTAAGCGACCTTGGAGGAATTATGTATTCTACAGATCCTTCTTTTGTTTATGAAGAGGAAAATAATGACGCTAATGAACCAATACCTGCAAATCAGCAGGATTTAAGGGTGATGCTGGATCGTAAAAATAGGGGTGGAAAGGCAGTTACATTGGTTACTGGATTTAGGGGAGGTGATGATGAGCTGGCAACATTGACTAAAATGTTGAAGACAAAATGCGGCGTAGGAGGTGCTTCTAAAGACGGTGAGATCATTATACAGGGAGATTTTAGGGATAAGGTGCTTTTACTTTTACAAAAAGAAGGCTATAAAGTAAAAAAATCCGGCGGATAATTTGTTATTTAAGTGGCTGATCTATAGGTGTTTAATTATAAGTGTATAAGCGACAATAAGTTAAATTTTTCTTTAAAAAAGCTCCATTTTACCTTTTTATCTGTATAACTTTGCCTCACTAACTTATTATTCTTATGAGCAAAGCATTTATGCTTAAGCCTGATTTGAGCTACCTGAATCTCTATTCGGATGGGGCGTTATATCAGCTTAACGTAGCACAATTGGTTGAGGAGGCCTTGAAAAATGGAGAAGGTTCACTGACCGATACAGGTGCATTGGCAGTAGATACGGGGAAATTTACTGGCCGTTCTCCAAAAGACAGATTTATAGTGTGTGATCAATTAACCCAGGATTCGGT
Source organism: Pedobacter ginsengisoli (assembly GCF_002736205.1). Taxonomy (NCBI): domain Bacteria; kingdom Pseudomonadati; phylum Bacteroidota; class Sphingobacteriia; order Sphingobacteriales; family Sphingobacteriaceae; genus Pedobacter; species Pedobacter ginsengisoli. The sequence continues at coordinate 4,228,607 of NZ_CP024091.1, read as the reverse complement.
ATGGTGGGGAGATATAAATTTCAAATTTGATCCAGAAAAATTTGACGCTTTATTTAAAAAAGTGACAGCCCATCTAAGCAAAAACAAATATTATGTAAGAGATTCATTTGCTTGTGCAGATGAGACTTACAAAACATCGATAAGGGTAGTGACTGAAACGGCATATCAGAATTTGTTTTCTAATAACCTGTTTTTGAGACCTGAAGATGGTGCTATTGAAGAAAGGCCTGAGTGGACCATTGTTGCCAGTCCTTCTTTTCTGGCCGACCCTGAAGTGGATGGAACCAGACAGTCTAACTTTTCTATCCTTAATTTTTCGAGGAAAATAATATTAATAGGAGGTTCAGGATATACCGGCGAAATTAAAAAAGGTATATTTTCTGTTTTGAATTTCATATTGCCTGAACAGAAGCATACTTTATCCATGCATTGTTCTGCAAATGTTGGGAAAAAAGGGGATACAGCTATCTTTTTTGGATTATCAGGAACAGGAAAAACCACGCTCTCGGCAGATCCGGAACGTGCATTAATTGGAGATGATGAGCATGGCTGGGGAAAGGAATCGGTATTTAATTTTGAAGGAGGGTGCTATGCAAAATGTGTTGACCTGACTGTTGAAAGAGAACCGCAGATATTTAATGCGATAAAATTCGGGGCCTTATTAGAGAACACCAATTACTTTGAGGGAAGCAGAACTGTCGATTTTTCTAATATCGATAAAACAGAGAATACCAGAGTTGCCTATCCAATAAATTACATTGACAATGCAAGGGTGCCATCAATTGCTGCTGAACCTAAAAATATTTTCTTTTTAACAGCAGATGCATTTGGTGTTTTACCTCCAATTGCCAAGTTAAATAATGGGCAGGCTATGTTCCATTTTATATCCGGATATACGGCTAAAATTGCTGGTACAGAGGCTGATGTGTTTGAGCCTCAGTTGACTTTTTCAGCTTGCTTTGGTAAAGCATTTTTGCCACTTCACCCTACAAGGTACGCCGAGCTTTTGGGCGAAAAGATGAAAAAGAACAATGTGCATGTATGGTTGATCAATACCGGTTGGAGTGGGGGAGCGTATGGTGAAGGCAGCAGGATGAAGCTGTCTTATACCCGTGCAATGATTTCTGCGACTTTAAACGGAGATCTGGACCATGTTGAATTTAGTACTGATTCGGTTTTTGGGCTGAGCATTCCGTTGACTTGTCCAAATGTTCCTTCAGAAATTTTGAATCCCAGAAACACCTGGGCGGATAAGCAGAAATATGATCTTAAAGCCAATGAACTCTCTTTGGCATTCGTAAATAATTTTAAGCAATTCGAAGCCTTCGCAAACGAAGAAATGATCGCTTCGCTACCAAAAATAACCGAAAAGACGGTTTAAAGCTTTTTTTTTACCTAAAAATTTGCATTTCAGTTTTTTTTTAGTTTTAATTGCGAAAGATTGTCTCCGCAACGAGACAATCTTTTTTAATTATACAGTAATACGTTAGGAGTAACAGTAGTGCAAACGGGTAAAATTGATGGGACAAACGAATTAGCTAGCTAACGATTATTTAATTTGGAATTAAAATCAAAGTTATAAATTTGTTACTGCAACAATTGTTTGTAATACTCGTTGTGTGTATTACGGAATATTTAATCTAATTTTAAAAAACAAAGTACTAAAAACTAAAAAACTAAAAAAAAATGGCAAACGCACCAAAACCAACAACAGTTAAAAAAGAAAGCTCTTCTTCAGCTTCAAATTTATTCGCAACTCTTACTATTCCAATTTGTATCATTATCGGAATATGTGTTTACAAATTTATTTTCGGAGACAGAGGCAATTTCATCGATGGGGCTGATCCAGATCTTCACGATACACTTCCAAAAGTAGGTAACTACATGGGTATGGCTTACAAAGGTGGAGTTATCGTACCTGTTCTATTGGGTATGTTCCTTATGGTAATTGTATTCTCTATTGAGCGTCTTATTGTAATTGGTAAAGCAACTGGAAAATCTAGCTTAGATTCATTCGTTAAAAAAATCCAAGGATTTTTGAATTCAAACAACATCGAAGCAGCCTTAAGTGAGTGTGATAAACAACAAGGTTCGGTTGCTAACGTAATCAAATCAGGATTGAAAAAATATCGTGAGATGGAAGTTGAAGCAAACATGGATACAGATCAAAAATGTTTAGCTATCCAGAAAGATATTGAAGAAGCTACTACTTTGGAAATGCCAATGTTAGAGCAAAACTTAACTGTAATTGCTACTTTAGTATCAGTTGGTACATTAACAGGACTATTGGGAACAGTAACAGGTATGATCAAGGCCTTCGGTGGTTTGGCTAACTCTGGTGCTCCGGATCAGGCTGCATTAGCAACTGGTATTTCTGAGGCCCTAATCAACACAGCTACTGGTATTGGTACTTCTACTTTCGCAATTATCATGTACAACATCCTTACTTCGAAAATTGACAAATTAACTTATGCAATTGATGAAGCAGGTTTCAGCATCATTCAAACTTACGCCAGTACACATAAATAAAAAATAATGTATTTTTTTTTACCGGCTTTATGGAAAACCGGAAGAATTAACATCATTAGTAAAAAGTAAGTTTATTTATAAATATTATGGCAAGAGCAAAGGTTCAGAGAAAGAGTACTTCGATAGATATGACCGCCATGTGCGACGTATCCTTCCTGCTACTTACTTTCTTTATATTAACAGCAACAGCACGCCAGCCGGATCCTTTGGAAGTTAAAATTCCAAGTTCTACCTATAAGATTAAAGTTCCTGATTTAGATATGGGAATTTTATCTATCGGTCAAGGAAAGGTTTTCTATGAGATCGTAGGTAAGGACGTGAAAATGGCAACATTAGATAAAATTGGAGAGCAATACAAAATTCAGTTTACCCCTGAGGAGAGAGAACGTTTCGGTGTTCTTGGTTCATTTGGAGTTCCTGTAAGCAGCTTGAAAAAATTCATCATGATGAATGGTGATGAAAGAACAAAGTTTGCTAAGGCTAACATGGGTATTCCGGCAGATTCAACCAATAATGAATTGTCTGAATGGTTACTACAATCTCGTAAAGCGGTGGCAGAGTTACATCAGACTGCAATGAGGATCAGTATCAAGGGAGATGCTGAAGAAAAATATCCGAACATTAAAAAAATCGTTGATATTCTTCAGAAGCAAAAAATTAACAAATTTAGTTTAATTACATCGGCCGAGGGCGATGCTAAATAAAATCATACTATGGCAGAATTAGATACCTCCGGCGGGGGTGGGAAAAAAGGTGGCAAAGTAAGAACCAAGAAGGCAAATACCAAAGTAGATTTAACTGCCATGGTAGACTTAGCATTCTTGCTGATCACCTTCTTCATGTTAACCACCTCGTTGTCGAAACCAATTGCAATGGATATTGCAAAGCCGGATCAAGAGGATAATGACGTAAAAAATGAACTTCGGGCATCTCAAACCATGACAATTCTATTGGGTAAAAACAATAAAGTTGCCTGGTATATGGGAGAAGCTAAAAATGCCACACCTAATGTGGAATCTTTTGCTGAAGTCAGAAAGTCAATATTGAAGAATAAAGACGAGGTAAGTAAAACTACTGGCCGACAAATAGTAATAGTAGTGAAACCGACAGAAGGTGCTACTTATAAGAACTTTGTTGATATAATGGACGAGTTAAACATCGCTAAAATCAAGACTGCTCCGGCAATCGATGATGTGAATATTCTTGATAACGAGAAAGCGTTTATGAAACAAGCTGGGATATTATAAATAATTATAAACATAAAAATATTAGGCTATGTTTGGTTCTAAAATAGATTTATTAAAAAGGGATTGGCTTGATGTTGTATTTGCCAACAAGAACAAAAGCTACGGGGCTTACGAGCTTCGTCAGAGAAGTTCTGCGAATACAACCAAATCATTGCTAATTGCATCAACAGCATTTGTGTTGTTGTTCTTATCCCCTAAAATTATGGAGTTGTTCAAAGGAAAAGCTCCTGAAGAGGAAATAGTTAAACAAACGGAAGTTGTGGTACAGCCACCTCCTCCTGTAAACCCGGAAACACCTCCGCCGCCACCGGTTGAGCCACCTCCACCAAAACAGGATCAGGTTAAGTTCCCTCCTCCAATTGTAAAACCAGATGAGTTGGTTCGTGATGAAGAGCCAGTTCAAATTGAGGACTTGAAAAAGGCTGACCCAGGTCAGAAAACCATTGCTGGTGACCCTGATGCGGATATCGTTATCGCAGGTCCTGCCGGAGATGGTCCTAAGCAAGCTGCAGTGGTAGAGGATACCAAAGTTTATGACTTTGTTAGTCTTGAAACTCAGCCTTCTTTCCCAGGTGGTATGGAGAAATTTTATGCCTACCTAAAAAAGGCGGTAAGATATCCTCCTATGGCTCAGGAAAACAATATCCAGGGTAAAGTATTCTTATCATTCGTTGTTGAAAAGGATGGTAGCTTAACCGACATTAAAGTTGATAGAAAACTTGGTGGTGGTACAGATGAGGAAGCTGTTAGGGTACTAAAAGCAAGTCCAAGATGGATACCTGGAGTTCAAAATGGTAAAAAGGTTCGTGTGAAATATAACATTCCAATTAGTTTCACCTTATCACAATAAAATAATGTTTAATTTAAAAACATTTATGCAGAAATCGCCTCAACAGCGATTTCTGTTTATTTTAGGGCTAGTTATGTTTGCGTTTTATCTGGTCCTTGGGCTTACTTTGATCGTTTGGAAAGATATGCCAGTAACAATAGAACGTACATATAGAGTTCTGCTGGGAGTACTGCTGATCGTTTACGCAGCAATAAGATTTACAAGGGTAATTAATCAAAAAGATAATTAGGGAATGAGGAATCTAAGTTTTGTATTCATTTTTTTTGTGCTGTTATCTTGTAAGAATAAAAAACAACCTGATGTTGTTGAACAGACACGGACATCAGGATCGGTAAAAATTCTAGTTGATGAATCTTTTTCTTCAATTATTGCTGATCAGATTATGGTATTTAAATCTGATTATAAACATGCAGAGTTTACTACCATAGCAGGCAATGAAAATAAAATATTACCGGCCTTTTTAAATGACAGTGTTAGAGTAATCATATTGTCGAGGATGTTAACTCCTCAGGAGGATAAGATATACCGAAATAGGAGTATTGTCCCAAAAACCTCGAGGTTTGCCATAGATGGGATTTCATTACTTACGCAGAAGGATGATCTGGATTCGAATATTACTGTTGAGGAAGTGGTAAATATATTGAAAGGAACCTCGGCAAGCGGAAAGCAACTTGTTTTTGATAATGCATATTCAAGCACGCTTAGGTACTTTAAAGAGCTGGCACAAATAACTGAACTTCCAAAAAAAGGAGTTTATACTTTACAAAGCAATAATGACGTTATAAAATACGTTTCTGAGCATAAAAATTTTATAGGAGTTGTTGGCGTAAATTGGTTACTAGCTAATAATTCCAATATGACTTCTTATATTGCAAAGGTGAAAATGATGGGGGTGAGGAATATTAAGGGCAAAAAGGGTGATAATGCATACTATCGTCCGGATCAGGCAAATTTAATTAATGGCATTTATCCTTTTTTGAGGAACATTTACATCATAAATTGTGAAGGTCGTGATGGTTTAGGCACAGGTTTTGCAAATTGGTTACTGAGCCCGCGTGGTCAGTTGATCGTATTGAAATCTGGACTGGGTCCACATAAAATGATGTCACGGGATTTTAACTTGAAGAATACAAACTAAATTTTATATTTGGAAAACGAAACTAGCAGGTATACAGAATGAACCATAATTTTAGAGATGCCTGTTAAATATTTAAAACTAAAAACAAAATAGTGAACCATGAGGCTAAGCAAGCTTCATAACAATTAATTGAAAATAGAGGAACTATGAAAATGACAAAGAAAGCAATAACCTTAGGTTTAGGTTTAGTAGTGATGGGTTCTGCCTCTTTTGCTCAGAGCATTACCGATGCAAAGAAGGCGATAGATGCCGAACAATATGAAAAGGCGACCTCAATGCTTAAAACATTGGTGTCATCGCAAAAAGGCAAAGGGGAGAATTACTTTAGCTTAGGTGATGTTTACTTAAGAAGGGACTATATCGATTCAGCAAGGGCAGCATTTACTCAAGGCGTAACCGCTGATCCGAAAAATCCTTTAAATTATATCGGTCTAGGACAAGCGGATCTGGCCTCAAACAATGCAACTTCAGCGAAAACTAATTTTGATAAAGCAATTGATGTGGCTTCAAAAAAGGATTTTACGCCATATTTGTATATAGGAAAAGCTTATTTATCGACTGAGAAACCAGATTATGCAGCAGCATTGCCTAACTTACAAAAAGCAGAGGAGCTGGATGATAAGGATAAGGAAGCAGAAACATTCGTTGCTTTGGGTGATTATTATGCGTTACAAAGAAAGAATTCTGAGGCGCTTCAAAATTACATGAGGGCTTTAAGCATTGATCCTACACTTTACAGATCCACCGTTCAGATTGGTCGAATGTATAAAGAGTCAAGGGCATTTAGCGACGCAGAAGGGGAATTAAAAAATGTGATCACAGCAGATCCGAATTATGGCCCTGCTTATCGTGAGTTGGCTGAGCTATATATGCAATGGGCAAATCAGGAGCCAGCAAACTTCGATGCTAAAGCAGCAGAAGCGTTAACTAACTATAAAAAGTATCTTGATTTAACTGATAAGTCATATGACTCAAGATTACGTTATGCTACTTTCTTGTTTTATGCAAAAGATTTCAAAACTCTTGAGCAGGAAACTTCAGAATTAGCATCCTTAAACCAGAATGACCCTAAAAGTTTGATCGTTTCAAGGTTGAGAGGATATTCTGCTTATGAAAACAAAAACTACCCTCAGAGTTTACAATACATGAAAGATTTCTTTGCGAAAGTAAAAGATACTTCACGTATCATCTCTGATGATTACATGTATCTTGGTAAAGCTTTAATGAAAGACTCTACTGATAAAAACAATGATAGTTTAGGTTTAGTAAATGTGATTAAAGCAGTGACCATGGATTCTACTAAAGTTGAGGCTTTAGCTGAGGTCGCTAAATCATACTATGATAATAAAAACTATGCTAAAGCTATTACAACATATAACGTAGTTAACCGTTTGAACCCGGATGGTAAAGGATCATTGTACAATTATTTTTACCATGCTATAGCATCTTACGTATCATACTATAAAGCTTATGTTGCTAAGACCAATCCATCGAAAGATATTTTGGTGAAAGGTGATTCGTCGTTAGCAAAATTATTAAAGCTAGCTCCGTCAACACTAGATGCAATTTTATACAGAGCTAGAATTAATGATTTTATAGATGATGAGACTGATCCAAAAGGATTGAAAATACCTTTTTACCAACAATATTTAGATTCAGTTGAAACTCATGTTGATAAACAAACACCGGCAGTTAAAAAGAATATGGTGGAAGCATATAATCAAATTGCAGGTTTTGCCTCATATAAGGAAGATAAAGAAAAAGCAAAATTATTCTGGGACAAAAGTTTAGCTATTGATCCATCAAATGCTACTGCATTAGAAGGTATCAAATCGCTAACTGCACCAGCGCCAAAAACTGCGGCTAAGCCAAAGAAAAAATAGGAATTTTATAATAAAAGAAAAAGGCGGGGTTGTTATCCCGCCTTTTTCTTTTATTTTTGCTTCATAATTTATATTTATATGGAAACTCAAAGTGTACCTGTAGATTTTTTGCCAATTATATTTCAAGTAATTGTAGCTTTAGGATTTGTTGTTGTTACTTTAATTGCGACACATTTTTTAGGCCCCAAAAGGAAAACATCAGATAAGCTATCAACCTTCGAAGCGGGTATAAAAGTGGTGGGTAACGCTCGTCAGCCATTTTCAATAAAGTATTTTCTTGTAGCCATTCTCTTCGTCCTGTTCGATGTGGAGGTAATATTTATGTATCCTTGGGCAGTTAATTTCAGATCATTGGGAATGTCTGGAATGATAGAAATGTTCATCTTTATGGGAACGCTATTATTAGGCTTTATTTATGTGATAAAGAAGAAAGCATTGGATTGGAATTAATTTATTTAGATTGTTTCTAAATGCCCTCAACTTAATTCATTTGCTTTTAAAAAATTGTAGATTTGTGGTTCATTCTTTAAAGGAATGAACCTTTTTCGTTTTATATCATGAGTGACATCAATATAGTAGACGCGCCTCCAGGCATAGAAGGATCTGGATTTTTTGCTACTTCCTTAGACAAGGTTATCGGCCTGGCTCGTTCCCATTCATTATGGCCTTTGCCATTTGCAACTTCTTGCTGCGGTATTGAGTTTATGGCTACCATGGGGTCTCATTATGACTTTGGTCGTTTTGGATCTGAGCGTCTAAGCTTTTCGCCTCGTCAGGCTGATTTATTAATGGTGATGGGTACAATAGCAAAGAAAATGAGTCCTGTTCTTAAACAAGTGTATTTACAAATGGCTGAGCCTCGTTGGGTGATCGCTGTGGGAGCTTGTGCATCAAGCGGAGGTATATTTGATACTTATTCTGTTTTGCAGGGAATTGATGAAATTATTCCTGTTGATGTGTATGTGCCAGGATGTCCGCCAAGACCAGAGGCTATTTTAGATGGCTTTAATAAAATCCAAGAGTTGGTTAAGAATGAATCTTTAAGAAGAAGAAATTCAGATCAATATAAACAAATGTTGGCTTCATACGGAATTGAATAATGGCAGAAGTTACTAATCAAGACTTAATACAACAGCTGACTGAAAAGTTTGGTGAAAAAATAGTTGGAATTAATGAGCCTTACGGCTTACTTACTTTTGAAACGACTAAAGATGTCATTATTGATGTTTTAGCCTTTTTAAAGCAAAATACACTGGCTAAGTTCAATTTTCTTACTGATATTACTGCCGTACATTATCCAGAGAAAAAACATGGTATTGCGGTGGTTTACCATCTGCATAGCATGGTTAATAAAATCAGGATCAGAGTTAAGGTCTTTATTGACACTAACCATCCTGAAATCCCTACGGCTACTGACCTATGGAATGCAGCCAACTGGATGGAAAGAGAAACTTACGATTTGTTTGGCGTAAAATTCGAAGGCCATCCGGATCTTAGAAGAATATTGAATATGGATGAACTTGGTGTTCACCCAATGTTAAAGCAATATCCTTTAGAGGATCCAAACAGAGTAGATAAAAAAGACGAATACTTTGGTAGATAAGAAAAAATGAATCAACCGGTATATACAGATAACGACCCGCAGAATGAATTGGTTACCTTAAATCTAGGTCCAACCCACCCTGCCACACACGGAGTTTTTCAGAATGTCATTCAATTAGATGGTGAGCGCATCGTTAGTGGTGTATCTACTATTGGGTACATCCACCGTGCATTTGAAAAGATTGCAGAACATCGACCATTTTACCAAATTACTCCTTTAACAGATCGCCTGAACTATTGTTCTTCTCCTATCAATAATATGGGGTGGCACATGACTGTTGAGAAGTTATTGGATATTAAAATGCCAAAACGTGTTGATTACTTAAGGGTAATTATTATGGAATTGGCCCGTATTTCAGATCATATTATCTGTAATACGATTATAGCTCAGGATACAGGTGCAACCACTACATTTTTGTACTTGTTTCAATTCAGAGAGCATATTTATGAAATCTACGAAGAGATTTGTGGAGCAAGGCTAACGACTAACGTTGGACGTATAGGTGGCTTTGAGAGGGATTTCAATGAAATTGCCTTTGCTAAGATCAATAAGTTCTTAAAAGAGTTCCCTGTTGCGCTAAGAGAGTTTGAAAGCTTGCTTAACCGTAACCGTATTTTTATAGATCGTACAGCCAAAGTAGCTGCAGTATCTGCAGAGCAGGCGCTTGATTATGGATGGACCGGACCGTTATTACGTTCGGCAGGGGTTGATTATGATGTGCGTGTAAGTGATCCATATTCTTCATATCAGGATTTTGATTTTGAAGTTCCGGTAGGTACAAGTGGTGATATTTATGATCGTTACCTTGTTCGCAACGAAGAAATGTGGCAAAGTGTAAGGTTAATTGAACAGGCTTTGGAAAAAATTAAACATGAGCCTGCAGGGATTTTCCATGCAGACGTGCCGGAGTTCTATTTGCCTGCTAAAGAAGAAGTTTATAATAATATGGAAGCTTTAATCTATCACTTTAAAATTGTGATGGGTGAAATTGATGCACCTAAAGCTGAGGTTTATCATTCAGTGGAGGGTGGCAACGGTGAATTAGGTTTCTATTTGATTAATGATGGAGGAAGAACACCATATCGTTTGCACTTCAGAAGACCTAGTTTTATTAATTATCAAATGTTTGCACCAATGAGTAAAGGCATGCTGTTATCAGACGCCATTATAAACATGAGTAGTATGAACATTATTGCAGGAGAATTAGATGCTTAAAGTAGAACAACAACAACCTGTAGAGTTTTCATCAGCTTTAAAAGAAAAGTTTGATGAGATAATTAGCAGATACCCTAAAGGTAAACATAAATCTGCTTTATTGCCGATACTTCATGAGGTTCAGGCCGAATTAGGCTGGTTAAGCTCAGATGCAATGGATAAAGTTGCTGCTTACCTGGATATACAGAATATTGAGGTGTATGAGGTAGCGTCATTTTATACCATGTATTTTTTAAAGCCACAGGGAAAATATGTTTTGGAAGTATGCAGAACAGGCCCTTGTTGTTTAGTAGGTGCTGAAAAGCTAATGAAGCACATAGAGAAAAACCTGGGTGTTAAAGAAGGCGAAATTACCCCTGATGGCTTGTTTAGTTGGAGAGGTGTAGAGTGTTTGGCAGCCTGTGGTTATGGCCCGGTATTACAGATTGGTCCTGAATATACATTTTACGAAAACCTTAATGAACAAAAGGTTGACGAGTTGATACAAGATTTACGCAAGAAATAATGGCCCGTAAACTATTATTAGAACACATAAACGTACCAGGCATCAATACATTTGATGTTTATCGCCAAAAAGGCGGGTACCGCGCTGTAGAAAAGGCTTTAAAAACCTTAACTCCTGATGAAGTGGTTGAAGAGGTTAAGAAGTCGGGGCTACGCGGACGTGGTGGTGCAGGATTCCCTACGGGAATGAAATGGAGTTTTTTGGCGAAACCTGAAGGTGTAGCAAGATATTTAGTTTGTAATGCTGACGAGTCTGAGCCAGGAACTTTTAAGGATCGTTACCTGATGACTTATATTCCTCATGCACTTATTGAGGGAATGATTGTTTCTAGCTTTGCGCTGGGTGCTAATACGTCTTACATATACGTTAGGGGCGAAATGATGCCTCAGATCCGTATACTGGAAAAAGCAATTGCCGAGGCTAAGAATGCTGGCTTTCTAGGCAAAAACATTCTTGGAACAGGTTACGATTTAGAATTGTATGTTCAGCCAGGCGGTGGCGCATATATATGTGGTGAGGAAACCGCATTATTGGAATCTTTAGAAGGTAAAAGAGGAAATCCTAGGATTAAACCACCTTTCCCTGCTATAGCAGGACTTTACGGATGTCCAACGGTAGTAAATAATGTTGAATCTATTGCTGCAACAGTGCCGATCATTAATGATGGCGGAGATGAGTATGCGAAAATAGGAATTGGCAGAAGTACAGGTACTAAACTTATTTCAGCTTCGGGTAACTTAGTAAGACCTGGAGTGTATGAGATAGAACTGGGATTACCAGTAGAGGAGTTTATTTACTCTGATGAATATTGTGGAGGTATAGCGAATGGTAAAAGATTAAAAGCTACCGTAGCCGGAGGATCATCTGTTCCTATTTTGCCAGCAAATCTTACCCTGAAATTAGCAAACGGTGACCCAAGGTTAATGAGCTATGAATCTTTATCTGAAGGTGGCTTTGCTACCGGCTCAATGATGGGATCTGGAGGTTTTATTGCCTTCGATGAGGATCAGTGTATAGTTAGAAATACATGGAATTTTTCTCGTTTTTATCATCACGAAAGCTGTGGTCAATGTTCTCCTTGCAGAGAGGGAACCGGCTGGATGGAGAAAGTGTTGCATAGAATAGAATATGGCCATGGTAAAATGAGCGATATAGATTTACTGGTGGATGTTTCTAAAAAGATCGAAGGAAACACGATTTGTCCATTAGGTGATGCAGCTGCATGGCCGGTTGCAAGTGCAATCAGACATTTCAGAGATGAGTTTGAATGGCATGTAAAAGAGCCAATCAAATGTTTAGATACTAATTATGGCTTAGCAAATTATGCACAGCCGATTGCGAAAGCAGAAGTTACGACAGGAAATTAACAATCATGAGTGATAAAGTTAAGGTAACCATAGACGGGATAACAGTAGAAGTAGCACCCGGCACAACCATTCTGAATGCTGCAAGGCAAATAGGAGGTGATATTGTGCCACCAGCTATGTGCTATTATTCCAAATTAGAAGGTAGCGGAGGAAAGTGCCGTACTTGTATTGTTAAAGTAAGTAAAGGATCTGAAAAAGATCCACGACCAATGCCAAAATTGGTTGCATCATGCCGTACAACAGTTATGGATGGTATGGAGGTTCAGAACATCACCTCTCCGGAAGTTATTGAAGCACGAAGTGGGGTAGTAGAAATGCTATTGATTAACCATCCTTTGGATTGTCCGGTTTGTGATCAGGCTGGAGAATGTGATCTTCAAAATCTTGGTTATGAGCATGGTTTGCAAAAAACAAGATACGAGTTTGAACGCAGAACTTTTGAACGTATTGATATTGGAGATAAGATCCAATTGCATATGAACAGATGTATATTATGCTACCGCTGTGTGTTTACTGCCGATCAGATTACAAATAAACGTGTACACGGAATTTTAAATAGAGGGGATCATTCAGAAATCTCTACTTATATACAAACAGCTGTAGACAATGATTTTTCTGGAAATGTGATTGATGTATGCCCTGTTGGTGCATTAACAGATAAAACATTCAGATTCAAGAATCGTGTTTGGTTTACAAAACCAATTGATGCACACAGAGATTGTCCTACTTGCAGTGGTAAAGTAACCCTTTGGTATAAAGGAGAAAATGTACTAAGAGTTACAGCGCGTAAAGATATTTATGGGGAGGTTGAGGAGTTTATCTGTAATACATGTCGTTTTGATAAAAAGAAAACGGCTGACTGGGTAATTGAACATCCTACTGTTATTAGTGATACCTCGGTTATTGCTTCTAACCATTATGAAACCCTTAAGCCTTTACCTGTTATTCAAAACAACCCTCAATTACAGCAGGCAAATAAAGTAGAACTAGAAAAAACAACCAAATTCTAATGGATATAGCTTTTGTAATAGAAAAATTTGTGCTGGTTGCCATCATTTTTGGTATCAGTTTATTGATTGCTATGTACTCTACTTATGCTGAACGGAAAGTTGCAGCCTTTTTACAGGACAGACTTGGACCAGACAGGGCAGGTCCTTTTGGAATACTACAGCCACTGGCTGATGGGGTTAAGATGTTCATGAAAGAAGAAATAATCCCTTCAAATGCGAGTAAGTGGTTATTTATGGTAGGACCTGGTTTGGCAATGCTAACTGCTTGTATAGGAACTGCTGTTATTCCCTGGGGGAGCAATATCACTGTTGGTGATCGTGTGATTTCATTACAGGTAACTGATATCAATGTTGGTATTTTATACATCTTTGGCGTTGTTTCACTGGGTGTTTACGGGGTAATGATTGGTGGTTGGGCATCAAATAATAAGTACTCCTTATTAAGTGCTATTCGTGCTGCATCGCAAAACATCAGTTATGAGATTGCGATGGGCTTGTCTATAATTGCGTTGTTGCTGGTTACAGGAACAATGAGCCTCAGGGAGATTGTAGAACAGCAGCATGGCTGGCATTGGAATGTCCTTTATCAGCCGCTAGGATTTCTAATTTTTATGGTTTGTTCTTTTGCTGAGACCAACAGGGCACCTTTTGACTTACCTGAGTGTGAAACTGAGCTAATTGGTGGTTATCATACAGAGTATTCTTCAATGAAGTTAGGTTTTTATCTGTTTGCAGAATACATCAACATGTTTGTTTCGTCAGCAGTTATGGCTACCCTTTATTTCGGAGGATATAATTATCCTGGCATGGACTGGGTATTGTTACATACCGGGCCGGTAATTGGCCCTCTGATTGGAACGTTTGTATTCTTTATAAAAATATTTGCATTCATATTTTTCTTTATGTGGGTACGTTGGACAATCCCTCGTTTCCGGTACGATCAACTGATGCATCTAGGCTGGAAGGGCTTAATTCCTTTGGCTATAGCTAACATCATTATCACAGGTATTGTGATTGCAATAATTGAAAAGTTTTAACAACACGCATTAGCGGATAAATAATAAGGAGGTTTAATGGAACCATTAACCAGTAAAAAGAAAGTATTAGAACAAAAACCGTTGACGTTTGCAGAACGCATGTATTTACCTGCAATAGTTAAAGGTCTGTCTGTTACAATTAGCCACTTATTTAAAAAAGAGGCTACAATAAGATATCCTGAGGTAGAGAGAGAGTTCTCAACAAACTTCAGGGGGATGCATTCTTTGAAAAGAGATGAAGAAGGAAGAGAACGCTGTACTGCCTGTGGCTTATGTGCTTTATCTTGTCCTGCTGAAGCGATAACAATGATTGCTGCTGAACGTAAACCTGAAGAAAAGGAATTGTATAGAGAAGAGAAATATGCTTCTGTATATGAGATAAATATGCTGCGTTGTATTTTCTGTGGTTTGTGTGAAGAGGCTTGTCCGAAAGAGGCAATTTACCTTGACGGTCCAATTGTACCTGCTGATTATCTTCGTAAAGATTTTATTTACGGGAAAGATAAATTGGTAGAGCAACCATTGAATAAATAGTAATTTAGTATGCAATGCCTGTTAAGGGCCTTTTAATATAAACAGTTTAAACATAGATAATGGGTACTTCAGTATTCTATTTCGTAGCAACATTAAGCGTATTCTTTTCACTGATGGTTATTTTTTCAAAGAACCCGGTGCATAGTGTGCTTTATCTGATTGTTACTTTCTTCACATTTACGGTTCACTACATCCTGTTAAATGCACAGTTTTTGGCGGTGGTAAATTTCATTGTTTACATGGGAGCAATTATGGTTCTATTCCTTTTTGTTCTGATGTTACTGAACCTCAATAAAGATAATGAACCACTAAAGTCGGGAGCAGTAAAAGTAGTTGGTGTTATAGCCGGATGCTGTCTTGTGGTAACCTTAGTTGGGTCATTAAAAGCTACAGCCGTGTCTGATCCTGTGATTTTAAGAAATCCTAATTTAGGGTTATTGAAAAATCTGGGTAAGGAATTGTTCGGACCTTTTATGCTGCCGTTTGAACTTTCATCAATTTTATTGCTTTCAGCAATGGTTGGTGCAGTATTATTAACTAAAAAAGAAAAAGTATAGTGGAAAACATGACTCAACAATTGCAGGGAGTACCACTTAACCACTACATCTGGCTAAGTGCTATTATTTTCACCATTGGCGTTATTGGGGTATTAACCCGCAGAAACGCAATCGTTATATTTATGTCGGTTGAATTGATGCTGAATGCGGTTAACTTATTGCTAACAGCTTTTTCGGTACACAACAACGATCCATCCGGACAGGTTTTTGTGTTTTTCATAATGGCTTTGGCTGCTGCTGAGGTTGCAGTTGGGCTAAGTATTATTGTGATGGTGTATAGAAATACACAATCGGTAGATATAAATGTGTTGAATCGCCTTAAGTGGTAATATTAAGTATAGATAGAAAATGATAATAGATTTAGTTTGGCTGGTTCCGTTAATTCCTCTGATTGGTTTTATAATCAATGGTTTAGGAAGAAACACATTATCTAAAAGCCTAATTGGTTTTATAGGAAGCAGTGTTATTTTTATTTCTTTTGCAATCAGTGTTGGTATATTTCTGGCTTTGGGTGCAGATGCAAATAAATCTCATGAAGTTTTTCTTTTTGATTGGATAAATGCAGGAACTTTACATATCCCATTATCTTTCCTTGTTGATCCATTAAGCGCTATAATGTTACTTATTGTAACAGGGGTGGGCTTTCTTATCCATATTTATTCAATTGGATATATGCACAGCGACGAAGGCTTTGGTAAGTTTTTTAGCTACCTGAACCTGTTTATATTTTTTATGTTACTTTTAGTATTGGGTTCAAACTATATAGTAATGTTTATTGGATGGGAAGGAGTTGGTTTGTGTTCTTACCTTCTGATCGGTTTCTGGTACACAAACAGTAGCTATGCTTCTGCAGCCAAAAAAGCCTTTGTAATGAACCGTATAGGTGATTTGGGCTTCCTGCTGGGTGTATTTTTTATCTTTACCACTTTTGGAAGTATCGAATTTTCTAAAATATTCCCTCAGGCAGCAAATATGCTTCCCGGAAACACTACTATCGCACTTATCGCATTATTATTGTTTATAGGTGCATGCGGTAAATCAGCTCAGCTACCTCTTTTTACATGGTTGCCTGATGCAATGGCCGGACCAACACCAGTTTCAGCATTAATACATGCCGCAACAATGGTTACAGCTGGTATTTATATGATTGCCAGATCTAATCTGATATTTGATTTGGCGCCAGTAATTCAGCACGTAATTGCTATAGTTGGTCTTGCAACTGCAATTGTAGCAGCAATTATTGCCCTTACGCAAACAGATATCAAAAAGGTACTTGCTTATTCAACAGTATCGCAATTGGGATATATGTTTTTAGGCTTGGGCGTTGGCGCATATAATGGAGCATTCTTTCACGTTATCACACACGCGTTCTTTAAAGCATTATTATTCTTATGTGCAGGATCTGTAATACATGCCTTGCATCATGAACAGGATATGAGGCATATGGGTGGTTTACGAAAAAAACTACCAGTAACTTTTATTACAATGCTTATCGGTACTATTGCTATAGCCGGGCTTCCTCCTTTTTCAGGTTTTTTCTCTAAAGATGAGATTTTGGCGCATGTGTATCTGCATGATAAAGTAATGTGGGGTATTGCAGTATTTGGTGCTTTCCTAACCGCATTTTATATGTTTAGGATGTTATTCCTTACTTTTTATGGTAAATATCGTGGAACTCACCATGCTGAAGAAAAAATTCATGAATCACCTAAATCGATGACTGTTCCTCTAATCGTACTTGCTGTATTATCAGCTGTGGGCGGTATTATTGGTGTGCCAGAGGCTTTGGGTGGAAATCATTGGTTATCACATTGGCTTTCTCCGGTAATTAAGCATACCGGTGAATCTCCTGATCATGCTACTGAATATATCCTTATGGCAGTTTCAGTTGTAGGTGTACTTATCTCTATCGCGGTTGCATACGGTAAATACATCAAACAAAACCATGTACCTGCCCCTGATGAGGCTAAGCGTTCAGTACTTGCAAACTTATCTTACAATAAATTTTATTTTGATGAGCTATATGATGCCTTAATCAGAAAGCCTTTGGATGCAATTTCAGTGTTCTTCTACAAAATTGTAGATAGTAAAATTGTTGATGGAATTGTTAATGGTTTTGGTTGGGGAACTGCCGAAGCGAGTAAAGGCTTACGCTTAATACAATCCGGCAATGTTGGGTTTTATATTTTTATGATGGTGGTAGGCATCATCTCATTGTTATTGTATACTTATTTATCTCTATAAAAGATCGTTCAGGAAAACATAATGGAACAACTTTTACTACTTCTTATATTTTTACCATTGCTAGGTGCCTTGGTTACCGCTCTTTCCGGAAATGCAGCAAAGCATGTAGCATTGGTTTCAGCAATTGTCTCTTTAGCATTAGCATTGGCAATGGTATGCAATTTCACCCCGGATGCTACTACTCAGTTTGTAGTAAACTACTCATGGATTCGTGATCTTGGAATAAACTTTCATGCTGGTGTAGATGGTATAAGTATGATCACCATATTATTAACCAATGTGTTAATACCATTAATCATATTGGCAAGCTATCAGCATAACTACAAGAGCCAAAATGCATTTTTTGCTTTAATTCTTTTTATGCAAAGCGGATTGCTTATTGTGTTTACATCTCTTGATGCTTTCTTATTCTATATTGGTTGGGAGGCTGCGCTAATACCGATTTACTTTATCTGTGCAGTTTGGGGAGGTAAAGACCGCATTAAGGTAAACATGAAGTTCTTTGTTTATACGATTGCAGGTTCGTTGTTTATGCTTTTGGGTTTAATTTATTTGTACTTACAAAACCCTGCGCATAATTTTGACATCCAGGCTTTCTATAATCTTAATTTAGATGCTACACAGCAGTGTTGGATATTTTGGGCATTTTTTATTGCTTTCGCTATTAAAATGCCGGTATTTCCTTTCCATACCTGGCAGCCAAATACTTATACTGAGGCTCCTGCAGCAGGTACAATGCTGTTGGCGGGTATCATGTTAAAAATGGGTATTTATGGCGTTATCAGGTGGTTGTTGCCAATTGTGCCTTCTGGAGTTCAAGACTGGGGACATGTGGCCATTATATTGTCAGTTGTAGGAATTGTATACGCCTCAATTATAGCATTTACACAAAAAGATGCAAAGCGATTGGTTGCCTATTCTTCCATTGCTCACGTTGGCTTAATCAGTGCAGGCATTTTTGCCCTGAACACACAAGGTATGCAGGGAGCAATGATTCAAATGCTTAGTCATGGTATTAACGTGGTAGGCTTGTTTTTTGTTCTAGATATTATTTCAAGCCGCTTAAAAACTAATAAAATAAGTGAACTAGGTGGAATTGCTAAACAAGCACCGGTATTGGCAATTACCGCTTTGATTATAGTTCTTGGAACTGTTGCCTTACCGGGTACGAATGGTTTTATCGGAGAATTTTTGTTATTAATCGGAGTTTATCAGTACAATATCTGGGTGGCTGTTTTTGCAGGATTAACAATTATTTTCGGAGCTGTTTATATGTTCAGAATGTACCAGAACGTTATGCTTGGAAAAACGAACGATTTAACAATTACCTTTACAGACGTAAAAGGTTCTGAAAGAATAGTATTATACATTATCTGTGCACTAATTATTGTACTAGGTGTTTATCCAAAACCAATATTACAACTTTCCGAAGCATCAGTGCAGCATTTAATAGAACAAGTAACACAAAAATTAACATCGGTAAACTAAGCAAATGAATATCATCATAACAATTACTGTTACAGCTTTAGTAGTGCTTTATGCAGGTTTGTTTAAGGCTAAAAAAGCATTATTACCCATAACTCTTATTGGACTGCTTATTTCACTGGCTTTTGTAGCTACTTCATGGAACACTAATCAAACCTACTTCGGCATGATGCAGATGGATAATTTTGCATTAGCTTTTTCAGGCATAACAATCCTGGGGACATTATTTATATTTCTGCTCACACAAAACTATTTTGCCTCTGATAGTGAAAATATTGCTGAATATTTCACCTTAATATTATTTGCACTGGCAGGGATCATAATTATGGTATCCTACAAGAACATGTCAATGTTGTTTATTGGCATCGAGATTATGTCTGTTTGTTTATATATCCTGGCAGGTATTCGTAAAAGTAATTTTGCATCAAATGAGGCTTCTTTGAAGTACTTTTTAATGGGTGCATTTTCAACGGGTTTCCTGTTGTTTGGAATTACCCTGATTTATGGAGCCACAGGCTCTTTTGATTTGGAAACAATTAACCAGTATTTAGTTGGTAACTATAAATCGATCTCGCCGATGTTTTATCCTGGCGTTATTCTGATGTTGATTGGATTAAGCTTTAAAGTTGGGGCAGCACCTTTTCACTTCTGGACTCCTGATGTTTATGAAGGAGCGCCAACCTTGATTACAACTTTTATGTCAACAGTTGTAAAAACAGCTGGTTTCGCTGCCTTTTTACGTTTGTTTGCTGATGCATTTGCTCCGTTACACGATTTCTGGTTGCCGCCATTAATTGCAATTGTTTGTATAACACTATTTATTGGAAACGTTACAGCTTTATTTCAGAAAAACTTTAAAAGAATGCTTGCTTACTCAAGTATATCTCATGCAGGTTATCTGTTGTTTTCCCTAATTACCTTGTCGTCAACCTCTGCAAATAATGTATTGGTTTATGCAGCTGCTTATACTTTTGCAAGTATTATTGCATTCGCTGTTCTGATTATGGTTAAACAGAAAACAGGAAATGATCACTTCGATAGTTTTAATGGCCTGGCCAAACGAAATCCATTAACTGCTCTGGTACTTACTGTAGCTATGTTGTCATTAGCGGGTATACCATTAACAGCAGGTTTTATCGGGAAATATTTAATGTTCCTGAATGTGATGGGCGAATATCAGATTCTTCTTGTTGCTTTTGCTATTTTAAATGCGCTGGTTGGCTTTTATTATTATTTTAAAGTGATAATAGCAATGTACTTTAAAGAGGGCAATGAGATTGAACTGGAAGTGCCGGTTCAATACAAGGCAGTCCTGGTTTTTTCTGTTATTATTACGCTATTTTTAGGGGTATATCCTTCAGTAATTTTAAATTTGATATAACCATTTCTCTAGATAATTATTTGTAGTTTTACGAGTAATTGAACTATGCAAGATTTCTGGACTTCATTACAGCATTTTATCGACCCTGAGAAATTACTTAAAGAAGGTGGTTTTTATGTTGTAATGTTCGTTATTTTTGCAGAAACCGGGTTGTTTTTTGGTTTCTTTCTGCCGGGCGATTACCTTTTATTTCTTGCAGGTATGTTTGTAGCAACCGGAAAGCTGGATGTAAACATATATGTACTTATACTAGGTTTATGCATTTCAGCCATTTCAGGTAATTTTACGGGATATTGGTTTGGTCGAAAGACGGGACCGGTTCTGTACCACAGAAAGGATACTTTCTTCTTTAAAAAACGTTATTTAAAAGCTGCCGAGGAATATTACAATAAACAGGGAGCTTTTGCTTTAATTATGGGCAGGTTTGTTCCCATAGTCAGAACTTTTGCTCCGATTTTTGCCGGCGTGGTTAAGCTTGATTTTAAAAGATTTGCATTATATAACATTGCAGGTGCAATATTATGGATAGCTTCCTTAACTTTGCTGGGTTATTTCCTGGGTAAAAGATTTGAAAAAGAAATAACAGATTATTTATTATATATAATTATAGGCTTTATTATTGTTACAACCATTCCTCTTATCATTACGTTTGTGAAAAAGAAAGTGGTAAGTAACACAGATAAAGAAACAACAAATACAGAACAATAAAATAAAAAATGAGTAATTACGATCATCATCCATGGCACAGCGTTTCTCCAGGCGAAAATTTACCTGAAACTGTTAATGCCATTATAGAAATTCCAAAAGGTTCGAAAGCAAAATATGAAATAGATAAAGAGTCTAATTTGATTAAATTAGATAGAGTGCTTTTCTCTTCGGTTATGTACCCCGCTAATTATGGCTTTATTCCGCAAACTTATTGCGATGATAATGACCCGCTGGATATTTTGGTATTGTGCTCAGTGGATGTTTATCCATTATCAATAATTGAAGCAAAAGTTATTGGTGTGATGCATATGGTAGATAACGGCGAACAAGATGATAAAATCATTGCAGTAGCGAAAAACGACATGTCGGTTAATTATATTAATGATTTAGCTGATTTGCCTCCGCATACAATGAAAGAAATAGTTAAATTTTTCCAGGACTATAAGGCATTGGAAGAAAAAAAGGTGACTATTGAACACCTGTTAGGTGTTAGATATGCACATAAAGTCATTCAGGAAAGTATAGCCCTTTATGACGAAAAGTTTAGAAATAAAAACTCTTAATGGAAGGTCTCAAGATATTTTTAACATTCTTCTTAGTTGCGCTGAACGGATTTTTCGTTGCCGCAGAATTTGCAATTGTAAAGGTTAGGGCCTCGCAAATTGAAATTAAAGCTAAATCCGGAAGTAGAGTTGCTAATATCGCAAAATATATTACCCAGCATCTTGATGGTTATTTAGCCGCAACACAGCTGGGTATTACTCTTGCCTCTCTTGGATTGGGTTGGGTCGGTGAATCTGTAATGCATAACATTGTTCACGATGCGCTGATTAACTTTAATTTATCTGAGGTTTACATTACCTCAATATCTACGTTTATTGCATTCTTGTTTATTACAGTTATGCATATTGTATTTGGCGAGCTTGCCCCAAAATCTGTAGCAATACAAAGGCCGGTAGCAACCACATTATTCATTGCTGTGCCTCTTCAGGCGTTTTATTGGTTATTCAGGCCATTTATATGGGTTCTGAATGGTTTAGCTAATGTAATTCTTAAGTTGTTTGGCATATCCAATGTTGGTGGGCATGAATCAGTACATAGTACCGAAGAGTTGTATTACCTGTTGGATCAGGGTAAAGAAAGTGGTGCGCTTGATACCAATGAACATGAACTTATTAAGAATGTTTTCGATTTTAATGAGCGTGTTGTTAAAAATATTATGGTTCCAAGAACTAAAATTTCTGGAATCGAGTTGTCTACACCTAAGCAGGAAGTAGTAGAAACAATAATTGGTGAGGGATATTCAAGAATGCCGGTTTATGATGATATAATTGATAAAATTATAGGAATTGTACACGCAAAGGACATCCTGCCTTTATTGGCGGATAATAAAGAGTGGTCTTTAAATGATATCATCAGAAAACCATACTTTGTTCCCGAAACAAAAAAGATAAATGATCTGCTAAGTGAACTTCAGCAAAAACGTATTCAAATTGCTATTGTAATTGATGAATTTGGTGGTACCGCCGGAATGGTAACTCTTGAAGATATAGTTGAGGAGATCGTTGGTGAGATACAGGATGAGTATGATGAGGAAAAGCCAACAGTTGAAAAAATATCAGATACAGAATTTATCATTAATGCTTATGCAACGGTTTATGATGTAAATGAACATTTGCCTCATGATTTACCGGAGGACGAGGATTTTGATACTGTAGGAGGGCTTGTTTCTCACGCATTCGGCAGGATACCCGAGGTGGGTGATAGCGAAGAATGTTATGGCTATTTATTTACCATCTTAAAGAAAACGGAACAAAATATAGAAACCATAAAACTCGAGCTGGTAATTAGTAAAAGTGATATGGTCGACAATCATTAATCTACCTTGTCATGCATGTTTTTTATACACCAGACATCACTGCTGATGAATATGTCTTAAATGAGGATGAAAGCAAACATTGCATAAGGGTTTTAAGGTTAAATATTGGATCAGAAGTTTATCTTATCGATGGCGTTGGAGGGCTTTACAAAGCAGCAATTGTAAGCCAGACAAAGAAAAATGTTACGCTTAAGGTACTCGAAGCAACCCATAACTACAATAAGCGGAATCATCGTTTGCACATTGCTGTTGCTCCCACTAAAAACATCGACAGGTTAGAATGGTTTTTGGAAAAAGCAACCGAAATAGGCATTGAGGAGATTACGCCAATAATCTGCGACAGATCAGAGCGCCGGGTAGTTAAAGAAGATCGCCTGGTTAAAGTAGTTACCTCTGCTGTTAAGCAGTCACTACAGGCTTATCATCCAAAGATTAACCCTCAAATAAATCTCTCTGATTTCCTGAAAATAGCAAACGCAGACCATAAGATGATTGCTCATTGTATAGATGAGTCGTCCAGGCAATACATCAGCCAGATTGCCAAGCCTCGTCAGAATTATACTATTCTCATTGGACCGGAAGGCGATTTTACACCTCAGGAAATTGAATTGGCTTTGCAAAATGGCTACAAACCATTAACTTTAGGTAATACACGACTAAGAACAGAAACCGCTGCTTTAGCTGCCTGTTTTGAAGTGAATTATTTAAATAGATGAAGTTCAGAACCCTTTTTTTTATTGGAATAATCTTTTTGTTATCAGGCTTCCATTCGCCAACGTATAAATTAGCCAAACTGAAATATAACGGCGGAGGGGATTGGTATGCCAACAGAACCGCACTTCCTAATCTTATTGATTTTTGTAATAAAAACCTGCAAACCAACTTTGCCCCCCAGGAGGCAATTGTTGAAGTTGGTAGTGCTGAAATATTTAACTATCCATTTGTATACCTAACAGGGCATGGCAATGTGGTGTTTAGCACAGCTGAAGCAAATAATCTTCGTAAATATTTAATAGGCGGAGGCTTCCTGCATATCGATGACAACTACGGACTGGATAAATTTATCAGAAAGGAAATGAAGAAGGTATTTCCCGAATTAACATTTACGGAGTTACCCGCCAATCATCCAATATATAGCCAAAAGTTTAAGTTCCCAAATGGCTTGCCCAAAATTCATGAACATGATAATAAAAGGCCTCAGGGCTTTGCATTAATATGGGAGGGGCGCATTGTTTGTTACTACACTTATGAATGCGATTTAGGTAATGGCTGGGAGGATTATGGTACTTATCCTGGCGACACTCAGGAAAAGCGATCTAGCGCGCTTAAAATGGGCGCAAATTTAATTCAATATGCATTAACACAATAGATATGAAGGTAAGCGTAAACGGACATTACAATTTTGATGTCGAAATCAATAATGATTTAATGAGCGTTAATGGAGTAGAAGTAGTTGTAGATGCTAAACCACTAAGCGATACTCATACCCATGTTATATACAATAACAAATCGTACAACATTGAGCTGGTTCATGAAAATAAGGCCGATAAAACAAGTATCATTAAGGTAAACGGAACTACCTATACCATAGATATGGAAGATCAGTACGATCAATTGCTTAAGCAAATGGGTATGGATAGTGGTCAGGTCAGCAAGGTTAGTGAAATTAAGGCACCCATGCCAGGTTTGGTTTTGAGTGTGCTGGTTACCGAAGGGCAGGAAGTAAGCAAGGGGGAAAGCCTGATTGTTCTGGAGGCCATGAAAATGGAAAATGTGATTAAGTCTCCAACCTCCGGAATTATTAAAAGGATTCTCATTAGCAAGGCAGATAAGGTAGAGAAAAATGAGCTATTGATTCAATTTCAATAAACAAGAAAGGGAGCACTTAAAAATGCTCCCTTTCTTGTTTTATATGCTATTAGGCTACCTACCTCTAAATGCCTTTTGTGGTCTACTCTTAAATTGAGGTTTCCCCATTGACCTGATTTCTGAGGCTCCAAGCATGGTCATCGCACATCTGAATCCAATGTCAGCAGTTGATTCATCCTGTTGAAGGAATCTCCTGGTTGCAGGATTTAACCACATGGCCTGATCGTCCCATGACCCACCTTTATAAACCCTTGATTTATCTGTGATCAATGTAATTTCACCGTACAGGTCGTTTGCTTTATCTCTGTATCCCCTTTGATCAGCATAAGTGTTTACCGAATCTGCAGGTTTACTTGCTGCAGCTTGTTTCTCTGCCCATGTTTGCTTTCTTGCAGTTACAGCTGCAATCATAACAGGACGGTTATGTTTATCTTTTTCTATTCTTCCTGTATTAGGGTCTGCTACTTTTTTATCTTCATAAAAATTTCCCCTGTAAGGATTAAATGCATCAGCAGCTTCAAAAGTTTTAGAACGGTATACATCTGCAACCCATTCATTTACATTCCCGGCCATATTATATAAGCCAAAATCATTAGGCAGATAAGATCTTACAGGAACCGTTAAGCCTCCTTTATCATTTAAAGAACCGCCAACGCCCATATAATCACCTTTTGTTCTTTTAAAATTGGCCAATATTAAGCCGCGGGTTTTTTTCTTTGCCGAGCTTAGCCCTAAGCCATTCCATGGATAAATCTTATTCTCATGGATATTTTCATATTCTGTATTGCCAATTAAACCCAGAGCAGCATACTCCCATTCGGCTTCTGTCGGCAAACGATAAGGTTGTTTTAAAATACCATCTTCCAGTCTTACATTTCTGGTTGCACCCTTATTGCCATTAGCACCTGCATCAGCAGTTTTGGCGTTTGTAGGGCTTAAATCTTTCATTGCCTTTTTACCCTTATCATCATACTGTCCATTTAAGTAAATTTCAGTATTGAAAGGTTCAGTAGGTCTGGAGCTTGCAGCAGCAACACCATTTCTGGTATCACCATTTATATCTTTAAAGCTAGTCATATAACCCTGATCACGAAGCAGCAGCTCGTTCACTCTATCAGTTCTCCATGCGCAATAACGCTCAGCCTGTTCCCAGGTAACACCAACAACAGGGTAATCCTGATAGGCAGGATGCCTCAGGTAATTATCTACATAGGGTTCATTGTACGACAATGGTCTTCGCCAAACCAAAGTATCTGGTATTTCGTTGTAGTAATATTCGTAATCAGTTGGATAGTTGGTTCTTATCCAGTTTAAGTATTCCAGCCAGTTCGTGTTCGACACTTCAGTCTCATCCATATAAAAAGAAGAAACTGTTGTTTCCCTTTTATGATTATAAGAGCTTAATTCTTGTCCGGCAACATTGATTGCGCTACCACTCATTACAAAAACACCGCCTTCAATTTCAACTAAACCAGGGCCGGGTCCTCTTTTGAATTTATTGTTAACCTGAAATCCTCCATATTCCTTTTTATTATAGGCTAGTCCTGTCTTGTCCGAAGTTCCTGATTTGGTTTTACAGGACATAAAGGAGGCTACAAGTGCAAGAGATGCAAGCGAGTATAGGTATGATTTTTTCATTAGATTGCGCAAATAGTTACTCTAGATGTTAAAACTACACAAAAAAAGGTGTTCTATCCAAAAAAATCTTTCTTTATAAGATCTAATAAATTATCTATGTATAGAAAAGGTTGTAAACCTATGGAATACTTTGAAATTAGTAAACACTATGTTAACTTGCATCCGACAGTAATAATTATACGGGACGAATGAATTTAAGGTACTCAGTAAAAACTGCGTTAGGCATTTTTTCTCTAGTTGCAGTTTCTATAGGCGTGTTTGCTCAGGAGGTACAACCCGGTACCCAAACAAATGGCAGTGCTCCTAATAACATAGTTACTGCGGTCCCTTTCCTGTTAATTACTCCCGATGCCAGAATTGGAAGCATGGGCGATGCCGGAGTTGCGATTAGCCCTGATGCAAATTCAACAAGTATCAACCCTTCTAAATTAGCTTTTCTAGATAAACCATATGGCTTTTCGGCATCTTACAGTCCATGGCTAAAAAGCCTGGTTCCTGATATTAATCTGGCTTATTTAAGCGGTTTTTATAAACTTAATGACGAAAGTACACTTGGAAGCTCCCTTAGATACTTTTCTTTAGGTGAAATACAATTTGTAGATATCAATCAGCAGGACCTTGGTGTTTATAGCCCAAATGAACTTGCCTGGGATGTAACTTATGCCCGAAGATTTGGGAGCTCGTTTTCGTTAGGAACATCTTTAAGATATATTTATTCTAATCTGTTGTCAGGCCAGTTTGCCGCTGGGCAGCAAACTCAGGCCGGCTCAGCAATTGCAGTTGATGTTTCTGCATACTACAAAAAGCCAACTGTTTTTCTGGGGTCAGATGCTATTATCTCAGCTGGAGTAAACATTTCAAATATCGGGACAAAGATCAGCTATGTTCAAGGTGGTGAAAAAAACTTTCTGCCAACAAACTTTAAAATAGGAGCAGCCTCTACCTTTTTGGTTGACGATTACAATCAATTTACTTTCGCGCTCGACTTTAATAAGCTTCTTGTACCAACGCAGCCCAGATATGATGAAGATGGCAAAATAATAGCAGGTAAAGATCCTAACCGTTCGGTACCATCTGGTATATTTGGGTCATTTAGTGATGCTCCCGGAGGTTTTTCTGAAGAATTAAGAGAAATTAACATCGCGGCCGGGGTTGAGTATTGGTACAATCAGCAGTTTGCATTAAGAGCAGGTTATTTTTACGAAAACCCTCAAAAGGGAGATAGAAGATATTTCACACTCGGGGCCGGATTAAAATACAATGTATTTAATATAGATTTCGCTTATCTGGCAGCCAATGCACAAAAGAGTCCATTGGCAAATACATTACGTTTTACATTACTATTCAATTTTGGCGATGCCAAATAACAATATATATCAACACAATTAAACAAATGAAAATTAAAGTAGGGTTCGGGTTCGACGTGCATCAGTTAAAAGATAATCACCCATTTGTAATAGGCGGAGTAAATCTGGAACATCATAAGGGAGCCTTTGGCCACTCTGATGCAGATGTTTTGCTTCATGCCATTTGTGATGCCCTGTTAGGTGCAGCAAATTTAAGAGATATTGGCTTTCATTTTAAGAATACAGATCCACAGTGGAAAGGAATAAGCAGCATCATTTTGCTTAAGGAAAGTGTAAGGCTTCTTAAAGAAAAGGGATGGCAGGTAGGAAATATTGATGCTATGCTTTGTCTGGAAGCACCAAAAATTAATCCTCATATTCCTCAAATGCAAAAAAATATAGCAGAAGCAATCGGAATATCTGTTGAAGATATTTCTATAAAGGCTACTACAAATGAGCAGATGGGCTTTATTGGTAGAGAAGAAGGCGTAGTTGCCTACGCCGTATGCCTTATCGAAAAATAAATATTATTCATCAAGGTATCCAAACTTACCCTGGTTGTAATCGTTTATAGCTTCTTGTATTTCCTCCGGCTTATTCATTAAAAATGGGCCGTATTGAGCTATCGGCTCATTTATAGGTTCACCACTTAATATCAGGACTATGCTGTTTTCTAAAGCTTCTGCTTCAATTGCAGTACCCTCATTTTTAAAATGAACAAACTGATCGGTTTTGGCAATTTCAGTTCCATTAATTTTTACACTGCCCTCTATAATCATAAAACCAGTATTATACTCGGCAGGAAAATCAAAATATGCCTTGCCTCCTTTATTTAGGCGGGCATTAAGTAGGTTTAAAGGAGTAAAGGTGCTTGCAGATCCTTTGGTCTCATTATATTCACCGGCAATCACCTCAATCATCCCGGCTTCATCATCAAGCTTGTATCTTGCGATATCACTATGCTTTACCTCCTGATACTTTGGTGTGGTCATTTTATTCTTTGCAGGTAAATTCACCCATAACTGTACCATTTGAAAAGCTCCGCCTTTTTTAGAGAAGGCTTCTTCATGATATTCTTTATGTAAAATTCCACTTCCTGCAGTCATCCACTGAACATCACCCGGATAAATTACACCACTGTTGCCGGCACTGTCGTGATGTGCAACTGCGCCGTGATAGGCAATAGTTACGGTTTCAAAGCCACGATGCGGATGAACTCCTACACCTCTGGGCGCATTACGTGCAGAGAATTCTATCCTGGAATTGTAATCCAGCATAAAAAACGGACTCATTTTAATTTTATATCCTTTGGGAAAAAAATTATGTACCCTAAATCCATCACCTACCATATGAGGTGCCGGCGCATTTAAAATGGCCGACACCGTTTTAATTTTTGCTTCCATTTGTCTTTTTAATATTTTATGGATGCTGGTTTTGTTTTTTAGGCTTGTTTTACAAATTGTAACTCACCTGCTATTTTTACAGCTTCACTTACCATAACACCACCAGTTTCTAATGCTGCATTCCATGTTAAACCGAAATCAGTTCTGTTTATTTTGCCACTTATAGTAAAACCAGCTTTTGTATTACCCCATGGATCTGTAGCAATACCACCAAATTCAGCATTTAATTCTACCGGATTTGTAATGCCTTTAACAGTTAAATTTCCATTTATAATGTAATCATCACCGTCTTTGGTTAACGAGGTAGATTCGAAAGTGATTTTAGGGAATTTTTCAGCATCAAAGAAATCGGCACTTTTTAAGTGATTGTCTCTATCTGTGTTTCCGGTATTAATAGATGAAGTTTCACCCTCAAAAGTAACCTTAGCATTTTCAAAGTTATCACCTTCTGAATTTAATGTTGCACTAATTAAATGCAAACTACCGGTTACAGTAGTAATCATTAAATGTTTTACTTTAAATTGTAATTCACTGTGGGTTGGGTCTAATGACCATTGTGTAGTTGCCATAATATTGTTTTTTTAAGTTGTTCTTTTAATTACAACACAAAATTAGGGCTATAGGTTTAGCCACACATTGACCTATGATAAGAAAGTGCTAGGGTTTAAAATGCTTATGTGCCAGGTCCTTACGTACCCTGCTTAAAGATTCTGGTGTAATGCCTAAATAAGAAGCGATCATCCACTGTGGTACCCTTAATGTCAAATTTGGATATAGCTGTATAAAATTCAAGTAACGTTCCTCAGCAGTAGCGCTCAAAAGCATATTAATTCTCTTTTGCATGAATCTGATAGAGTTATTAAGCATAGTACTATTCAGATCACTCATGCAGGGCACATGCTTTGCAGCATCGTTCATAAAATCTTTGTTTACTGCAATGGCAGTAGTAGGTTCAATGGCATCAATAAAAAACTCCGAAGCTTCATTGAACATCCCATTCCTTTCAGATAACCACCACTGTTCAGGTGCGAATTGAATAATATGTGTTTTTCCTTTATTGTCAATTGAATAGCTACGTAATAAACCACTTAAAACAAAAAAGCCATAGGACAAAATCTCGCCCTTCATCAAAATCATTTCATTCTTGTCGAAGGTTTTTATTTTAAGTTTATCCGAAATGAGGTCAAACTGCTCATCCGTTATGGCTACTTTGTTTTTTAAATAGACTTTAAAAGGTTCCAGTACAGCTGTCATAGATGAAATCTATTTCTTGTCTATTTTAACATTCGAAAAATCTACACCACACTTACAGTTTGAGCCACAGCTACCTGTTTTAGGGGCTATAGAACGGTAAACAATGCGACCAACATAAAATAGCGCTCCCGCAAACAGTATAATTACCAGAATAGTCTGAATATCCATAATCACAAATTTAGTTAATGCCTGTTTTCCCTGGGTCTGTTAATTGTAAATTTACCCTTCCATTAGTCCAACTGTACCACCAACCCAATCAAAATCTTTATTATATCTAACACCAATCATCTTACCTCTACTTAAACGGGCCAGATTAATGCATAATTGTGGTTCGTCACCATCGGCCCATAAATACATCAATCTGATTTCGGCTTTCACACCTCCGTTAGGTGATTCTATAACAGGTTCATAAACAACTTTTCGTTGAAGTATCCAATTCTTAGGATCTTTAATTTCGGCTATATCTTCTTTTGTTACATCTATAATCACACCCATGCCCGCGAAAGAAAATAGCGGCTTTAATACATAGTTTTCAAGATCCGAAGGTATTTCAGATAGCGTATTCAGGAAATGAGTTTCTGGTACAAACTCACTCTTCAAAAAAGGCATAGTATACTTACTAATCCTGTAAAACCAGTTAGGGTGTGTAATCCATTCAATGTCAATTTCCGATCTGGGGTCAAAGCATTGCTCAAAAAGAGCTGTTTTATCACCAATTTCATCAAAAATAAGCCGGTTGTAGATTCTTTTTAACTGGATTTTCTTTCCATCTTCCATATAGAAAAGAGCGTTCCCTTCTTTAAAGATGTCGGTTAGGCTCAAAATCTTAATGCCTAAATACTTTTGGGTAACCAAAAAGTCAATGGCAGTTTTTTGATTCGGTGCATCTATATCCATTAATGCAACCTCCTGGGGTGCATATTTCCCTAGAACCACCTTTTTAAACAAGCTTATATACGATTCCTCGTTAAGACCATTAAAAAATGGAGTTAATATTGGGGGTAATGCATACGACTCTTTATAAACCCTTGCCATTTCAGACTGAAATCCATATAAGGATGGGAATCCTTGCATTTCAATAAGCTTAGGTACCAGAGCACCATTAGCATCTTTGCATATTCCAAAATCGAAAGTTAAAAAATGCGGGTGGTCATTTTCATTTGGAACATTCCAGTTCAAAGGTACTGCACCTTTTGTCAGCTCCTTAAAATTAGGCTGTTTTATGAGTTTTATAATTTCTTCACCAGCCTCAATTAGTTTTTTCTGTAATTCTGAAGGAATGAAAACCGGAGTTTCAGCAACTCTAAAGGGAATATTAGTAAACCCAGATTCCAGCATCTTTATAAAGCTGTTGTACTTCTTCTCGGAGAAAGAACCATTAAACTGTGCTCTGTATTTACTAATCATAGCTATGCTTCCTGTAAAGCATTTAATGCCTCAGTTAAAAAATTAGGCAGGATAATGCTTTGCGTAAGTTTAATTTTATCTGGATTGTCGAGACTCAATAACATATCCTCATATTTTTCCTTGCCGTGATGCTCAGTAATGGTCTTCATCTTATCCTCTTGTAACAGATACATTTTCATGCCAACAGGGTCTGCCTCCGGATGAAACTGTGTTCCAACAATTTCCTTGGTGAAGCGAACTGCCATAACACAGCGCTCCAGGTCAACATGTGGTCTTTCCTTTTCTAACGCTAAAACTTTGGCCTCTTCGTTCGAAAACAAAACATCGTCAGGATTTACAACCTGCCAGTCTCTGCTGTCAACAGCATATAGTGGATTCGGCAGACCATTAAAAATTAAATCATTTTCACCTTCTTCGGTTAAAAAAACAGGGAAAATGCCAAAAGCGGTTGATTTTCTTCTGATAACTTCACCTACATGATATTTCCTGCAAGCCATTTGAAACGAATGGCAAATTAAAAAGGCATGTTTTTTCTGTTGACTGATTTTATTATGGTTCTCTATTTTATTTAGCAGGTTAAAAAAGTCATTTTCCCATTTTTCGCCCACACCATCAAACGGATTCCCCGGACCACCGCTTGAGATGTAGATGTCATAGTATTCATCCGGAATCTCTCCCTTTTGCCTTAAATCAAATATATCATACCATAAATCAATATCATTCTCTGTTCGATAACGCAACAAGATTTCCTGTATCCCACGCATCCCCTGGTTGGTAACCCCATTATTCATGTCAATTACGGCAACCCTAATCTTATTTCTATCTATTATGCTCACTGTTTAGCCCCAATTAATGTTTGTGTAGTAATGTAATCTACTACGGCCTCAAAGTTACCATTTTGTTCGTAAACAGCCAATTGCCTGTCTGCCCCTGTTCCATTTTCAAGAATTTTAAGCACATAATTGATCTCATTTCTGCATCCCAGGTCATCTACCACATCATCAATAAAATCCAATAACTCCAAAATCAGGTTTCTGCAGTTTACTTCCATTTCCTTTCCAAAATCAATCAGATTTCCATCTATCCCATAGCGTGCCGCCCTCCATTTATTCTCATTTATAAGGGCTCTTGAATAGCTTATAAATTTCATATTCTGTAAACGTAACTTATATAATTTGGCACAAAGTGCCTGAAAAAGAGCTACAAAAGCCATAGTTTCGTCAATCAGCATTGGGCAATCACATATCCTGAACTCTATCGTTTCAAAGAAAGGATGAACCCTAATGTCCCACCAGATCTTTTTTGCATTGTCAATACTATTGGTTTTAATTAGCAGCTTAACATAATTGTCGTAATCCTCAATACTATTAAAAATGTCAGGTATTCCTGTTCTTGGGAATTTGTCAAACACCTTAGTCCTGAATGATTTGTATCCCGTATTTCTGCTTTCCCAGAAAGGCGAGTTGGTGGATAAAGCAAAAACATGAGGTAGAAAATAGCGGACCTGGTTTGCAATATGAATTGCCAGCTCGCGTGATTGAAAACCCACATGTACATGTAACCCGAAAATCAGATTTGACCTTGCAGCTTCCTGAAGTTCGTTAACTATTTCACTGTAACGCGGATGCTCAGTAATTAACTGTTTCTCCCAATGGGAAAAAGGATGCGTACCTGCCGCACCAATTCGTAATCCCTGCTCACCTGCAAGTTGCGAAACAGTGTATCTCAACTGCGATATTTCAGCGCGTGCTTGTTCTGTGTTTTTGCAAATTCCTGTTCCAACCTCTACAACTGCCTGGTGCATTTCGGCTTTAACCTGATCCTTATGTATTTTTTGGGCTGCTTCAACAATTTTTTGATCATGCGAGGTAAGTTCACGGGTTACCGGATCAATCACCATGTATTCTTCTTCTACCCCCAGCGTAAATTCATTCATCATATCTAATTCCCTCCTGTTTATCCCTGATTATTTTTTTGCAGCAGTTGCCTTTTTAGGTTTGGTTTTACCTGCTAATGGCTGCCCGCTAGCAGAAGCTTTAATATATTCTCCCCAGGTTAAATTGTCCTGTCCATCAATGTGGGCTTGTGCTCTTTCAATGGCATACCGGGCTGAAGTTTCAACAACCCATTCAAAATTCTCCAGTCCAACGCTGGTCACCTCAGC
This sequence comes from Pedobacter ginsengisoli, assembly GCF_002736205.1. Classification (NCBI taxonomy): domain Bacteria; kingdom Pseudomonadati; phylum Bacteroidota; class Sphingobacteriia; order Sphingobacteriales; family Sphingobacteriaceae; genus Pedobacter; species Pedobacter ginsengisoli. The sequence goes on along the minus strand of NZ_CP024091.1, from coordinate 4,194,354 downwards.
ATCAGGTGCCGGATTGCAGAAATCTATTGCATAAGGTATTCCATTGCGTACAGCAAATTCTACTGTATTAAAATCATAACCCAAATACTGGTTGAGTTTAATCACATAATCATGAATGGTTTTTAACAGCTTCTCGCTTGAAGGGGGTGTGTTTACCTGGTAGCGTAGATGAAAAGGATTACGAGGTTCATACTGCATAATGCGCACATATTTGCCTCCAATGCAATAGCATCTAAAATATTCATCAAAAATAATTTCCTCCTGAAGCATCATGACCGTCTTTTTTGTCTGGCTATGTTTATCAAAAAAATCTTCAACATCATGTAGCTTATAAACTTCTTTCCATCCACCTCCATCAAAGGGCTTCATGTATGCAGGGAAACCCGTGTATTCAAAAATGGCCTCCCAATCAAGTGGAAACGCCAGGTTGCTGAATGATTCGTCAGAAGTATCATCAGGCTGCTCATATGATGGTATCAAAGCCGTTTTGGGTACCGGGATCCCAACTTTAACCGCCAGTGCATTATTAAAAAACTTCTCGTCTGCACTCCACCAAAAGGGGTTGTTAATTACTGCAGTTCCGGTAATTGCGGCGTTCTTTAATGCAGAACGGTAAAAAGGAACATCCTGAGAAATTCTATCTATTATTACTGCATAATCCAGTGGTTCTGCTTGAAATATTTTATCAATAGTTACAAACTCGGCTTTGATGTCTTTTCCTGCAATCTCATTTACGCGCTTCACAAAAGCCTCTGGAAAAGATCTTTCTTTGCCGAACAGTATTCCGATTTTTTTCATGGTATATATTTTAGATGTTTCTAGTTAAATTATAATTGTGATAAGTACTCAGGTAGCATCTTTCGCCATATTGGCCAATCATGATCTGCATTTTCTCTTACATCCAGCCAATGATTAACACCTTTATTAGTTAATAGTTCAGCCATTCGTTCATTATCCGGCTTACAGATATCCCTGTCTGTCGTACCCAGTATTATTTTCATGTTCCGCAATTCCGGATTATTGTCATTTGGTAGAAAGTCTGCAGGGTTATTAAAGTAAACATCATCATTGTAGAATCCGTCAAGTTGCCCTTTAATATCAAATATTCCGCTCATACTAAACATATGGCTAACCAGCCAGGGATGCCTGAAAGCAAAATTTGCTGCATGATATCCGCCAAAACTGCAGCCGGCGGTTATAATTTTATGATATCCGGTCTCATCCCGGGCCATTGCCGAAACCTCCTCCAATAAAAGCTTATCGTATAAAATATGATTTTTTACCCTCTCGGCCGGATGAATGCTTCTGTTGTACCAGCTCAAACCATCAATGCTGTCAACACAATACACCTTAACTTTTCCCTCATCTATAAACCACTGGATAGATTCAATCATTTTGAAGTCCTTAGCTTCAAAATATCGCCCCATACTGGTTGGAAAAAGAAGGACCGGAAAGCCGCTGTGCCCAAAAGCGAGCAATTCAAAATCGGCACTCAGGTTATTGCTGTGCCACTTTTTATATTCCTCTTTCATCCCGTAAAATTTAGATGCTTTAAGATAAGAAATAAAGAATGTTAAAAACAAGGAACAAGCTTATTTCTTATGGTAAATATCTGTTTTGTATAAAATTACATGCCGATTATTATAATTTTTGCAGAGAGTACTACCTTTGTAGGGCATTTGAGAGAAAGGGAATAGCTGAATTATGTACACTACAATATCACTTCCAGGGGTTATTAAAACAGAAAAAACGATACAATCAAAATATCTTAAAAGAGGAGTAGAGGTCGAAATCTTTGCTCCGGATAATCTTTTGGGCAATGAACAATTAAACCTGCTGTTATTAAATGATGGCCAGGATGCAGCAGAATTGCAGCTGCAAAACACACTCGACACACTATATGGGCAAAATAAGATAGAACCATTGGTAGTTGTGGCCGTAAAAACTTCAGGCAATCGTTTACAGGAATACGGTGTTGCAGGCATGCCTGATTTTCAGAACAGGGGGAGCAAGGCACAAGCTTATACAGACTTTATTATAAAAGAACTAATACCTTTCGTTCAAGCCACCGTTGAATTCCCGATTAATGGAAAACGTGCTTTTGCCGGTTTCTCGTTAGGTGGGTTAACTGCTTTTGATGTGGCCTGGAACAATGACAATTATTTTGATGCAGTTGGTGTTTTTTCAGGATCATTCTGGTGGCGCAAAAAGGATCTAAAGGATGGTTATACCGATAACGATCGTATTTTGCACCAGCGTATTAAAGATACAAAGACAAAACCAGACTTGAAGTTCTGGCTAATGACAGGTACTGAAGACGAATTGGCGGATAGAAACAAAAACTATATTATAGATTCTATTGACGACACAATTGACGTAATTAAAGAACTTTTAAAAAAGGGCTATAAAAGACCTGATGATATCGCTTATTATGAAATGGTAGGGGGTAAGCACGAGTTGGCAACCTGGGCAAAAGCCATGATACCATTTCTGCTATGGGCCTTTGGTAAAAAGAATCTTTTTTAACCGCTATCCCAGCGCTTCAATCTGATCTGAAGCGTAAATAAATATGCCTTTTTTGTCGGTTAACGATTCTTTAAGCATTGCCGAAGCAACGGTTTCAATCTTAATACTCCGGTATTTTTTTAAGCTTCCCATTAGAAGTGGATTTAAGAAACGCATCAGGCCTATCATGATTTTTTCTGCCACGCGTTTTTCTTCACGATTGCCATCTAATAACGAAGGGCGATAGATGTAGATGCTTTTAAAAGGGATAGCCTTTAGGTCCCGCTCAACCTCGCCCTTGGTTTTTGAATAGAAAATAGATGAGTTAACATCTGCACCCATAGCAGAAACCAGGTGGTAGGCAGTAGCACCATTATTTTGGGCAATAGCACCAATATCTAGAGGGTATTGGTAATCAATCTTTCTATATTGTGCTTTGTCTGGTGTTTTGTTATTTGTTGTGCCTAAGCAACAAAACACGATATCGCCAACAATTTCAGCTGAATATTGATCTATGTGGTCAAAGTCAACAATCAGTTCTTTTAATTTGTCATGCTCAATATTTAATGTTTTTCGCACAATAACAAGCACCTCACTATAATAGGTGTTGTTCAGTAACCGTGTTAACAAGTTGTTGCCTATAAGGCCACTAGCCCCTACTATTATCGCCTTTTTTAACATCTTGGGGATCTTACTTTTGGATATCTATGGTTTCGTCCGATTGGTCTCCGCTTCCTGCCCTATAAGAGTAGTCCCTTGCTTTTTCGTCGGCAAGCTCATTTCCTTCATGTTCGTTTTCAAAATTCTGGTCCAAACGGTCGTTCCACTCATCAAGTCCAGTTTTGTGTGGCGGTTCTGTTTTTGGTTCGTTTTTTTTATCGGTTTTTTTTGTTTTGCTCATGGCCGTAATAATCTGATATATGTGAAACAGCTTAATATACACATTGTTTAGATAAACCGTATAAATATAATGCGCTGAAATTTCGATAATTAATCTTATCTTTGCGCCAAAAATTAGCAGCATTTTATGCAAAAATTAAGAAATATAGCTATCATAGCCCACGTTGACCACGGTAAGACTACACTGGTTGATAAGATCTTACACTCTTGTTCAATCTTCCGTGATAACGAACAAACGGGAGATTTAATACTTGATAACAATGATTTGGAGCGTGAGCGCGGTATTACCATCGTGTCAAAAAACGTTTCTGTTCAGTATAAAGACGTTAAAATCAACATTATCGATACCCCTGGTCACGCCGATTTCGGTGGTGAGGTAGAGCGTGTATTGAAAATGGCTGATGGTGTATTGTTATTGTGTGATGCTTTTGAAGGTGCCATGCCTCAAACCCGTTTCGTAACTCAAAAAGCTTTGGCTTTAGGCTTAAAACCTATCGTTGTTGTAAATAAAGTTGATAAAGAAAACTGTCGTCCTGAAGAAGTATATGAGCAGATCTTCGAATTGTTCTTCAACCTTGAAGCAACTGAAGATCAACTTGATTTCCCTGTAATCTACGGTTCATCTAAACAAGGCTGGATGAGTACTGACTGGAAAGTGCCTACTACAGACATCTTTGCGCTTTTAGATGCTGTTGTCGCTAACATTCCTGCAGCACCAACTAACGATGGTACTTTACAAATGCAAATCACTTCTTTAGATTATTCATCTTTCGTAGGTCGTATCGCAATTGGTCGTGTACACCGCGGTTCTATTAAAGAAAACCAACCGGTAACTTTAATCAAACGCGATGGTAAAATCGTAAAATCAAGAGTAAAAGAATTATATACTTTTGAGGGTCTAGGTAAAATCCGTACTCAGGAAGTGAAATCTGGCGACATCTGCGCAGTTGTAGGTATCGATGGTTTTGAGATTGGCGATACTATTGCTGATTTTGAGGCACCAGAACAACTACCTGTAATCAAAATTGATGAGCCAACAATGAATATGTTGTTCACCATCAATAACTCGCCATTCTTTGGTAAAGAAGGTAAATTTGTAACCTCACAAAGAATCAGAGAGCGTTTATACAAAGAGATGGAGAAAAACTTAGCACTTAAAGTTGTTGAGACTGAATCTCCTGATTCTTACTTAGTATATGGAAGGGGTATCCTGCATTTATCAGTATTGATCGAGACCATGCGTCGCGAAGGTTATGAAATTCAGGTTGGTCAGCCACAGGTTATCGTTAAAGAAATTGATGGTAAAAAATGTGAACCTATCGAAACCCTTATTGTTGATGTACCTGGTGAGGTTGCTGGTAAAGTAATTGAATTGGTAACTCAGCGTAAAGGTGAATTATTGATTATGGAGCCTAAAGGTGATTTACAGCATTTAGAATTTGAGATTCCTTCGCGTGGTATCATCGGCTTAAGAAACAACGTATTAACTGCAACAGCTGGAGAGGCAATTATGGCTCACCGTTTCAAAGCTTATGAGCCTTGGAAAGGTAATATCCCTGGAAGGTTAAATGGTGTATTGGTATCAATGGATAAAGGCAACACTACCGCTTATTCAATTGATAAATTACAGGATCGTGGCCGTTTCTTTGTTGATCCGGGAGTTGATATTTACGAAGGTCAGATCCTTGGTGAGCACATCCGTGACAATGACTTAGTAATCAACATTGTTAAAGGAAAAGCTTTAACAAACATGCGCGCTTCTGGTACTGATGATAATACCCGTATTGCACCAGCTATTAAATTCTCTCTGGAAGAAGCAATGGAGTATATCCAGGCCGACGAATACATTGAGATTACACCAGCAAGCATGCGTTTACGTAAAATCTACCTAACAGAGAATGAGCGTAAAATCAATGCTAAGAAGTTTCAATAATTAAAATACCATTATCGCTCCGTCAGGAGGGTAATGTAACCATACCTAAAGCGGGTGTATCACATAAACATGATGCACCCGCTTTTCTTTTTTGTAAGTCATAAGTTTTACAATCGGATATCAACCCTTGTCTTTTTCTTAATTTTGCTCCCTAATTCAATAAAAATGGAATCATTAAAAGGTAAAAACGCAATAATTACAGGAGCAGGTAAGGGAATAGGAAAAGCAATGGCCATTGCTTTGGCACAAGAAGGTGTTAATATAGGTTTATTGGCCAGAACAGCATCCGACTTAAAAACTCTTGCCGGGGAGTTAAAGGGGTATGGTGTTAAAACTGCAATCGCTACTGTTGATGTATCTGATATCGATAATGTCAATGCTGCTGTTGCTCAGGTAAAATCTGAATTGGGTGTAATTGATATTTTAATTAACAATGCCGGAACTGCATCTTTTGGGCCTTTTCTTGAATTGGAACCGTCAAGATGGGAAGAAATAGTTAAAGTGAACTTATTTGGTGCTTATTACACTACAAGAGCGGTATTGCCTGAAATGATAGCACGAAAAACGGGTGATATCATTAATATATCATCTACAGCGGGCAAAAATGGTGCAGCAGTAACCAGTGCTTACAGTGCTTCAAAATTTGGGCTAATTGGGATGTCTGAGTCATTAATGCAAGAGGTACGCAAGCACAATATCCGCGTAAGCACATTGCTGCCAAGTACCGTTGCAACTGATATGGCTAAAGATCTTAAACTTACTGATGGAAATCCTGAAAGGGTGATGCAGCCAGAAGATTTTGCTGAACTGGTGGTATCCCAGTTAAAATTAAACAGAAGGGTTTTCGTAAAAGAAGCCGGTCTTTGGTCAACAAACCCTTAGCTACAGAACTAATCGTTTGTTCTGCGGTGACGAATAAAATATTGAGCCAGATTAATCGCAATAAAAATGTGATTAATCAGGTTCGGAATCAGGCCATAATATTTTGTAAAGATGTGGAATCGTTCTTTAAGACTGGCCATATGTTTTTTCTTTGAAATGCCGCCTACAAGATATTTAGCTACATAAATGTGGGTGTTTACAATGCTCGAGGCATGTTTGGCCGCTTTAATGATCCAGTCAATGTCAGCACTATACTTATATCTTAAGTCGTAAGGCTCAGCTAAACTTCTCCTTACATAAATGGCCTGGTGGCTTATACTCATTCCATATCTAAAGCTTTGCCAGTCAAAATTTTCAGGTGCATGATGCCTTCTCTGCCCAAGGCTTATCCAGTCTTCGTCAAACATTTCAGTTTCGCCATAATAAATATCTGCCCCTGCGGCACTCAAAAATACTTCACTCACAGTCTCAGATGCATAAATCTCATCTCCTGAATTCATGAAAAGAACATAGTCTCCTGTGGCAAGCGCAAGTCCTTTATTCATGGCATCATATATACCTTTGTCAGGCTCAGAAATAAACTGCGCTAATCTCGATTTATAATTATAGATCTTGTCTACCGTCCCGTCTTTTGAAGCGCCATCAATAACAATATATTCGATGTTTTTATAAGTTTGATTCAGCACAGAAAGCATGGTGCGCTCAATATCCTTTACATTATTATAAACGATAGTAATAACACTTAACTTTGGCTGCATGCTGTTCTGAATCTAAAATTTATCGGGGTTGTAAATCAATCAGTGATTGATACAATAATAAGTGTTTTTCTGCAATTACTTGTTCAGAGAACTGATTTAAAATTGTTCTTCTTGCCTCTTTCTGAATTTCTGGTGCATTTTCATCGTGATATAGCCACTCAATGCCTGTTGCCAGGTCTTCAGATGACTGGTATTCTGCCAGATACCCATTTTCAAGATGCTTTACCATATCTGGTATACCACCTGTTTTAAAGGCCACTACAGGTGTTGCGCAGGAAAGGCTTTCCATTACCGTGTTGGGTAAATTGTCTTCAAGAGAAGGCGTTATAAATACATCTGCTGCCGAATAACATTTAGCCAGATGATCATCATTACTAATCGTACCCAGAAATGTTGTTTTAAAAGGGAATTCCGGCATTTCAGCATTATCCTTATTACCAAAAATGATCAGTTCAATATTCTCCTTAACAATCCCCGGTCTTGTGGCCAGATCATTTAAAGCATCTATTAAATAGGAAGTACCTTTATGCTTGTCATTTTTAGAGGGCATAAAACCACTCATCAGCACAAATTTTTTCGGATCTATTTTAAGGATTTTTTTGGCTTCCGATTTTACATAAGGCTTAAATACAGCTGTTTCTATTGTGTTGGGGATAACCGTTGCCTCTCTAAACCCCATTAAACTGCTTAGTTTTACAGAATCTGCCATCCATCTGCTCGGGGCAACAATATGACAGTTTAATTCTGAATAGGCCTTTTTCTTACGCAACCATGTTTTGTGCGAGAAATCATTCTTACCACTAGAGCGCAGTAATGGGCAATTACCACATTCTTTAAAATAATTTTCACATGAATAGCGCACATGGCAGCCACCGGTAAAAGCATTGCTGTCGTGAAATGTCCAAACAACGGGCTTCTCCAATTCATCAATCTCTGCCAAAAATTTCGGAGATAAAAATCCATGATTAATCCAGTGCAGGTGTATAATGTCGGCCTCCTTTACTGTCGGATGGTCAACTATTGAAGTTCCAAACCATTGCAGCGAGAAAGGTGTTTTTACAGCTTTAGATACCGCCTTAGATAAATAACGTTCAGAAAGAATATTAAATACGGCCCTGGCTCTTGCAAAAATACCTTTACTAAAAGTTCCCGTTTTTGAACTCTCCTTGAACTGAAAGTAAACCATAACCTTAGAGTCGGCACCACTGGCATTTAGCGCATTGCTTAGCCTGAGGCAGGCCCTTCCGGCGCCTCCATTACCTTCGTATGTATTTAGGTGTACTACTTTCAATTAATCAAACTTAGATAAATGTCCCTTGTTAAAACGGATATGCAGCCTAAAATAATATATATTTTCAATCTTTATTAAATTCTTGTGTATTTTCGTCAGACTTTGATTTTTTACAGACTTTAAGTAATTAAATCCAGTAATAGTCGTCCATTTAGAAGAACTAAAAATATAATATGGGTAACCTGTTAACCGACAGACAGTTTTGGGTGAAATATTGGGAAAGCAAAACCGGGTTGTCGGTGAATATTCCCGAAAACTATCTTTTTCATAAGGAACTGGCAAACATCATTACCGGCCAAAAAATTAAAACGGCTATTGAATTGGGTGGGTTTCCCGGGTATTATGCAGTTTTTCTGAAAAAGTACTTTAAGCTTGATGTTACCCTGCTCGATTATTTTGTGCATCCTCCGGTTACCAATGATTTATTACAAGCCAATCAACTAAGCGAAAAAGATATTCATATTATCGAAACTGATTTATTTAACTATACTTCAGCGCAACAATACGATCTGGTTTTATCTTGTGGGCTTATAGAGCATTTTAACGATACGGCCGACATCATTAACAGGCATATCAATTTTGTAAAACCGGGAGGTACCCTGTTCATTACACTTCCGAACTTTAGAGCCTTAAATGGCTGGTTTCAAAAAAACTTTGACAGGGAGAATTACGACAAACACAATATTGATTGCATGGATCCAAAACTGCTCGAAAGCATATGTAAGCAGGCAGGTTTAAATATAGTGCAATCCAGATACTATGGCCATTTTAGTTTGTGGCTTGAAAACGAACAGCAAAAATCGGCAGGAGTAAGGTTGCTAAAAAAATCGATGTGGCTGGCAGGTAAAGTATTTACCAAAATATTTCCTTTCAACTCCAAACAGCTTTCGCCTTACATTATTTTAGAGGCCAGAAAGCCGTAGTTTTTATTTCAATCGTTGTATTACGTAACGTTTAAATCGGTCCCATAAGTTTCCTTTTCTATTTTGAAGGAAACCCTTAATGGCCATATATGCCGCAGGGTTTTCTGCTATTGAAGAGGGGAAATAGCTAATAGGTTTCGGGTTGATGATCACATTGTAAATGTCGTTAATACCCGAATGTATGCCTGAGCCGTCATGGCCTATATTGTTCACTAATGATTGTGAGGGGTTAAGTGTTAGCCCTCCTTTTAAAAATATAGAAGCATACCATCTTATTGCCCATGAATTGTTCTTCCCGCTTTTAAAATCCTCCATCTGTTTCCAGAAATTCATAGTATGCTCAATAGAAAAGGCGCTTTTTGCAGATTTGTCAAACTTAGCCATCAATGTATCTATGTTTGGCTCAAAATGTTGCCAGGCCCTTTCCCATGTTGCCCATCCCCAGCTTGTCGCAGCGCGATAAAAGAATGTTTCCGGCAAATCAGCGCCCTTTAAATTATACATGTAAGCGCCAATATGCATTACCTTGCTTTCATCCCTGTAGCGGTTTAAAGCTTCATTAAAATAGGTTAAGGTATAAGGAGAGGTGATCAGGTCATCTTCAAAAACAATTACTTGCTTGTAGTCTTTTATAAGTTTACTTACCCCAATAATAATTGATTTGGCAAGTCCCATATTTTCCTTGCACTCTACAATTTCAACAGATTTAAACCCCTCAATGTTTTTAAGCAGATCCCTTACTTCAAGCACATTTTTTTCGTCCGCATCGGATTTAAATCCATCAGAAAATACAAACAACCGGCTTTCGGCAGCCAGTTCATTCTGTTGTAAAAACTTAATGGTTCGCGCAGTATGTTCAGGACGATTGTAAACAAATAATGCTATTGGAGCAAAGGTTTGCATAAATCTAATCTTTTATACCTTCAACAATTAACGATGAATAACCCAAAGGTTCATTAAAACGTTTATCATACCTTTTAGATCTGATCACGTGCCCGTCTTTACTGTCCCACTCATTAAAATGGAACTGACCATTCTCGTCATAATATTCTAAAAGATTTACACGATAACCAGATTCTTCAAACGCTTTAGAGAGCGTTTTATAATCATACAATAGTTTATGATCATGAGCGCCCTCACCGTGTCCACCCGGTTTCACCATGTTTATATAATCAGGATTGGGATGAAAACCATCCGGAACAGCAATTCTAACTACCCCGCCTTTTTTAAGGTATTTGTTGCAGTTTTTTAAAGCAATTATTGCATCGTCATAGCTAATGTGCTCAAAAACATGTTCAGCCAAAAAGCGGTCAGCTTTTTTATCTCCAAACAAATTATCGAACGAATCAATCTCTAACAAATTAAGGTTCTCAATATTTGTCGGTAGCCAATCTTTATAGTCAGTTGTATGTGCCCCAATAATAATCTGGAGTTTTCCGGTGCTGTTTTTTATTTTAGCTTTAAGCTGAATGAGCTCCAGTATGTTTTTGGGCTTATATACAATTGATCTTATTACCTTTCTTAAGGACATTTTTAATATGTTATGATTTTGTGGTAAAGTTAAAACGTTAATTGCAAAGCGCTAATATATTAATATTAAAATTTATGTAGCGCCTATCCTGGTTAGTCTGTTGAGCCTTTTAATTTCTGATATAATGTAATTAAGAATAGCGACTTAAGCATCATTACACCTTGCTGCCTTGTTTTAGGAATAAGTAAAATCCAAAATGTGGAACAGGCATAAGCAACCAGCGTGGCAAAAGCTGCTCCTGCAATCCCATATTTAGGGATCCAAAAAATGTTTAATACAATATTAATCAGGGCTCCCATTGCAGTACGTAGCATAGAGAGTTTTGTGTAACCCTCAGCAATTAAAAACTGGGCGCTTGCGGTACCCAGGAATACAAAAATCCCTGCCCAGATATTTATAGATAATACATGCGCACCATCATAAAACTCTTCAGTAAATAAAATCCTGAAAATAAGCGGGGCGCTAATGGTAATAACTATTGCCAGGGCCATACTAATCCAAACCATTAAATCGTACATGTTTTGCATCCTCCTCTGATACCGCTCAGGATCATCTCGTCGGGCATTCATAATGGCCGGAAATACCGATGCAGTAATGGCAACGGGAATAAAGTACCATGCCTCAGCCAGCTGAACGGCATTGGCGTATACCCCCAGATCTCCCGCCCCCTTATAATACTCAATCATCAGCTTATCAATGTTCAGATAAATAGAAACAAGGATAGCTGAGAACGCTAAAGGCCATGAGTTTTTTAAAAGAAATTTGGCAATGTCAGTTTTAAATGTCCATTTAAGGATTGACTCTCCATTGTTTTGATAAATAAATAAATAACCGGTTGCCAATAATACAGCATCTAATAAAAGTGCAAAAACGAACCATTCCAAACTTGCGCCAATAATGATCAATGCCAGCTTGATTGCTGCAGAAAGCAGGTTGCCTGCAATTTGCACACGCATAATATATTTACCCTGCGTTTTGGATTGAAAGTGACTATCTATGATGTTGAATGATTGGATTAATCCGGTAAAACCGACTGTCATAACAAAAATCAATGGAGTTTCTATAACTTTATAGTTATTAACTATAGTGTAGGTTGCGTAGATAATTGGAAGAATAATTAACCCCCCGGTAACCTTTAAAATGAATGCCGTGCCAAGTAATTGGTCCTTCTTTTCCGGGTAGCGCAATAACTCTCTGGTTACAAATCCATCAACCCCTAAGGCAGCGGCAGCTGTAAAAAAAGTAACAAAAGCTACGGGATAGTTAAGTATTCCAATATCACTTTTGCTTAAGTAATGGGTTAAAGCAATTGCCACCAGAATTTTAATAGCCATGCTACCTACTCGTGCCAGCATTAACCATCCGGTATTTTTCACATACTTTTCAAGGGTTTGCTGATCAAAACCTTTAATGCTTGGAATCTTCACGCTTAGTCTCTGGTTATTATATTAGGATAAAGGTGCGCCAACCGACACTTTGCAGTCGTGTCCGGGTTGTCCATGTGGTGGATTTAGTTTTACTTCTTTATTGCCTGCAGGTACTTGCTGTGGTGCAGGTGCAGCAACCGGAGCCTGGCTGGCAGGCGCAGTCGTATTTTTTGCATTAAGTGGAGCACCTACCGGAATTGAACAATCATGAAAAGGTTGTCCGTGTGCAGGATTATTTGCTGGCCGCTCACCAGCAGTTGCATTTTGTTGAGCAGGGCCAGATGGGGCGGCAGATTGTGCTGACGGAACACCATTTGGCGTAGGTGTTACAATATTCTGAGTTTCTTTAGGGCTGGTCTGACAAGCCGAAAAACCTAATGCTAATAGGCAGATGTAAAGGAGTTTTTTCATTGAATATTTTTTGGAGTTTACTTATTTAGATATTAAAAATGCAATAGCAATTCTTCAAGATGTGTAATTTGCCATTCCACATCTTCTGGTTTTTCTTTATTTAAAGGATTAAAATAAATGGCTTTAATTCCATATCCCTGAGCTCCGCGAATGTCCGCTTCAACACTATCACCAATCATAACAGATTCATGTTTTTCTGCTCCGGCTTTACCAAGTGCATATTCAAAAATAGCTTTATCCGGTTTATTAACACCCACGTCTTCAGAAATGATCACATTCTTAAAGTACGGATTTAAGCCCGAGCGATCCATTTTAGTCAGGGTACTTTCTTTAAAGCCATTAGAAATGATATGCAGTGCATATTTTTTTTGCAGATAAGCCAATACCTTTTCCGATCCTTCAAATAAATTGGTTCGGGTAGGGGTTAAGCTCACATAATCTTCTTCAAATTGCTGCGGCACAAGTTCAGGCGATATCCCAAGCTGGATAAAGGTTTTTTTAAAACGTTCAGATCTTAGTGTCTCTTTAGTAATGCTGCCAACATGATACTGGGCCCAAAGCAGATGGTTGTTTTCGGTATAGGTAGTTATGAAATCTTCAGCAGAAGTCAATCCAAGTTTCTGAAGCTCATAATGGGTATAAAGTTCATGCAAAGTTTCTTCAGCATTTCTGTCAAAGTCCCAAATGGTGTGGTCTAAATCGAAAAAGATATGTTTAATCATGGTAAAAACGCCTTACTGCTTAAGTCCGTATGCCAAATCTCCGGCATCGCCTAATCCGGGCACAATATACGCTTTACTGGTCATTTCTTCGTCAATAGCCCCCAGCCATAACCTCGCTTTAGGTAAATTTGCTCTTACATGTCTAACACCTTCAGTACTTGCAATTACCGAAACAATATGTAGTTCTTTGATTTGATACCTTCGTATTAATTCCTTGCAGCAAAGTACCATTGTTAAACCTGTTGCCAGCATCGGATCAGCTACGATCACTGTTTTGTCTGTTAAATCAGGAGATGAAATATGTTCCATCTGTATCTCAAAACTTCCGCTTTTATGGGTTCTTCGGTATGCAGCAATAAAGGCAGCATCAGCCTGATCAAAAACATTCAATAAGCCCTGATGCAACGGAAGCCCTGCACGTAAAATAGTTGCCAGAACCGGCTGCTGCAGCAATTGCACACTTGGGGCAATGCCTAATGGGGTTTGAGTTTGAGTTTTTTCATACTCAAGCGTTTTGCTGATTTCATAAGCAAAAAACTCACCTATACGTTCCATATTTCTGCGGAAACGCATGGCATCTTTTTGAATACGCTCATTTCGAAGCTCCGAAATGAAAACATTGGCATGTGAATTTATTTTGCTGAGTTCGAATATCATACATAAATTTAAACAAAATTGCCCTTTAAAACAATTGCTTGTTCCTTTTAACGCTTTAAGCAAATGTTGTTGCCTCATGTATGCCTGGCGTGTGGCTTCCGCATATTTTCTGCGGAGAAAAGTACCTTTTGCCGCATTTGGTGTACAGAAGCTCCGGACAAAGTGCGCAGAAGCAGATATGGGGGCGTGTCTGCTATAGCCTTGATACCCCCATAAACTTTTCGTAAATTTGAAATTCATACCATGCTACCGCTGACTATTTAAATCATAAACACCCCGGATGAAATTTCAACTTGTTTCAGATTATAAACCTACTGGAGATCAACCTAATGCCATTCAGCAGCTTGTTCAAGGTGTTGATGCAAATGAACATTACCAAACCCTTTTGGGGGTTACCGGATCAGGAAAAACATTTACCGTTGCCAATGTAATCCAGCAAACGCAAAAACCTACTTTAATCTTAAGCCACAATAAAACACTGGCAGCACAGCTGTATGGAGAGTTTAAGCAATTCTTTCCCGAAAACGCAGTGAATTATTTTGTGTCTTACTATGATTATTACCAGCCAGAGGCTTTTATGCCCAGCACCAATACTTATATAGAAAAAGACCTTAGTATAAATGAAGAGATAGAGAAGTTAAGGCTGCGTACTACATCAGCATTGATGTCTGGCCGTCGTGACGTAATTGTTGTTTCGTCCATTTCCTGCATTTATGGTATGGGTAATCCTGAGGATTTTTCAAGATCAGTATTCCGCTTCTCTGTTGGAACAAGGATATCCCGTAACTCTTTTTTACATAGCCTGGTCGAGATTTTATATGCCCGTACCACAAATGATTTTAAAAGGGGAACTTTTAGGGTAAAAGGTGATACAGTGGATATTTTTCCAGCCTATCTGGATACTGCATATCGCGTATCATTCTTTGGTGATGACATTGAAGAACTTAGCGTAATAGATCCCGTAACCGGCAAAACGCTGGAGAAACTTGAAGATATGGCAATTTATCCGGCCAATTTGTTTGTGACGCCAAAGGACAGATTTAACTCTTCAATATGGGGTATTCAGGAAGAACTGGAAATCAGGAAAAATCAGTTAATCGACGACAGGCAGTTACTGGAAGCAAAACGACTGGAAGAAAGGGTAAACTTTGACATAGAAATGATGAAAGAACTGGGCTATTGCTCAGGGATTGAAAATTATTCACGTTTTTTTGATGGCCGCGCGCCGGGCATGAGACCCTTCTGCTTATTGGACTATTTTCCAGATGATTATTTGATGGTGATTGATGAAAGCCATGTTACTGTTCCTCAGATTAGAGCCATGTATGGTGGAGACAGATCCCGCAAAATGTCGCTGGTAGAATATGGTTTTCGTTTACCTTCTGCACTGGATAACCGCCCTCTTAATTTTGATGAATTTGAACGTCTGGCACCGCAAACAATTTATGTAAGTGCTACTCCTGCCGATTATGAATTGCAAAAATCTGACGGGGTTTATGTAGAACAGGTAATTCGCCCTACAGGATTGCTGGATCCATTGATTGAGGTTCGCCCGGCAATTAACCAGGTAGATGATTTGCTCGACGAAATCGATAAAACCATTAAAATGGGCGATAGGGTTTTGGTAACTACCCTAACAAAAAGAATGGCCGAGGAACTGACCAAGTATATGGACAGGCTAAATATAAAGTGCCGTTATATACATTCAGAAGTAAAAACCCTGGAACGTGTAGAGATTTTAAGGGGACTGAGGTTGGGTGAATTTGATGTGCTGATAGGTATTAACTTATTAAGGGAAGGTTTGGATTTGCCCGAAGTTTCTTTTGTTGCCATATTGGATGCTGATAAAGAAGGTTTTCTTCGTTCTGACAGGGCTTTAATTCAAACCATCGGTAGGGCAGCCCGTAATGATAGGGGTAGGGTAATCATGTATGCCGATAAAATTACCGAATCTATGGAAAGAACTATAGAGGAAACCAACAGACGAAGAGAGAAACAAGTGGCCTATAATCTGGAAAATGGTATAGTCCCTAAAACAGTAGGTAAAAGTAAGGAAGCAATACTTGAGCAAACATCAGTATTGGATTTTTCTGAAAATGCATCGCGAAGTAAGGCATATGTGGAGGTTGATCAGGTTAGCATAGCTGCTGATCCTATTGTACAATATATGACCAAACCGGAAATGCAAAAATCAATAGATAAAACCAGAAAGGATATGGCTAAAGCGGCAAAAGATATGGACTTTCTGCTGGCAGCCAGATTGAGAGATGAGATGTTTGCAATGGAAAAAATGTTTGAAGAAAGATTTGGTAGATAATGGACGGAAAAAATAGAAAGGATATATATCCGGGTTTAGAAGTGGATATTATATTGAAAAAGGATCAGCGTAGCGGAACATTAACAAGGGGTATTGTAAGCAATTTATTAACTTCGGCACCCTATCATTCCAGAGGAATAAAGGTTAGGCTTGAAGACGGACAGGTGGGCCGAGTGGCCGCTATTGTTGATGAAGAATAAAAAAGGTATATTGTAATTGCTTTGCAATAATCTGGTTGCGCTTGTAATATTGGTATGGCAAGCGCGTCTATATTTTAAATTTGTAAATTAAACTAAAGAAATGGGACTTATAAAATTCATATTAATATCTATGCTGGTAATATATATTATCCGGATCATCTTCCGGTTAATTTTTCCGGTGGTACTAAAAAGTATGTTTAGTAAGGTTCAGCAGCAAGCTGCAAACCAATCAGGCCAGTATAATAATCAGCGTTATTCAAGACCCGAAGGTGATATCTCAATCGAGTACATGCCGCCTCGTGAAAAGAAAGGGAATTCAGATAAACTGGGCGATTTCGTTGATTATGAGGAGGTAAAATAACGGCGCTTTTACCAGTTTTTTATTTTTTTTAAAAAGGATTTTTTATCTAAGTTTGGGGTTAGTTTAAATCATAAACAAACCTTAATGAATAATTGGTTAAAAGCAAATGGCATACACCTGGCCATTATTGGATTTTTTATAATCATCTGTTTTGTCTATTTCAGTCCTGTCCTGCAAGGTAAGGCACCCGCTCAGGGAGATGTATTAGGAGCGAAAGCAACCGCTACCGAAATCATGCACTACAAAGAAAAAGATGGTAAAGGTCCGTTGTGGACTAACCAGATTTTTGGCGGTATGCCTGCATACCAGATTTGGGTACAGCATCCCTATAATGGAGCAACTTATGTAATCTCTCTTGTTAAAACTATTTTTCCTGACCCGGTAGATTCGGTTTTATTGTACCTTGTTGGTGCTTATTTCCTGTTTATTGTGTTGCGGATCAATCCCTGGCTGGCCGCTGCAGGAGCAATTGCTTTTGCCTTTACATCATATAATTTTATCATTATTGCGGCGGGGCATAGCAATAAAGCACTTGCAATTGCATTTTGCGCACCAATAATTGCCAGTGTAATTTTAACCCTCAGGGGTAAATACTGGATAGGGGCAAGCTTAACAGCTTTATTTCTTGCGCTCGAAATCAGGTCAAACCACATTCAAATGACCTATTACCTGATGATCGCTTTACTGATATTTATTGGGATAGAGGTTTATCATGCATTTAAGGCAAAAAAACTTGCCGAATTTGGTAAAGCCTTAGGCTTTTTAGCAGTTGGTATGCTGGTTGCATTTATGGTTAATACAGGTAAACTGTGGACAACCTACGAGTATGGTAAAGAATCTAACAGAGGCAAATCTAACTTAACTACCGATGCGGCAGAAGAGAAAAATGGCTTGTCAAAAGAATACGCTTACGGCTGGAGCCAGGGTATTGGAGAAAGTTTTACTTTCCTTATCCCGGATCTTTATGGTGGGGCAACAAGTATAGATGCTTTGGTAAAGCCCGAGAGCCATACTTATAAAGCTTTGCAAAGTATCACCGGAGGCGATCCTACACAGGCAATAGGCCAGTTGGCAGGACAAATTGGTTTGCAACAATACTGGGGCGAAAAACCGGGAACATCAGGGCCCTATTATTTCGGCGCCATCGTATGTTTCCTGTTTGTATTTGGTTTATTGATTGTAAGAAGCAGGTTAAAATGGTGGATCCTTGGTACTACCATTCTTTTCATGTTCCTGTCATTTGGAAAGAATTTTCCAATGATCTCTGATCTTTTCTTTGAGTACTTCCCACTATATAATAAGTTTAGGGCAGTTGAATCTATTTTAGCACTTGTTGGTTTAATGGTTCCTGTTTTGGCATTTCTTGCCATTAAAGAAGCTCAGGAAGGTACCTACGATCAAAAAACGCTTGTTAAGAAACTAACAATTGCAGGCGGAATTACAGGTGGTTTTGCACTAATTGTAGCCATTATGCCTACAGCCCTGTTTAGTTTTACTACAGCTAACCATCAGTTAATGGTGCAGGCGCTTACACAAATGCTTCAAAATAATGCCGGGGTTGCACAAAATATAGCTAGCGCGCTGATCTCTGATAGAGCCGATATCGCACGTGCTGATGCAATCCGTTCATTCTTGTTTATCGCTGTCGGCTACGCTTTGGTATGGGCACTTATTACCAAAAAGATCAATATGCAGCTTGCATTTATCCTGTTGGGATTCGCAATTATGATTGATATGTGGCAGGTTGATCGCCGTTATTTGAATAACAATAATTTCGCAAGCAAAACTGATTTAGATAATCATTTCCAGCAACGTGAAGTGGATACCTTCATCTCTTCAGATAAAGATCCTGATTTTAGGGTAATGGATTTAACCATTAACACCTTCTCTGATGCAAGCACTTCTGCTTTTCATAAAACCATCGGGGGGTATCATGCTGCAAAATTGAAAAGGTATCAGGAACTGATAGACAACCAGCTTACCAAAAGCATCAATCAGGATGTATTGGATATGCTGAACACCAAATATATCATCACCCAAGATCCTAAAACAGGTTCTTATCAGATGAAAAACAATGCTACTGCTGCAGGAAATGCTTGGATTGTTCAGAACGTTCAGTTTGTTAAAGATGCTGATGAGGAAATGAAAGCAATCAGTAGCTTCGACCCTAAAAAAGAAGCCATTGTTGATATCAGGTATAAAGACCAGCTCAATTCTAAAAATGTTGGTGCAGATCCATCAGCATCAATTAAGCTAGATAGCTATAGTCCTGATCATATGATTTACTCTTATAGCGCTCCGCGTGACATCATCGCTGTATTCTCTGAAATTTATTACGACAAAGGATGGAATATGTATGTAGATGGGGTAAAGAAACCATATTTCAGAGCAGATTATGTGCTTCGTGCCGCACAGCTCGAAGCCGGTAACCACAAAGTTGAGTTTAAGTTTGAGCCAACTTCATATTATCTGGGCGAAAAAATCTCTTTAGCCGGTTCCATTCTTCTGGTAGCGGGTCTTGGCTTCGCATTCTACGACGATAGAAAAAAGAAAAAGGCGACTAAATAATAGTTGTTTGTAAAATTTACACAGGCCGTTACCTTAAAAAGTGGCGGCCTTTTTTATTAGCCCTCCCATTAATCATAATATTCTCTTAACAGCTTGTTAATCTATGTGTTGTAAATTTGTGCAATAAACTAATATCCCATGCTGGAATTGTTTTTAATTGTATGTGTAATTGCTATTGTTGCTTTCTTTTTTAGCCCATACGAATTAACAATGGAGGAAGATGATATCTAAAAGAGAAGTTGAAATAGCAGTAATTTCCGACGTTCATCTTGGAACGTATGGCTGTCATGCTAAGGAATTGTTAAAATACCTTAAAAGCATTAAACCTAAAATGCTGGTCCTGAACGGCGATATTATTGACATATGGCAGTTTAGTAAAAGGTACTGGCCTGAAACCCACATGAAGGTTGTTCGCAAATTAATGAAATTTGTTGCTGAAGGTGTTCCCGTTTATTATTTAACCGGAAACCACGATGAGCTTTTAAGAAAATTTGCTGACATACATTTAGGGGCATTTCACCTTCAAAATAAACTGATTCTTGAGGTTGACGGAAAAAAGGCATGGTTCTTTCATGGTGATGTTTTCGACGTAACCATGCAGCACTCTAAATGGCTGGCCAAACTGGGGGCGGTGGGCTATGATACACTGATCCTGATAAACAGTTTAGTGAATTGGTGTCTGGCATCTGTTGGAAGAGAGAAAATGAGTTTCTCCAAAAAGATAAAGGCCAAGTTTAAAGATGCCGTTAAATTCATTAATAAATTTGAATATACCGCTGCGGAACTGGCAGTAGAGAAGGGATACGAATATGTTGTTTGCGGACACATTCATCAGCCTGAAATGCGAACCATTACGACAGAGGAAGGGGAAGTAACTTATCTGAATAGTGGCGACTGGGTTGAAAACTTAACTGCGCTGGAATACTACGATAAAAGCTGGAAGATTTTTAAGTACGATCAAAAGGACTTTGAAAAGGATGAGGCAGAAGAAGGTGTTTTATCCGATAGTGAAGATCTTCACAGCAAATTGGATATTAATACTTTATTACAAAAGATTAAATTAGAAATTGCCTAGCGCGTAAAATTTACAGATATTCGGTGCGGATGAAGATACTTTACGCCATTCAGGGAACGGGCAATGGACACATTAGCCGGGCAAGAGAAATTGTGCCATTGCTGCAGCAATATGGAGATGTTGATCTTTTAATTAGCGGTACACAGGCCGATGTTAAACTAACACAGGAGGTGAAATATCAGCTTCATGGCTTTAGCTTTATCTTTGGCAAAAAAGGTGGTGTAAATCATTACGAAACCTGGAAGGAGATGAATCTTCCGCGCTTTGTTAAAGATATGCGCCGTATACCCCTTAAAGATTATAACCTGATACTTAATGATTTTGAGCCTGTTACGGCCTGGGCTTGTAAAAGTCAGCGCATAGAAAGTGTTGGTCTTAGCCATCAGGCTTCCTTTCAGTCAAAAAAAGTTCCTAAACCTAGAAGTATTGATTGGGCACAACTGGTGATGAAGTATTATGCCCCGGCATCTCATTATGTTGGCTTTCATTTCGACAGGTACGACGATTTTATTTATACACCGGTAATTCGTGCCGAAATCAGGAACATGATCGTCTCCAACCTTGGTCATTATGCGGTTTACCTGCCTGCAATAGATGATAAATTTCTGGTTCCCATTCTAAAACAAATCCCTGATACCAGGTGGGAAGTGTTCTCTAAACATACCAAAGTAGCCTATACAGACGGAAATGTAGCCGTTCGGCCAGTAAATAATGAGTTGTTCAATAAAAGCTTAGCTTCTTGCGAGGGATTATTTACAGGTGGCGGGTTTGAAGGACCGGCCGAAGCATTATATATGGGTAAGAAATTGCTTGTTGCTCCCATGAAATTTCAGTACGAACAACAATGTAACGCATTTGCATTAAAGCAATTTGGACTACCCGTAATATGGGGAAGTAATAAAAACTGGTTGCCAATTATTAAGAACTGGGTAAACAATCCTCAGGAGCATCAATTTTATTTTCCAGACGAAACGGCTGCGGTAATTGATAAAGTTGTGAAGCAGTTTGCCAGATAATTTGCTTTACTTTGCCTTAGTATACAGGCATGATCAATCAATTTAGAAATTTAAACCCCATAAACCTGCTCATATTATTCGCATATACTTTTTTTATGCGCATGGCAATATTTGCAGACCTACCCTCATCGCTTCAGTTCGAATTTTTAGAGCCTTATACAAAATTCTTTATCCAGATACCTCTTCAAAATACCTTCTCGCCCGCAGGGAATGTTTTTTTTGCAGGAATAATCATTTTTGGGCAGGCTATTTTGTTTAATAGGGTGGTTAACAATCATGGCCTGTTAAGTAAGCCGGGCTATTTGCCGGCATTATTATATGTTACGGCATCAAGCTTGTTCATGCCCTTCCTTATTTTGAGTCCCACTTTAATCTGTAATTTCCTCATGATATGGATAATGGATAAGTTCCTTAAAATGGGGAAAGCTTCAAATGCCATTATGACCATGTTTGATGTAGGGATGATTATTGCCATCGGAACCCTTATATATTTCCCTTTTATTGTAATGCTGGCCATGCTTTGGTTTACATTACTGCTTTACAGGTCATTTAGCTGGCGAGAGTGGATTTCGGGACTGGTAGGCTTTTTAACTATATTTTTCTTTGTAGGCGTCTATTATTATTGGAATGATAACTTGTCCATGTTCTACAAAATCTGGCTGCCGCTTACCAATAAATTTCCTTCGGTATTTAAAATCAATTATAATGATTATCTGGTGCTGGTTCCTGTAGCGGTAATGATTGTTCTGGCTACATTGCAGTTGCGTGAAAACTTTTTTAGAAGTTTCATCAGTACCAGAAAAGCATTCCAAATGCTGTTTTTTATGTTCCTGATCAGTATTGTCAGTTTTTACACCAAACCCGATTTCAGGCTATATCATTTCCTGTTATGTGTGCCCCCGGGAGCAGTTTTGCTGGCTTACTATTTCTCAAATGCAAAAAAGAGATGGTTTTATGAAAGTCTGTTTCTGGTCCTTGTTTTTGCCATTCAGTACTTTTTGTTTGTTTAACTTTTTTTAACAATTTGAAACGTTGAAACTTGCTAAAGATTAATAGCTTTGTGCAATGAAGTTTGGAGTAGCTGTTCTGAATGCATAATCTTGTCATAGATATTGGTAATACAAATAGTAAGCTGGCTGTTTTTAATAACCGGGAGCTTGTTGAGTATCAATCGCTGAAAGAAGTTACAGCTGAAGCCCTTATAAGTTTAATTAAGCAATATAAGGTTAGTAATTCAACAATTTCAAGTGTAGCCATTGAATTTGAAAATGTAATAGGGGTTTTAAAAGAACACACAAATTATATTGAGTTTTCTACAAGGATAAACACAGGAATAAAGAATCACTATAAAACGCTTGCTACATTGGGTTTGGATAGATGGGCAAAGATTATTGCATCCCATTATTATTATCCTAAAAGAAATTGTTTTATAATTGATGCAGGAACCTGCATAACATATGATCTGCTGGATAGCAGTGATGCCTATTTTGGAGGAAGTATAAGCTTGGGCTTACACATGCGCTTTGAGGCATTACATCATTTTACCCGCAGATTGCCACTTGTAGAATGGGATAGAACGGAAACTGAAATACCTGAAGGTGAAGACACACCAACAGCCATTAAAAGCGGAGTTTTACAAGGTGTAACTAATGAAGTTGAGGGATTTATTTCTCATAAAAATAATGAATATAAGGATCTGACAGTACTAATAACAGGTGGAGATGCAGCTTTTTTGCTGAAACAATTAAAAAACAGCATCTTTGCGCCTCAAATTATACACGATCCATACCTGGTTTTAAAAGGATTAAATGAAGTCATTGCTTTTGAATATGTACAAAAAGATTAATTATATAGCTGCAGTATTGTTGCTGCTTGCCAGTATTTCTGTGAATGCTCAGGTTACTACACAGTCTCCATACTCCAGATTTGGACTAGGAAACGTAAAAGGAGCATTACTTCCTCAGTTTAAAGCAATGGGTGGTATTTCCACCGGTGTTTATAAACCCGGCGGATTTAGCAACATCAACATGCAAAATCCGGCATCTTATTCCGGAATTACACTTACAACCCTTGATATGGGCTTAACCGGTGCTGTTACAACACTAAAAGACGGTTCTAAATCAGAAAGCAGTTTCAATGGTACACTTAGTCACCTAGCAGTTGCATTTCCGGTAGTAGCAGGAAAATCAGCAATAAGTTTTGGCTTGCTTCCATTTACAGAGCTCGGTTACGAATATACCGTGAGCGATAAGCTGGATACAAACAGCGTAAATTATCTTTACTCTGGAGAAGGAAACTTAACAAAAGCATATTTTGGATTTGGACAACAATTCGGAGAACACTTCAGAGTTGGGGGTAATGTTGAGTATATTTTTGGAAATTTACAGGAGCAGGCTTCTTTAGAGCCTGTTAATCAGGTGGCTTATAACAGTCGCAATACTAAAAAGAATAGTGTTGGCGGAATAGGCTTCTCTTATGGTGCGCAGTATGAAATCCCATTAGGAACAAGAAAACGCATTACTTTAGGTTATTCCGGATCTTCATCTTCTTCTATTAATTACAAGAAGACGTTTTTAACAACAATCTATCAAAGAGACAATGAGGGGAATGAGATATCGCCTGTTGTTGATACCGTTAAAATAGTTGAGAACAATTCAGCTAAAATGAAACTTCCTTTAATGCACAATTTTGGGATCTCTATTCAAAGAGATAACAAATGGATGATTGGTGCAGATTACAGGATGGGAAAGTGGTCTAAGTTGAGTATGGATGGTGTTAATCAGGGATTACAGGATAGCTGGGGTTTCTCGGCAGGTGGACAAATTACGCCTGATGCAACTGCAATTTCAGGTTACTTTAAACATGTGGATTACCGTGTTGGATTTCAATATGATAAAACCTACATTCAGCTGAATAACCAGGACGTAAAGCAAATGGCCGTAACCTTTGGTTTAGGACTTCCTTTAGCCCTGAGCAGAAGCTCTTACTACAAACTGAATTTTACTACTGAGATAGGAAAAAGAGGCTCTCTTACGAATGGGTTAATCCAGGAAAACTATATTAACTTCCATCTGGGCTTTACACTTAACGATACCTGGTTCAGAAGATATAAATTCGACTAATGAAACCTCTGGGTATAATATATGGAATTGTTATACTTTGTTTGCTGCAAATTTGTTTAAGCTCCTGCGGAGACGACGACCTGAAGAAAGCTGCAAAGCTGTCTGAAAAAGTAGCTTTAAACCGTGACCGTACTACAGGTGTTGACATTATTTATAGTGACTCTGCTAAGGTTAAGGCGCAGGGTTTTGCACCAATTCTTGATAAAGTGACGCCTGCAAATGGTGCCATCTATCAGGAAATGCCAAAAGGGGTAAAAATCAATTTCATCGACGAAATCACAACAAAGATCAAAGGGTCTATTACATCAGACTATGCAATAATGAAGGATACTGAAAAGTTAACCATCTTCAGAAGAAACGTTGTTGTAGTAAACGAAAACATGACTTTTAATACCGAAGAACTGGTATGGGATCAAAATAAGAAACTGTTTTTATCTCCTAAGGGAGTTGTTACAAAACCAGATGGAACGGTGCTTAATGCGGTAGACTTTACTGCTACCGAAGATTTCAATTTTATCAACTGGAAAAACGGATCGGGAGAGACCTACGTGCCGGATAATTTCGGAGAATAAGCGGAATTATTTAAGGGTCTTATTTCCCTAATTTTTAAATACTTATTCAAAAACAATTTAATATTTTCTTTTTTTAGCAAAAGTTGTATCTTGCGCCCTCTTAAAAAAAATTATAAATAAGAATATTATGGGTTTAATGACATTTTTGCGGAATCGCGCAGGCTATATTCTGATAGGAGCCATCGGTTTTGCAATTGTTGCATTTTTGGTTGGTGATGCAATTAACGTAGGTAAGCCTTTCTGGGCTGCTTCTCAAAAAGTTGTAGGGTCTGTTGACGGTGAAGAAATTAATATAGATGAGTTCGGTGCTAAAGTTGATCAGAGTTTAGCTCAGTTCAAACAACAATATGGTGGTTCAGGTAACGCCCAGATGCAGGCTATGGCTGTTGATAATGTGTGGCAGGGTGAAGTAGCCAAAGTTCTTTTGGGAAAAGAATATAACCGTTTAGGTATAACTGTTTCTTCTGATGAATTGGCTGACTTGATTAAAGGAGACAATCCAAGCCCACTGATTGTACAGTATTTTGGAAATCCACAAACTGGTCAGGTGGACAGAGCTCAGGTGATCAGAACCTTTAAAGAAGGTTATAAAGATCCTAATATGGCAAAACAGCTGCAAGCTGTTGAAGCTGAAATAGAAAGACAAGCGTTACAACAAAAATATGTTAAATTGATCAGCAATGCTGTTTATGTAACTTCATTAGAAGCTAATGATGAATATGTGAACCGTAATAAGCTGGCTAACTTTAAATTTGTTGGTCTTGAATATGCATCTATCCCTGATGCAAGCGTAAAGATTGCTGAGTCTGATTATTCAGATTATTATAACGATAATAAACAACGTTTCGAAAACCCTACAGAAACACGTGCATTCGAGTATGTGTCTTTCAGTGTTAGCCCAACTAAAGAGGATTCTGCAGCGGTTAAAACTCAGGTTGAGAAACTTGCAGCAGATTTTAGAACAGCTGCAAACGATTCTCTTTTTGCTGCGGTTAATTCAGACGTTAAAGTTCCTTACACTTACATCACTAAAGGTAAGTTAGACCCTGCAGTAGATTCAGTAGTATTTAACCTGCCTGCGGGAAGTTTCTACGGACCTAAATTCTCAGGTAATTCTTATAAACTGGTTAAAGTTATTGATACCCGTTTTTCTCCTGATTCAGTTAAGGCAAGTCATATTTTACTTGATGCCAGCAAACTTGGCGGTGTGGATAAGGCTGTAAAACTTGCTGATTCATTAAAGGGACTTATTCAAAAAGGTGCAAGCTTTGCTACGTTGGCGGCTCAGTACAGTGAAGATGGTTCTAAAGATAAAGGTGGTGATCTAGGTACTTTTGTTCGTGGCCAAATGGTACCTGAATTTGAGAACGCTGCATTTAACGGAAACGTTGGTGATCTTAAAATAGTAACCTCTCAGTTCGGTGTTCACTTAATTAAAATCGAAAAGCAAATTGGTTCTTCGAAAGTGGCTAAACTTGCTTATATCGAGAAAAGCTTAATGGCAAGTAATAAAACTAAAGATGCTGCTTATAAAAAAGCAAGCAACTTCTTAAGTGAAGTTAAAGGTGGTAGTTTCTCTGAGCTTGCTCAGAAAAAAGGTTACACTGTTGGTGTAGCTGATAAAGTGACCCCTACACAAGGTTTTGCTCCGGGATTAGATAATCCTCGCCAGTTAATCCGTGATGCATATGATGCTAAAAAAGGTGATGTATTGGATCAGGTATATCAAATGGACAATTCATTTGTTGTAGCTCGTGTAACTGACATCAGACCAAAAGGAACATTGCCATTAGATGCTGTTAAAAAAGACATCGAACCAATAGTTCGTAACATTGTTAAGGCTAAGATGCTTAAAGAAAAAGTTGACAAAGCATTGCAAGGTACAGCCAACATAGACCAGGTAGCTCAAAAGCTAGCTAAGCCAGTAACACCTGTTCAGAACATTGTATTTGCTAACCCTATTATTCCGGGCGGTGGCCAGGAAAATAAAGTGGTTGGAAGTGTTTTCGGATCTCAGCCGGGTAAACTTTCTAAAGCTATTGATGGCGAACGTGGAGTATACGCATTTTCAGTTGACGGATTTACAAATCCTGCTCCTTTAGCTAATACCTACAAACAAAAAGAAATGATGATGCAGGCAACAGCTCAGCGCTCATTGGGTGCAGCATTCCAGGCATTACAGGATAAAAGCGATATAAAAGACAATAGGGTGAAATTCTATTAATCTTATTTTACGTAATTTTGTAACCGGAAGTAGTTTCTACTTCCGGTTTTTTATTTTAGAGCGATGGAAATTCAAGAAAATTTTGTCAATAAAGTAGCTGCCAGTGGTTTAATAACACTTAACCTTGAAGAGTATCTTAATCAGGGAGAAAGAGTTGTTTATGATATAAAGGATAATCTTTTTCACGGACTAATGTTAAGAGAGAAGGATTTCAGAGAATTTATAAAAACGCACGACTGGACTGTTTATAACGGAAAAAATGTAGCAATTACCTGTAGTGCCGATGCAATTGTGCCTACCTGGGCTTATATGTTGTTGGCCAATAAAATGAAGCCATATGCCAATGAGGTTGTGTTTGGTAGCTTGGAAACACTTGATGCCATTTTGTTTACTAAAGCCCTAGCAAAAATAGATCTTAACTCTTTTGCAGGGGAGCGTGTAGTGGTAAAAGGCTGTGCTGATATTTATCTTCCTGTTTCTGCTTATGTAGAAATTACGAACCTGTTAACACCTGTTGTTAAAAGCATTATGTATGGAGAACCGTGTTCTACTGTGCCCATATATAAGCGAAAGGATTAATTTTGGATTGTTTTTTGTTTTAGCTTAGGCATGAGAAAATCGTTATTGTTTATTGTTGTTGCATTCCTAAGCGCTAAAGCGATGGCACAGGAGTTGCCTTTTGTAAAAGAGCCGGTGTTTCAGCCGGGAGAAGTTTTGTCTTACAAGTTAAAATATGGATTCATCACTGCAGCAGAAGGAACATTAAAAGTTCTTAACTCTGATCTTAAATTTGATGGTAATCCTACATATAGATTGAGCGTTGACGGCGTAACATCCGGGACCTTCGATATATTTTATAAAATCAGGGATCATTATGATTCTTATATAGATAAAACTAACTTAAAACCTTATTTCTTTCAGGAGAACATCAGGGAAGGAAGCTACAGGCGACAAGATAAAGCCAGATTCAGTCAGGACGAAAAGAAAGTAGTGGCTACTAAAGGTACTTTTCCAACTCCTAACAGCCAAACATTTGATTTGGTTTCATCATACTATTTTGCCAGAAGCCTTGATATCTCCAAAATGAAATCAGGTGATTATGTGAAACTAAACTACTTTCTTAGCGATGAAATCAACCAGCTCGAAATTCAATACCTGGGTAAAGAGGTTATAAAAACAAAGCTTGGAAAAATAAGCTGTTTAAAATTCAGCCCCTCAATAAAGCCAGGAAGGATCTTCCGTAAAGACAGTAAATTGTATCTCTGGATTACTGACGATGGCAACAGGGTTCCTGTAAAGGCTGAGGTGGAGATTCTGGTAGGATCAGTAGTAATGGAAATTAAATCAGCCGAAGGATTAAAGTATCCTTTGCAAATAATAAAATAGAAGAAGATGATAGAAGTGCAAAATACCCTGGTACACGAAGACCTGATTAGTGAAAACTTTGTGTGCAACCTCAACAAATGTAAGGGTATTTGTTGTGTGGAGGGCGATGCCGGAGCACCTTTGGAGGTGGCAGAAACAGCAATCCTTAAAGAAATTTATCCAAAGATCCAGCATTTGCTTGAGCCTAAAGGAATAGCTGCCATTGAAGAGCAAGGCACATCGGTGGTGGATGTAGATGGTGATTTAACCACGCCATGTGTAGATGGCCATAAAGAATGTGCTTATGTTACCTTCGAGAATGGAATAACAAAGTGTGGAATTGAGAAGGGATATGAGCAGGGCTTAATTGATTGGCAAAAACCAATCTCTTGTCATTTATATCCTATCAGGGTAACCCAGTACCCTGAATTTGAAGTGTTAAATTACGACAGGTGGCATATTTGCCATGATGCTTGTACTTTTGGAAGAGAGTTAAAAGTGCCGGTTTATCAGTTTCTAAAAGGCCCGCTCATTAGAAAATATGGCGCCGAATGGTTTAAAGAGTTAGAAGATAATGTATC
Source organism: Pedobacter ginsengisoli (assembly GCF_002736205.1). Classification (NCBI taxonomy): domain Bacteria; kingdom Pseudomonadati; phylum Bacteroidota; class Sphingobacteriia; order Sphingobacteriales; family Sphingobacteriaceae; genus Pedobacter; species Pedobacter ginsengisoli. The sequence goes on along the minus strand of NZ_CP024091.1, from coordinate 4,165,013 downwards.
TTCGAATAATAACACTGAATAATTAATACCCGGATAGATTTTTAAACAAACAAAACGCTATAACTTGAAAGGAATAATTTTAGCAGGGGAAGTGGCACAAGGTTGCATCCTTTAACCCTGGTAATGAGTAAACAAATGATGCCGGTTTATGATAAGCCGATGATTTATTATCCGCTGTCGATATTAATGCTGGCCGGAATCAAAGAAATACTTATCATTTCAACCCCTCACGATCTGCCTAATTTTGAAAAGCTTCTTGGCGATGGAAGTTCCCTCGGCTGTAAGTTCTCTTACGCAGTTCAGGAAAAGCCAAATGGCCTTGCGCAGGCATTTGTTATCGGAGCAGACTTTATTGGCAATGATAAAGTAGCCTTGGTGTTGGGAGACAACATCTTTTATGGTGATGGAATGGCTAAATTATTACAGTCAAGCGCTAAGGTAGATGGTGGTGTTGTATTTGCTTACCGCGTTTCAGATCCTGAAAGATATGGTGTTGTTGAGTTTGATGATAAAAATAAGGCGATTTCAATAGAAGAAAAGCCAGTTCAACCGAAATCTGATTATGCGGTTCCGGGCTTATATTTTTATGATAACTCAGTTGTAGAAATTGCTAAGAATATCAAGCCTTCGCCAAGAGGGGAATACGAAATCACAGATGTAAATAAGGTTTACCTTGAACAAGGAAAGCTAAAGGTTGGCGTATTGAGCAGAGGAACCGCCTGGTTAGATACAGGTACTTTTGTATCATTAATGCAAGCCGGACAATTTGTACAGGTAATTGAAGAACGTCAGGGATTAAAAATCGGATGTATTGAAGAAGTAGCCTTCAGAATGGGTTTTATTGATAAAGAACAATTAAGAAAAGTAGCAGAGCCATTGGTTAAAAGCGGCTACGGGTCTTATTTGTTAAAGATTTTAAAATAGCCATTATTTATAAGCAGTAATTTTACCGAGCAGTCATTAAATTATACCTGGTGACACCGCCTGAACCTGTTATCGGCGGGGTTTTAACCCCGCATGTCTTGATTAATTTAGTACGTGCGGGGGAATGTAAGGAACATTTATTTTAGCGCGGATTAAACTGGCCAGTAACAAGTTGCCCCAAATGTTGTACGATTTATACCTGTTTTAGCTGGTACATTTTGTTGTCTCAGTCTATGGCTGTGGAAGCAGCCTCCAATATTATAATTTTGCTTTCAAAAACTGGATTCTTCAAAAGGAATTACAATAGAGCATTGTATATTGCTTTCAAAATGAAATGAAAAACAATTCAGTGAGTGCAGTATTGCCCCACCCCGCGGCTGTACAAGCAGCCTCTAATATTAAATCTTATCAAAGAACGATCCTGTCTAAATATCTCTTATTCCACTACCAGTTGAATCCCTGCCCTGTCCGCTTTATACGCAATTTTTTCTTTGAGGCTATAATAACTCCAGTTCTGCAGCAAAAATGGATCATCCTTGGCGATTTCTTCTTTTAGTTCCTGATTAACCAGGATAAGTGTTGCTGCCTCATGCTTGACACACAGGTCTATCAGCATGCGGCTATACACATGGAGCTTATAATCAATATACTTTCTTTCCTGATGCTGATAATCTTCGAGACTTTTCTTTTTTCGCTTTTTGCCATGACCACCCCGGTTAAAGGTAACGGCTTTCTTTACCCGGTAGATCGCTGCTTGTATGGCCAGTCTGCGATGCAGGAACTCTTCCTTGTTGCCAATGGTGTGTTCATGGCTGCCGATTTTAACGGTAACGGGATGCTCAATAGATAAGGAAGCTTCGGCAATGACAGAGCTATCCAAATGATGCTGTTCCTTTTCGGTCTCAATGGCAGCCAGCAGGTAGATTTTACCCTGATCCAGCTGAAGATGACTGGACCGGAGTTTTAGGGTGCCATTTAGTACCCTGTTCAGCATGATCTTTTTATCTGATCTGTCTTTACCCAGATAGGTTTTGAAGGGAATCTGAAAGAGCCTAAAGCAAAAGTTCCGTCCATCTGGCGCATGACTAAGCTTTGAAATCACTTCAGCCCCGAAAGGTAAAGGAATATTCTTTTTATAATTCCTCAGTGACTTTTCACCCTTCCAATAGGCCAGCTTTTCTTTGTTGAAAGTGGAAATCAGCGTGTTGTTCAGGTAACTTAGCATGTTTGTTGGAATCTGTCCCTTAAAGTGGTTAGATAACAGCCGGTAGGTGGTGTTTTGCCGGGAGGATTTTAAAATTCCGTTCTCTTCTTTCTTCTGGTCAGCAATTTTAAGTTTGATTTCCTCGGTTAAATAAAAGAAATCTTTAACCTGTTCCTGCACGAAATGATGGCTCATGATCATATTGGCTGCACGGAAACATATCCGCTGCCAGCTATAGAGCTGATCTTTTGCTGCTTTGATGACTTCCCTGTCCCGGGAGTCAATCAGCAGCTGAATCTTACGGGTTAGGATCATGGTCTGTTTTTCCATTAGTTTTTTAGCCTTTTGATTTTGGTACAGGCCTGTGCAAAGCTTCGCTGAATGTGCTGCTGACTTAAATTCAATTGCCTGGCGATCTCTTCAAAGCTGTACTGGAGTTCATAGCGCATGTGCAGGATCCTGGACTGCTCTTCGCAGAGGTCACCTTCGAATTTGAACTTGCTGGTTTTTCCCGTGACCTGCAGCTTTTCTGAACTGGTCAGAATGGACTTTAAGGTTTCCAGCGTTTTTTCTACCGTTCTGGCTACCTGATAATCAGAGATGCCACCAATATGCCAGGCGATGCGCTCATAGTTGAAAGCGTATTTCAGGCAGAGTTTGATAAACAATTGCTGATTTTCGGTGAGGTTGGGAATGACTGCTTCAACTTGCTGCCATTGCAGCCTCAGGCGCTCATCAAGTTCTTCCTGATAGATGACGGCATCAGGATCCAATTCCTCTTCGGGATCATAACCTCCTATGAATTCCTGGTAGTTTTCGATTTCATCAAGCCGGAGCATGTTCCGCTGGAAATTGTGACTGGATGTTTTGTAGTAGGCTTTGCAGGCTTGGATGGTAGTTTCAGTCAAGAAGGTTTCGATGTGGGTTGGGTTGACGATGCTGTTCCTAACTAGCCAAAGACGAAGGAAGGCTTCGCTAACGATGCAGTCTGCGTTGACCTCATCCTTAATGTACCGCTGTCTTTTGTGAAATAATGATGGATAGAGGCGATTATAAAAGTACTCCAACCCTTTTTCATCACCCTGACTGAATTTATTGAAGTAAGATTGTCTTTCAGTTAATTTTTTGTATTTCATAGCTCGTATTTTATACGAGTCTTGAATTGGAAGATAGTAGATTTGGGATCTGCCAACCGTGGCGACTTAAAGTTTCTGAGGCCCTACGTTTACACGGAATTACAGCAGACCCCAAATCTATTTAGATACGCAAAGATAGCATAACTACACATAGATTTTGGGACTTTCTGCTGTCTTGCGTAAACGGCCTCAGATAATCGCCGCAAGACTCTTTTCAAATTTTTTTATAAATTATATCATGTCATAGATTGCTTAATTGTAAAACTCTAAGACTAAGATACATAATTATTTATTAATCTCCTAATTAAGAGTAGCTTGATTAGGAGTAACATTTACCTTCTATTTTAGCCAGTTTAGAGGTATAAACACGTAAGAATGGCTGAGAGTAAGAAGAAAGGTGATTTGCCGCTGGATGTGAAGAAAATTGGTCTGAGACTGAAGCAAATTAGAAAAGAACTAGGATTTAATAATTCAGATGCGTTTGCCTATGAGTTTCAATTGAACCGGTCTCAATATGGAAAATATGAGGCTGGGTCGGAAGACTTAAGAATTAGCTCATTAATTAAAATTCTTGATAAACTTAAGATTAGCCTTAATGATTTTTTTAATCAGGATTATGAGAATATTCAAATATAATTCACCGAGCTTCAATAGAACAGGAAGAATTGCCAACTGCCAACTGTATTAGAAAGAATTTAAGGAGTTTTTGGCCAATTGAAGGATATTAATGTGTTTGCTGGTTATTTAAAGGAAGTGATCAAGTGATGTTCTCTTTTAAATTTTAGTTACCTTGAACTTATTTCAGACCGAGGACATACATGTCTTTTGGACGGTGCCTTTTAATGCTATTAAATATATCCAGCCTCAGTAAGTCTTGGCTGGGTTTATTAAAATTACTTTGTTTTTAGTATATAAATGTAGTTTTATGCCAAAATCACTTAATATTTAGATAATTTCCGAGAACTTTGTAAATTGTAATTCGCTTTCTTTGAGAAACCAAATGAACCCAATAAGAAAGCTAATGAAATCTTTATTTTCAATTCTATTTGCCTTATCGCTGATTATTAATCAGGCCTCTGGCAAGGATATTTATGTTTCCCCGAAAGGAAATGATAAGAATCCAGGAACCCTAGAAAAGCCATTTGCAAGTATAAAAAAGGCGCAGCTCATCGCAAGAAATACATCCGGAAAGGTTGTAATATACCTGCGGGGAGGAACATATTATCTTTCAGAAACCGTTGTGTTTACTCCTGAAGATTCAAGAAAAAAAAACGCCGGTTTAACCATAAAGCCATATGCAAATGAAAAAGTTATTGTAAGTGGCGGTACCCGCTTAAACCTAAAATGGGAGTCTTATAAAGGAAAGATAATGAAAGCCAGGGTTAATGGAGATCAGATGTTCGATCAGCTTTTCATTAATCAGCGTCAGCAGCGCATGGCCAGGTATCCTAATTATAACCCTTCAGTAAGGTTTTTTGCCGGCTCTTCTGCTGATGCCTTAAGCCCGGAGCGCATTGCAAGCTGGAAAAACCCAACAGGAGGGTTTATCCATGCCCTGCATAAAGCAGAATGGGGCGGATATCAATATCAGATCACCGGAAAAGATACGGAGGGTAAATTGAAAATGGAAGGTGGCTATCAGAATAACCGGCAAATGGGGATGCACGATAAGTATCGCTTTGTAGAAAACATCTTTGAAGAACTGGATACCATAGGCGAATGGTTCTATAACAAAGATGAAAAGCTGCTTTATTACTATCCCGAAAAATCAGTTACTAATCTTGCTGCCGCAAAGGTGGAAATCCCACGCCTAAAACATCTTTTTGAATTTAAAGGTTCCGAGAAGAATCCGGTTAGGAATATAAATATCGAAGGGCTGGAACTTACGCATACCCTTAGAACCTTTATGCAAACTAAAGAGCCGCTATTGCGTAGCGACTGGACAATATACAGAGGTGGGGCAGTTTTAATGGAAGGAGCTGAGTCTTGCCAGGTAAATGCCTGTTATTTCAACCACGTTGGGGGTAATGCAGTATTTTTAAGTAACTACAATAGAAATAACAAAATATCAGGTTGCCATATTGCCTATGCCGGTGCCAGTGGGGTATGTTTTGTGGGAGATCCAAAAGCAGTGCGGTCACCAAGTTTTGAATACGGTCAGTTTGTTCCAGTAAATGATATTGATACTGCCCGCGGACCTAAAACAAATAACTACCCTGCAAATTGTACTGTCGAGAATACGCTGATGTATGGATTAGGACAGATTGAAAAACAGGTTGCGGGGGTACAAATTTCAATGTCTATGAGCATTACCGCTACCCACAATACAATTTACGATGTTCCCAGAGCCGGAATAAATATTAGCGAAGGTACCTGGGGCGGCCATGAGATTTCTTTTAACGATGTTTTTAATACTGTTCTGGAATCGGGCGACCATGGTGCTTTTAATTCATGGGGCCGCGATAGATATTGGAATCCAGATGTTCCGGCAATGAATAAGATTGCTAAAGATCACCCAGCCTTAATCACTGCTGATGTAATTAAAACCATAACAATGCATGATAATCGATTCCATTGTGAACATGGATGGGATATTGATTTAGACGACGGGTCGAGCAACTACCACATATACAATAACGTTTGCCTGAACGGCGGCTTAAAACTTCGCGAAGGCTTTTATAGAACTGTAGAGAATAACGTTATTTTAAACAATTCCTTTCATCCACATGTATGGTTTGAAAACAGTGGCGACATATTCAGGCACAATATCGTTACCAGAAACTATTATCCCATCGGCATTAAATTCTGGGGTAAAGAGATAGATTATAATTTCTTTGCAGATCAGGCCTCATTAGAGAAATCGCAAAAGGAAGGTACAGATAAACATTCTGCATTTGGAAACCCTGAATTTATAAATCCCTCAATTGGCGATTATAGGGTTAAAAGTACTTCTAAAGCGCTTGCTGTAGGCTTTAAAAGTTTTGCAACTGATAAATTTGGAGTAACCTCACCTGCTTTACGTAAAATTGCTAAAAAAGCTCCCATACCGGTTCTTAAAGGAATAGAGGGAGTAAGCCAAAGCCAGTCTATTGAATGGTTTGGATTACAGATTAAAAACCTGGAAACACTCGGAGAACGCTCTGCTACAGGGATGCCTGAAGAAATAGGAATCCTGGTACTAAAAGTAGATGCCGGTAGTCCATTTGAAGGAGTAGTAAAAGCTAATGACGTTATCCTTTCCTTTAAAAAGAAAACAACAAATAAAGTAGCTGAGCTGGTAGCCGAACAGCAGAAAAATAAGTCAGATAAAACTGTCGAAATAACTATTTTTAGAAATCAGAGTACACAAAATATAACGCTGGATAAACCACTTAAATAAACATGAAACAAACAACCATTTTATTCACTTTACTACTTTTCTGTAAAAGCCTTGCTTTTGGTCAGCATGATCCAAAAGTATTAAAGGAATGGCAGGACCAAAAATATTCAATGTTCATTCACTATGGAATTTATTCTGTATTGGGAGGGGTTTGGGAAGGCAAACCGGTAACCAAAGGATTGAGTGAACAGATTCAGGCCCACGCGGGTATCTATAGCGATACTTATGCAGAAGTAGCTAAAAGGTTTAATCCCCAGTATTGGAACGCCGATTCTATCGTTGCACTCGCCAAAAAAGCCGGCATGCGTTCCCTGGTAATCACGTCTAAGCATCATGATGGATTCTGTATGTTTAAGACAAATACAACAGATTTTAATGTGGTAGATGCTACACCTTACAAAAAGGATATTGTAAAAGAGCTTTCCGATGCATGTAAGCGTGGCGGACTAAGGTTTGGGTTATACTTCTCCTTAATCGATTGGCATTTCCCTCAGGCATCTCCAATCTCAAGCAGTAATTCAGATTACATTACCCCTGAACATGTTGAATATAATAAGAAACAAATTACAGAATTACTAAGTAATTATGGCCCCGTTTCGGAGCTATGGTTTGATATGGGCTCTCAAAATGCCAACGAAAGCAGAGAATTAAGGGATTTGGTTCATAAACTTCAGCCAAATTGTATGATCGGTAGCAGAATAGGGAATGATATGGGCGACTTTAACGTAATGGGAGATAATCAGGAGCCTGACTATGCTATTGGAGTGCCATGGCAGTCGCCTGCTTCTTTTTTCGATGAAACATGGAGCTATCGCTCATGGCAAAAGAGGGGGAGTGAAGAAGAAAAAATACGTGAAAAACTGACCAGTTTAATCAGGGTGGCCAGTCGCGGTGGGAACTTCCTTTTAAATATTGGACCTAAGGGAGATGGCTCTGTAGTTGATTTCGAAAAAGATGTATTACTAAGTATCGGTAAATGGCTGGATAAAAATAAAGAGGCCATTTACGGAACAGATCCTGATCCATTTCACATTTCATTCAAATGGGGAAGCTTAACCAGCAGACCTAATAAGATTTACCTGCATTTGCTTTCAGCTCCTGAAAATGGGGCGATCACACTTCCGGGCCTTACCGGAAAAATTAACGATGTATACGTTCTTGGGGAAAATAAAAAGGGAAAATTTAGTCAGAATGCCGCTGGTGTTACCATTAATGTTCCCGAAGGTTTAAATGTCGATAAAGAGTTTAAAGTAATCGTAGTAGAATTTGCAAACGGTTACGCTGTGCCTCCGGCAAACATCATTGCTTTTACCAAAGCTCCATTAATTCTTGACTCGCACAATGCTTTTAAGTATTACAGCAATTCAGGAATTGACTATAATAACCGTTATCAGAGTACAGTAAAAGAACTATGGACATTAAAACCTTCAAAAACCGGAACTATTGTGCCGGTAATTTATTATACTAATGAAGAGAAGGGAAAGGTAATAGATGTTCAGGTGAATGGTAAAACTACCGCAGTAACATTGAACGGGTCAAATGCCGAAAAGTTAAAAAATGATCCTTCGGCGATTACCTGGGGAGATATTTATCAGTCGCCCCCCTTTACTCAGGAGTAGGCGGTGTCCATGGCAACCTAACTAACGTTGATGTAAGTAAGCCATGGCCTGATGCAAACGGTAAGGTTTGGGAGAAAAAAGCAGACATAAAGAATAATGTTACTTATGAGATCGCGGCCGACAAAAATTCGGCAACTTATCTTTTACAGGAAATAACCGCTAAAAAAGATCAGCTGTATCTTGTGGGCATAACCAGCGGAGATGGTGTAACTGTAACGTTGAATGGCAAAGTACTGGCAGAGCATAACAACCCTTTTAAGGAAAAACAATTAAAGGATGTGATCCTTCTGCCGCTTAAAAAAGGGATCAATCAGCTTATTGTTAAGTATTACAATGGATTTAAGAAAGTCAATGTAATGAGCATTGATACCAATTCAGATCAAACTGTTTACAGTCAGAAACTGGGCCCCTTGAATGTAGAAAAAGGCAGGTATTATCCATTTAGCTGGCAATTGCATAACCCGCTTTCGCCACATACCACTATGGGATTGTTTAATGCACACATCAATATTGCGAATTAAGCACTGTAAGGGATATAAATGACACTTTATTTGCCAAAATAGTTTAATAATTAGATAAAATGGTAAAATAAATCATTACAAAAAACGCGTTCTTTGACTAACCAAAAAATTAAACCAGATGACTAAAAACAAGTACCTTTTTCCGTTTATCATGATTACCTCCCTGTTTTTTATGTGGGGTTTTGTACATAATCTTGATCCGATATTAATTCCCCATTTAAAAAGATCTTTTAGTCTAAGTACTTTAGAAGCATCCCTGGTTGACTCTGCTGTATTCATCGCTTATTTTGTTATGGCCCTTCCGGCCGGATTCATTATGAAAAAGTATGGCTATAAAACAGGCATTATTCTGGGTCTGGCATTGTTTGCCATAGGGTCATTTTTATTTATACCGGCTGCAAATACACAAGCTTACGTATTCTTTTTGGGTGCGCTATTCATCATAGCCTGCGGACTAACCATTCTGGAAACAGCTGCCAACCCTTATGCATCATTGCTGGGACCTCCTGAAACGGCAACTTTTCGTTTGAATTTTGCGCAGTCATTTAACGGTCTTGCCGCAATGACTGCTCCGATAATTGGTGCTAAAATTATTTTAATAGAAGGTATTTCTGATGCAGATTTAAATAAAATGACTGCTTCGGCCCGGGAATTTGCTTTAGCTTCAGAGGCTTCATCAGTAAAAACACCATATTTGGTTTTAGGAAGTATTATTCTGGTAATCGCTATCATTTTTGTTTTTCTGAAATTGCCTGAGATTGTGGAGACAGAAGAAGCCGGCGATAAAGCAACTGATCATACACTGGTGGATGCCCTTAAACACAAGCACCTGAGATGGGCTGCTCTGGCTCAGTTCTTTTATGTTGGTGCCCAGGTTTGCGTATTTAGCTTTTTTATTTTGTACGCTACTAAAGTAGCCGAAATAAGTCAGCAAGAGGCAGCAGGATATGCAGGTATTGGTATGGGCCTTGCATTTCTGATTGGACGTGTACTTGGTACCTTCCTGATGAAATTTATAAAAGCAGAACGGTTATTGGCTATTTATTCAGTAGCAAGTATGGTGCTGTGCATTGCCGCAATAGTATCTCATGGAACAGTTGCACTATTTGCAGTTATCGGTATTGCATTTTTTATGTCCATCATGTTCCCCACAATATTCTCTCTGGGTATAAAGGATCTTGGAAAAGATACAAAATTTGGAAGTAGTCTGATCATCATGTCCATCGTTGGCGGGGCAGTATTGCCACCTGTAATGGGTTATATTACTGATCTATCCGACATTCAGGTAGGTTACATCGTGCCATTCCTGTGCTTCGCTGTTGTATTCCTATTTGGTATAACAGGGCATAAGGTGGTTAAAAGAGCATAGTATAGAAATCTTATAAAATATATAAAATGAAAAGATATTGTTTAGCGCTTGATCTGGTAAATGATCCCGATCTGATTAAAGAATATGAAATAATGCATCAGCAGGTATGGCCTGAAATTCAGGAGAGCATTACCTCGGCCGGAATTGATGCAATGGAAATTTACAGATATGGCAATAGGCTGTTCATGATTATGGAAGTAAATGGTAAATTTAGCTTTGAAAATAAAGGAGCCATGGACGCTTCAAATGAAAAGGTACAGGAATGGGAAAAATTGATGTGGAAATATCAGCAGGCAATCCCGGGTTCTAAGCCAGGCGAGAAATGGGTGTTAATGGATAAAATATTTGATTTAAAAGCATAATGTCAATAATAACTAATAAAAGTTTCCTGCAAATACATCCGGACGATAATGTTCTGGTAGCCTTGCAGGATTTACCAAAAGGACAAAAAGTTGAATGGGAAAACCTTACCTTCAATTTACAGGAAGATGTGCACGCCAAACATAAGTTTTTCATAACTGAAAGGGCAATTGGTCAGGACGTGATAATGTATGGGGTATTGGTTGGGAAAGCAACCGCTTTTATTCCTCAGGGTGGATTAATGACTACCGAAAATGTTCATCATGCCTCTCAGGATTATGCCTACAGAGATGTAAATTACCAATGGCAGGTGCCTGATGTGTCAAAATTTCAAAATAGAACATTCAACGGATATCACCGCGAGGATGGTAAAGTAGGAACTGCGAACTATTGGTTGTTTATACCAACGGTTTTCTGCGAAAACAGAAACCTTGATGTAATAAAAGAGTCGCTGTACAATACTTTGGGTTATAATGTAACTGATAAATACAAGCAGTTTACTGATCAGTTGCTAACTGCATATCAGGAAGGCGAATCAATAGATGCCTTCAATGTTGATACCCTTTCATCTGTTCAAACAGGCAAAAACAGGGTATTCAAAAATGTAGATGGCATTAAATTCCTGAATCATCAGGGCGGTTGTGGCGGTACACGTCAGGATGCAGATGTGTTAAGCAACTTATTGGCAGCATATGCTGATCATCCGAACGTTGCCGGTATAACTGTACTTAGCCTTGGCTGTCAGCACCTGCAAACGCAAAGTTTGCTTGATGATATTAAAGCACGTAACCCTTCATTTCATAAGAAGGTCTTAATATTTGAACAGCAGCAAAGCCAAAGTGAAGAGCAGTTGATAAAAGATGCAATTCTTAAAACTTTTGCCGGCTTAACTGAGATCAATAAAATAGAAAGAAGCCCGGCTCCGCTAAGTAAGCTGTGTGTGGGTGTTAAATGCGGTGGAAGTGATGGCTTTAGTGGCATCTCTGCAAATCCTTCTGTAGGTTATACCTCTGATCTTCTGGTTGCACTTGGAGCCAAAGTTCTGCTGGCAGAATTTCCGGAACTATGTGGTGCAGAACAAAACATAATAGACAGATGCGTTGATAAGCCAACTGCCGAAAAATTTATCAGGTTAATGCAGGAGTATGATGCCCAGGCTCATGCCGTGGGTTCAGGATTTCATATGAACCCATCACCAGGAAACATAAAGGACGGTTTAATTACCGACGCTATTAAAAGTACAGGAGCAGCTAAAAAAGCAGGAACATCGCCGGTAGTAGATGTTCTGGATTATACTGAACCTGCAACCAAACCAGGGTTAAGTTTAGTATGTACACCAGGAAATGATGTGGAGGCAACCACCGGAAAAGCGGCTAGTGGCGCTACATTAATCTTGTTTACCACTGGTCTGGGTACCCCAACAGGAAACCCTGTTTGTCCGGTAATTAAAATAGCAACAAATTCAGCGCTTACCAACAGAATGGGCGACATTATTGATATAGACACAGGTGCAATTATTCGAGGCGAAAAAACCATTGAAGAAATGGGAGCAGAGATCCTTGAATATTGTATTAAAGCTGCAAGTGGCGAAGTAACCCCTAAAGCAGTATTGTTAAATCAGGATGATTTCATCCCATGGAAAAGAGGCGTTTCATTATAATAAGGTAACTATGTTCAGTTTAAAAGGAAAATCAGCAATTATTACAGGTGGAGGAAGCGGAATAGGCAGAGCGATATCTGTTCTTTTTGCAAAACAAGGTGCTTTGGTTCATATTATTGAGCTAAATGTTGAAGCTGCTGCACAAACAATTGACGAGATTACAAAAGCAGGCGGAAATGCAATTGGCTACAGTTGCGATGTGAGTAATCAGGCTCAGGTAATCGATGTTTTTAACAAAGTAGGTAACATAGATATTCTGGTAAACAATGCGGGTATTGCTCATGTTGGAAAGCTGGAGACCACCTCTGAAGAGGATTTTACCAGAATCTTTAACGTAAATGTTAAAGGAGCTTACAATTGCTTATACGCTGCAATTCCGGCATTGAAAAAAAGCAGTTCAGCAGTAATCCTTAATATGGCTTCTATTGCGGCTTTGGTTGGTATTACCGACAGGTTCGCCTATTCTATGAGTAAAGGCGCCATTTATGCCATGACACTTTCTGTAGCACGCGATTATATGGCCGATGGAATCAGATGTAACAGCATCTCTCCGGCAAGAGTACACACACCATTTGTTGATGGCTTTATTGCCAAAAATTATCCGGGTCAGGAAGAAGCCGTTTTTGAGAAATTATCTAAAAGCCAGCCAATTGGTCGTATGGGTAAGCCAGAGGAGGTAGCCTCCCTTGCTTTATACCTATGTTCAGATGAATCTGGCTTTGTAACTGGAAATGACTATCCTTTAGATGGAGGATTTGTTAAATTAAATAACTAATTTGAGTTTTTAAAATAAATATATATCAATGAAATTAATCAGATGGGGAGCAGCCGATCAGGAAAAAACGGGCGTTATTATAAATGATATTTGGTATGATACTTCTGCTTTTGGAGAAGATTATAATGAGAAATTCTTTAATGATAACGGATTAGCCAGACTTGAGGCGTTTGTAAAGGAAAATGAAGGGAAATTGGCTCAGATACCAGCAGATACACGTTTAGGCTCACCGGTAGCACGTCCTTCAAAAATAGTTTGTATAGGATTAAACTATGCAGATCATGCAAAGGAAACCAATGCACCCCTGCCACCTGAACCGGTTATTTTTATGAAGTCTACTACCGCTTTGACAGGGCCTTTTGATGATATTGTAATCCCTAAAAACTCTGTAAAAACCGACTGGGAAGTTGAGCTTGCAGTAGTAATAGGAAAAAAAGCTTCTTATGTTGATGAGGCTGAAGCCCTTGATTATGTAGCAGGTTACGTATTGCACAACGATGTATCAGAACGCGAATTCCAGATCGAAAGAAACGGAACATGGGACAAAGGAAAAGGTTGCGATACTTTTGCACCTTTAGGCCCATTCCTTGCAACAAAGGATGAGATTGCTGATGTAGATAACCTTAGGCTTTGGCTAAATGTAAACGGCAAAAAAATGCAGGATGGAAATACTTCCAACTTTATATTCAATGTACCTTTTGTAATTTCATACGTAAGTCAGTTCATGACTTTACTTCCTGGAGATGTCATCTCAACCGGAACACCTGCCGGTGTTGGGTTAGGTTTCAATCCTCCTGTTTATCTTAAAGAGGGTGATGTGGTAGAACTTGGCATTGATGGCCTTGGTACCTCAAAACAACAGGTTAGAAATTATGTTAAGAATTGATTCTCATCAGCATTTCTGGAAATTTGATGCGGTAAGGGATAGCTGGATAACAGATGACATGGCCGTGCTGCAGGACGATTTTCTACCTATGCACCTACAGCCTGTTCTGGAGCACTTTAATTTTGATGGTTGTGTTGTTGTTCAGGCAGACCAATCTCAGGCTGAGAATGCTTTTCAACTTCAAAACGCTAAAGACAATCCTTTCATTAAAGGTGTGGTCGGCTGGGTCGATCTCAGAGCTGCTAATATTAAAGAGCAGCTGACAGATTTAAGTGAATACCCTCAAATGAAAGGTTTCAGACATATTTTGCAAGGCGAAGAAGACCGGGCATTAATGCTTAAACCTGATTTTGTGAACGGAATAAGTAAATTAAAAGATTACGGATTTACTTATGATATATTGATTTTCCCTGATCAGCTGAAATACGCCGCTGAACTGGTGGCTAAATTTCCTGATCAGCCTTTTGTACTGGATCATATTGCCAAGCCAGAGGTTAAAAGTAAACATATTGATGATTGGGCGAGTGATATACAAAAACTTGCTGCCCATGAAAACGTATATTGTAAGGTATCCGGTCTGGTAACTGAGGCAGATTGGAAATACTGGAAAAAAGAAGACTTTACCCCATATCTTGATGTGGTTTTTGAGGCTTTTGGAACAAATAGATTAATGTATGGATCTGATTGGCCGGTAAGTTTGGTCGCAGCTGCTTACGGGCAGGTGGTAGATCTGGCAAAAGGTTATATTTCCAAACTCTCAGAAAATGAACAGGCGTTATTTTGGGGTGGTAATGCAACTAAATTTTACAATTTGAAATAAGCAATCTATGGATCTGCAATTAAAAGATAAAGTAATTATCGTAACTGGTGGCGCCAAAGGTATTGGCGAAGGCATTGTAAGGGTATTGGCAAATGAAGGAGCCATCCCTGTAATAATTGGACGTAACGAAGCCGACAACTTAAAAGTAGCCGACGATGTGGCTGCAAATGGGGGTAAAGTATTTCAGATTGTTGCTGAATTAACCAATCCTGATGATAATGCCAAAGCGATAGCTCAGGTTTTGGAAAAATTCGGTCGAATAGATGGTCTGGTAAACAATGCCGGCGTAAATGATGGTGTTAGTTTAACCAATGGCAGCTACGAAAAATTTGTTGATAGCTTACATAAAAACTTGGTGCACTATTATTTAATGGCACACCATGCTTTACCAGCATTGATCAAATCCAAAGGAGCTATTGTAAATATAGGCTCAAAAGTTGCGGATACCGGTCAGGGAGGAACATCTGCTTATGCAGCAGCTAACGGAGGCAGAAATGCCCTTACCAGAGAGTGGGCAGTTGAACTATTACCTCACGGCATCCGTGTAAATGCTGTGATCGTATCAGAATGCTATACGCCATTATATCAAACATGGATTAGCTCAATACCTAATTCTGAAGAAAAACTGGCTTCAATTAAAGCTAAAATCCCATTGGGAAACAGAATGACAACTGCCGAAGAGATAGCAAATGCTACGGTGTTTTTATTATCAGAAGTTTCCAGCCATACTACAGGGCAATTGGTCTATGTTGATGGAGGATATGTTCATTTAGACCGTTCTGTAAGTTAAAGAAAAATAGCAAAGGTTGGCTTCCTTAGATTTAACCCCTTTTGCAGGGTGTTCTAAGAAAGCTAACCTTTTAATCGAAACTTTATTTTGTTCTGTTCCCTGAAATTCTAGTTGCCCTCAGAAAGGCCCAGCGTTCGTATTCGCCTTTCAGCACATATTAAACGGTTTTTGAAGAGAATACTAAATTCCCTTTGTTTCTCCAGCCAACCACTTCACTTCTTCTTCACTCAAAAACGGACTAAGTTTCTCAAAGACCATTGCATTATAGCCATTCAGCCAATCAATCTGATGCTGTTCCAGTAACTCCTTTTTAACAATCTGCGTACTTATTGGTGCAATGGTTAAACACTCAAAAGCATAAAATTCATTGAACTCATTGGTTACATCTTGAATGGTATTCACAAGGTTTTCAATTCTCACCCCATGTTTCCCCGGGCGGTAAATTCCTGGCTCAATAGAGGTAATCATTCCCGGTTCCATGGCAACAGGTGTTGGTGTTGGGTTAATCACCTGAGGGCCTTCGTGCACATTTAAAAAATAACCTACACCATGGCCAGTTCCATGACCAAAGTTAATGGCATAATCCCAAAGAGGTTTACGTGTTATGGCATCTATCTGATAGCCACAGGTGCCTTTTGGAAAGCGCGACTTACATCCTTCAATCATTCCTTTTAATACCAGCGTGTAGTCAGTTTTTTCCTCTTCCGTATTGTTTCCCATTGGTATGGTCCGTGTAATATCCGTTGTGCCATAAAAATACTGGCCTCCCGAATCTACCAGAAACAAGCCTTCAGCTTTTACTTCCGAATTGCTTTCTTCAGATGCGCCATAATGAGGCAGGGCACCATGCGCTTTATAGGCACTAATGGTATTAAAACTATCCCCAACAAAGCCTTCCTGCGCAGCTCTGAACTTTAGCAACTCAGCAGCAGCCGAAAGTTCTGTGATTACAGTTTTTCCAATATTTTCCGAAAGCCATTTCATAAAGCGGCTAACTGCAACCCCATCCTTAACCATTGCTGTGCGCGTATTGGCAAGCTCTGTTTCGTTTTTAATAGCTTTAAGCTGGGTCGAAGGATTAATCTCTTTTATAATCCTTACAGTTTTCGGAATGAGCTTGGCATAAGCAAAACAGTTACGTTTCGGATCAATCAATATAGAGCTGTTCTCTGGAATTCTTTCTAAGGCCTCTTCTATTTCTTCATAATCAAATACCTCTACACCCTCTTTTAATAACTGGGCCTTGTTATCAGCGTTTAATTTATCAGGATTGATGAATATTTTAGCATGGTCCTGATTGATCAAAGCAAAACTTAAAACCACAGGGTTATAGCTCACATCGTTACCACGGATATTAAATAACCAGGCCATGTCATCTAAAGACGATATTAGATGATAAACTGCACCATGTTTGGTAAGTGATGAACGTACCTCAGCAAGTTTACTGCTCACAGACTGTTCTATGTGTTTTTCTGCTATTAAAAAGGCATTTTGTTTCGGTAACTCAGGCCTATTTTCCCAAATGGAACTTAAATAATCTTTACTAACCAGATTGATGTTCTTAGCCGAAAACTGTTGTGTAAGCAAATCACCTAAAAGCAGCGAAAGCAATTTTTCATTGCTGGCAACCACAGCACCATTGTCAAATTTTTCAATAAGCCATTGAATGTATTCAGGAGCATGTTGAACTTTTTGTTTCACCAGCTCAAAACCGCTATTTTCTAATTGTTCTGCAGCCTGTTCAAAGTAACGGAAGTCAGTCCACAAACCTGCAAAGTCTGCTGTTATTACCAGTGTACCCGCGGATCCGGTAAAGCCCGAAGCAAAGGGGATGCATTTATAATGATTAGGCAGGTATTCGCTAATGTGTGGGTCTGCAGATGGAATAATGTAAGCCTGTACATTGTCGGCCTGCATTTGTTTACGTATCTCGCTCAGTTTTTCCGGATAAGTCATATCTAGCTTTTTTATGTTATCATGCAAATCTATGGAATTAAAATTTTATCTGCTGATAAGACTCAGATTGGACTTCCATCATAGCGCCGGATAATCTTCCAATTATCCGTAGGTTTCTGGCCAGCCCCATTGCCAGGCAAACGCATGGTGAAGCAGCCATTTCTGTCCGCTGCGTTAAAGATTAAGGTTACTAAAGTTATCTTTTTAATTCCCCGGGCGAATAACCAAAATGCTTTTTAAAAGCTTTAGAAAAGTTATATGGCTCATTATATCCAATGCTATAGGCCACTTCATATACTGTACAGTTTGTATCCAGCAACACCTGCCGGGCATAATTCATTTTTAGTTCATTTAAGTATCCAAATACCGTCAGTCCAAAAAGTTCTTTAAAGCCCTTTTTCAGCATAAATTCATTAAGTCCGGCTTCGCGTGCAATTCCATTTAAGGTCAAAGGATCAAACATCCTTTGCTGTACAAACTGTTTGGCAGCATGAAGTTTGTCAACATTGTGGCGCTCAATTTTAATCGGCTTTTGGCCATCTAAACTGTCTGCCTGTTCCGCCTGAAGCAGAAAAAGCTCAATAATTTTCGATTCAAAAAACAACTGCCTCATGTGGCCCGAATAAACGCATTGCTGTATCTCATTAATCAGTACCTGCTGTTTAGCTGTTACAGGAAGGCCGTGCTTCGAAATCTCGGCCATTTTTCCCGCCTCTACCTTATCCCAGAAACGTTTTAAACAATCCATGTCTGTTGCAAACAATCTGCGAAAAAACGGTTCATAAAGAGAGATGCCAAAGCTTTTAATCTCCGGACTGCTCAAAGCATAGTATCCATCAAAGCTTGGCATAAAAGATACCACATGCTCATTATCATTAAGCACATACCTGTCCTTACTTTGCGCTTCCCAGGCTGCACTTTGTCCTTGCAGCGAAAAATACATATTTAAAGTAGGTGTTTCTGTTTGTTCCCGCATGGTAATTTCCTGCTCCTGTTTGCAGCTTGCAGTAAAAATATCTGCACCATCAATCTTAATTTCATTGATGTTCATGTAGCCCGATGCACCTAATTCGTCAATATAGTGCAGCTCGCAGTTTTCTGAGAGGTTTGTAATGAGGGGTGCTTTTAATTCATTGTCATTCATATGGTTAGGAGATGATGTTAAAGGCGCTTCACTAAAACGAATTTAGTTAAATTTTACTTTTTAAAAGAAGGAGTCAGGAAATTATTCCTTTTTGCATGGTTTATTCTCCTTTCAGAAGGGGTGGCTAAACTTCATTTTAAACCAATTTTGATAAGCCAAATAATTAGCCCGTTTATCTGTTAATTCAAAATCCGATGAAACAAGAATTTATAGAGATCAGAGGTGCCCGCGAAAATAACCTTAAAAATATTTCGCTGAGGATCCCAAAAAGAAAAATTACTGTTTTTACCGGAGTGTCTGGCTCGGGTAAGTCCTCTATTGTTTTTGATACCATCGGGGCCGAGGCCCAAAGGCAGCTCAACGAGACCTTTTCTACATTTGTTAGAAACCGCTTACCAAAACATAGTCAGCCTGATGCAGATTCCATAAGTAACCTGTCAACAGCAATCGTTATAGATCAAAAGCGTTTAGGCGGTAATTCCCGCTCAACAGTAGGAACCATCACAGATATTTATTCCATTCTGCGTCTTTTGTTTTCAAGAATTGGAAAGCCCTTTGTTGGCTATTCAAATGCTTTTTCTTTTAATGATCCTGCCGGAATGTGTCCTGAATGCAATGGCCTAGGCGAAACTGTAAAACTGAATCTCGATAAATTTCTCGATAAATCTAAATCGCTTAACGAGGGGGCAATCTTATTCCCCATGTTTGCTGTAGGAAGCTGGTATTTTAACACCTATGCTTATTCCGGTTTTTTTGATAATGATAAAAAACTTAAAGATTATAGTGATGAAGAATGGCAAACACTGCTGTACGGA
The DNA here is from genome assembly GCF_002736205.1 of Pedobacter ginsengisoli. NCBI lineage: Bacteria > Pseudomonadati > Bacteroidota > Sphingobacteriia > Sphingobacteriales > Sphingobacteriaceae > Pedobacter > Pedobacter ginsengisoli. Next base: position 4,145,655 of record NZ_CP024091.1, on the reverse strand, counting down.
AAAAAAAAGAAGTTTCAGGTTAAGAAAGACAATGTTCCCCTTAATGTCAGTTTTGAAGGACTGGTTGATAAGTTTAACCGGATGTACATCCAGCGTGATACCAGTATCCTGTCCGAGTCCATGCGTCGCACGCTTGAACGGTTTATCCTTTTTGCTCCCTGTCCCTTATGTAAAGGAACAAGGCTAAGTCAGGCTGCATTAAGCTGTCGCATAAACGGATATAACATTGCTCAGCTTACTAATCTTGAAGTAGATGAACTGATTAAAATTATTGCCCAGATAGATGATGCAATAGCCGAAACCATGACTTCCGCATTAATGATGCGTTTGCAGCATCTGATAGATATAGGCCTGGAATACCTTAGCCTCGACAGGGAAACCACAAGCCTTTCTGGCGGAGAGTCTCAGCGCATTAAAATGGTAAGGCATCTGGGGAGCAGTCTTACCGATATGATCTATATTTTCGACGAGCCAAGTGTTGGCCTGCATCAGCATGATGTGCATCGCCTGAATGAACTTTTACTCCAGCTTCGCGACAAGGGGAATACCATTCTGGTGGTAGAACATGATCCGGAGGTGATCAGAATTGCCGACCATGTGGTAGATGTTGGTCCACATGCCGGAACTCACGGAGGCGAAATTGTGTATCAGGGAACTGTAGATGGTTTGCTAAAGGCAGACACTTTAACCGGGAATTACATAAACCGACAGCATTATGCAAAATCATCTTATCGCAAAGCAAAAGGAGTGCTTACTGTGCACAACGCAAAAGCGCATAACCTTAAAAACCTGACTGTAGATATTCCAACAGGAGTCTTTACAGTGGTAACAGGCGTTGCCGGATCAGGTAAAAGTTCACTCATCAATCACGAGTTTATAAAACAATATCCCGAAGCAATCATTATTGATCAAACGGCTGTAAGCACCTCTGTGCGTTCTAATCCTGCTACTTATACGGGTATTATGGACGAGATCCGCCGGATTTTTGCTCAGCATAACAAGGTTAGTGCCTCCCTGTTTAGTTTTAATTCAAAAGGAGCCTGCCCTAACTGTCAGGGCCTTGGCTTTATCTATACTGATCTTGCTTTTCTGGAGCCTGTAAAAACCGAATGCGAAATATGCAATGGCAAGCGGTTTAGAGAAGAAGTGCTGGCATATAAATTAAATGGAAAATCCATTAGTGAGGTATTGGCCATGACTGTACAGGAAGCTGTAGATTTTTTTGATAAGAAGGATCTGAAACGAAAAATAGAAGCCATCCTGGATGTTGGGCTCGATTACCTGACCCTCGGGCAGCCCCTTAGCACACTTTCCGGTGGCGAATGTCAGCGGATAAAACTTGCCGGCAACCTGCACAAGCGGGGCAGTATTTATGTATTGGATGAGCCAACCACCGGATTACATATGTCTGATGTAGAGCATTTGCTGCAAATCATGAACCACCTGGTTGATATCGGGAATTCTGTAATCGTAATTGAACATAACCTTGATGTGATCAAAAATGCCGATTGGATCATTGACATGGGGCCGGAAGGCGGTAAAAAAGGGGGCGAGGTCATCTTTACTGGAACTCCCGCTGCATTAATAGAATACCCCGGTTCGTTAACCGGGCATTACCTAAATAAAGAAAAGCAATTAATCCTATAAGTCGCAATACCTATGAAAACCAAAATCTATCTCATACTTCTGCTCCTTTTTTTTGCCGGCGGAATAGTTCAGGCTCAGGTAACTGATTCCCTGAATTATAAGTTCAGCTTAAAAGAGGCTGTTGATTATGCCCTAAGCCATCAATCGGCCGTGTTAAACGCGCAAATTGATGAAGAAATAGCTAAAAATGATGTTAAAAAAACCGTTGGTACAGGCTTACCGCAAGTCTCCACTACTTTTAACTTTCAGGATTACCTAAAAGTACCAACAAGTTTGCTGCCTGGCGAATTCTTTGGTCAGCCGGGCACCCAAATTCCGGTTAAGTTTGGTGTAAAGTATAACTCTTCAGCAGGCATAGAACTAAATCAGCTCCTTTTTGATGGAACTTATATTGTAGGCCTGCAGGCTTCAAAAACTTATAAAGAGTTGTCTGTAAGAAGCACTACAAGAACTAAAATCGAAACCGTAGTTGCCGTTACAAAGGCCTACTATTCTGTATTGGTAAATAAGGAACAGTTAAAACTGATAGATGCCAATCTGGTACAGCTTGCAAAATCTTTTAACGATACGGAAGCCATGTTTAAAAATGGCTTTGCAGAAAAAATTGATGCCGACAGGTTACTGGTTTTAAAGAATAACCTGGAAACGGAACGCGAAAATGCAACCCGCTTGCTATCAGTAAATATCGATCTGCTCAAGTTCCAGATGGGAATGCCTGTTACTGCTTCACTTGAGCCTGTTGATAAGATAAGTGAGGTGCGCGCCCAGCCGGTTTCAGTTGTGGCAGCCGACACTTCTGCCTACAAGGCAAGAATTGAGTATTCCCTTTTAGAAACACAGAAAAAGTTAAACCTTCTGGATGTGAAAAGATACAAAAGTACTTTCTTGCCTACATTAAAAGGTTTTGCAAGTGCAACCAAAAGTTTTCAGTCCGATAACTTCTCAAACCTGTACAATCAAAACTACCCCACATCAGTAATTGGGCTAACCCTTTCCTGGAACCTGATTAATGGCGGGCAGCGCATTTATCAGTTACGAAACGCTAAGCTGGTGGTAAAGCAAACAGAAAATAAGATGGAAGACCTCAGGAATGGCATCGTAAATGAAATCTCCACAAATCAAAAGCTATATGCCAATAGCCAGCGCTCACTGGAAAACCAGGAAAGAAATTTAAAGCTTGCCGAAGAAATTTTAAGGGTAACCCGGATCAAATATGAGCAGGGAATAGGCTCTAGTCTGGAAGTTACTACTGCCGAAACTTCATTAAAGGAAGCGCAAAACAACTACATCACCGCTTTGTATAATCTGCTCATCAATAAGGTAGATCTGGATAAGGCAACAGGAAAAATCAACTATTAACCAAGCAACATAAACTCATGAAAACAATATATAGCATCGCATTAGTTCTTTTTCTGGCTTCCTGCGGGTCATCGGAAAAACCTGCGGATAAAAAAGCAGAGCTTGAACAACTGAAAAAAGAACGTACCGCACTTAATGGAAAAATTGAGCAGCTGGAAAAAGAACTTGGACAAAGCAAAAGTCAGGCAGATATTAAGGAAGTAACAGCAACAGAACTTAAAGAAACCGAATTCCGGAACTTTGTAGAAGTGCAGGGTAAGGTGGATGCGGAAGACAATGTAGAGATCACTCCCGAATCTCCGGGTTCAGTAACTGCGATTTATGTAAAGGTCGGGCAAAACGTAAGCCGCGGTCAGGTGCTGGCCCAGCTTGACGATAAAGTGTTGCGCCAAAACATTGCACAATTACAAACCCAGTTGGAACTGGCCACCACCATTTTTAACCGTCAGAAAAACCTATGGGATCAGAAAATTGGAACTGAGGTTCAATACCTGACCGAAAAAAGCAGGAAAGAAGGGCTTCAAAAACAACTTTCGGCCTTACAATCTCAGGCCGCAATGAATAAAATCAAAAGCCCGGTTTCGGGTACTGTTGATGCCATGGATCTTAAGCTGGGTCAATCTGTAGCACCCGGAAGCCCTACAGGCATCCGGATTGTTAATGCAAGCAGGCTAAAAGTAAAAGCACTCGTTTCCGAAAATTATGCTGCCAGAGTAAGCCAGGGCGATGATGTAGAGGTATCGTTGCCTGATGTGCCAGAGAACCTGCACACTAAAATTTCATTTGCCGCCAAAGTTATTGATCCTATATCAAGAGGTTTTAACGTAGAGGTCAAGCTTCCTCCCAGTAAAAAATACAGACCGAACATGCTGGCCGTACTCAAAATTATAGATTATAAAAATGATAAGGCGCTAACTGTACCCATCAATGCCATTCAAAAATCTGAGGCAGGCGAATATGTATTTGTAGCTGTAAACGGCAAAGCCAAAAAAACAGATATCAAAACAGGAAAAGTATCCAATAGCCAGGCAGAGGTTTTATCGGGATTAAAATCAGGCGATAAAGTGATCACTACAGGATTTCAGGACCTGAACGATGGTGATTCAGTAAAACTATAAATAAAGATTCATGATAATCTTACGATCATATGAAAGACGTCAATAAAGAATTCGGCCCATCCAGTTGGGCTATAGATAACCGCACAGCGATATATGTGTTTACATGTATCCTGATTCTGGCGGGGTATTTTTCTTATAACAGTTTGCCAAAAGAGAATTTTCCGGAAGTTGTAATCCCTAAAATATTTGTGCAAACCGTATACCCCGGAACCTCGCCTGCAAACATGGAGAACCTGATTACAAAGCAGCTCGAAAAAGAAATAAGGGGAACACTTGGCTTAAAAAAGATCACCTCCAATTCCTTTCAGGATTTCTCCTTTATTACTGCAGAGTTTAATACCGGGGTTGATATAAAGGATGCGAAACAGCGGGTTAAAGATGCCGTTGATAAAGCAAAAACAGACCTCCCGTCGGATTTGCCCGATGACCCCGTTATTATGGACATCAACCTCTCTGACCTTCCCATTATGTACATCAACATATCAGGAGATTATGACCTCAAAAAACTAAAAGAGTATGCTGATGATATTGAGGACAGGGTAGAGGGGCTTAAAGAAATTGCCGGAGTAGATATTGTGGGTGCCCTGGAACCGGAGATCCAGATCAATGTAGACCTCCGCAAAATGGAATCGGCACAAATTTCATTTGATGATATCGGAAATTCAGTAAGGGCCGAAAACCTGACCATATCTGGAGGTTCAGTAAAAATGGATGGGATGCAACGTACCTTAAATGTGAAAAAGGAATTTGTAAATGCCGAGGAATTGGGCAATATGATTGTGAAATCGCAGGCTGGGGGTTCTGTTTACTTAAAGGATATTGCCGAAGTAAAAGACTCCTTTAAAGAGCAAAACAGCTATGCACGCCTGTATGGAAAAAACGTAATTACGTTAAATGTACGTAAACGCAGTGGCGAAAACCTGATCGAGGCATCCGATAAGATCAATGCCATGCTTAAGGAAATGAAAGGTACCTTATTGCCTTCTAAACTGGATATTACCATTACCGGAGACCAGTCTGACCAGACCAGGATTACGCTGCACGATCTGATCAATACCATCATCATCGGTTTTATTCTGGTTACCTTAATCCTGATGTTCTTTATGGGTGTAACAAATGCATTGTTTGTTGCCTTGTCTGTCCCGCTTTCCATGTTCATCGCATTCCTCTCCATGCCCGTCCTCGGGGGAGTGTTCGATTTCAATTTTACCATGAACATGATGGTGCTGTTCTCCTTCCTGCTTGGGTTAGGGATTGTTGTGGATGACGCCATTGTGGTGGTAGAGAATACACACCGGATTTTTGACAACGGCAAGGTGCCAATAGTACAGGCCGCCAAAATGGCAACCGGAGAGGTTTTTATGCCCGTGTTATCCGGAACATTAACTACGCTTGCACCCTTCTTTCCACTATTGTTCTGGCCGGGAATTATTGGAGAGTTTATGTATTTCCTACCGGTTACGCTTATTGTAACGCTCTCTGCCTCATTGGTGGTGGCTTACATTATTAATCCGGTTTTTGCGGTCGACTTTATGAAGCCACATGATGATCATGAAGACCAGAAGCCAAGGTTCGACAGAAAGGTAAAACGGACCCTTCTTGTCTTTGCCGGAATGGCGCTGCTGGGCTACCTCATTAACATAGGCTTTGGTAATTTTATTGTACTGCTTGCCTTGTTGTATCTGTTAAATCACTTCTTTTTAACAGGTGTAATCAAAAAATTCCAGACTGTAGTATGGCCAAAAGCAATAAATAAGTACCATAGTTTGCTTACCTGGGCACTAAAACGTCCGCGAACTATGATATGGAGCACGGTAGCCCTGTTTTTCTTTACCATGATTCTGGTAAATATTATACCGCCAAGGGTGGTGTTTTTCCCGGCTGCCGATCCGAATTTTGTGTATGTATATATAGAATTGCCTGTGGGTACAGATCAGGCCTACACTAATAAAATTGTAGAAAAGGTGGAGCAAAGGGTAGAAAAGGTAGTGGGCCGAAGAAATCCTGATGTATCTTCCATCATCTCCAATGTAACGGTAGGTGTAACCGATCCGCAGGGCGAAGATCAGGGCGAGTACACCAACAAAGGGAAAGTTACTGTTGCCTTTGTGGCTTACGGGAAAAGAACCGGCGAGCGTACTGTAAATTATCTGGGCAAAATCCGCGAAGCGGTAAAAGGGATTCCAGGTGCTCAAATTTCGGTAGCGCAGGAGCAGGGAGGGCCGCCAACGGCAAAACCAATTAGTATAGAAATTACGGGGGATGACCTGGATTCTATCGCAGTAACTTCAGATCGCTTAAAAAAATACCTGGATAGCCGGCAAATTGCCGGGGTGGAAGAACTTAAGTCTGATTTTCAAAATAATAAACCTGAGGTTATTTTTGATATCGACAGAGAGCGTGCAAATCGGGAATGGATATCAACAGGTCAGGTTGGCCTTGCTTTGCGTACTGCACTGTATGGTAAAGAAGTTTCGAAATATAGGGACATAAATGAGGATTATGAGATCAATGTTCGCGCCAGAGAAGATCAAAGGAACAACCTGGAAGCACTGCGAAATATGAAAATTACCTACCGTGATATGGCAATGAACGGTGTTATAAGGCAAGTACCTATATCATCTTTCGCAAATATAGATTATATCAATACTTATGGAGGCATCAAGCGCAAGCAGCAAAAACGAATCATTATTCTGTCGTCAAATGTACTTTCAGCGTATAATGCGAACGAGGTTGTGGCCAATATTCAGCGAGAGATCAATGAATTTAAAGCACCTGCAGGTGTTGAAATAAAAATGGCGGGTGAGCAGGAAGAGCAAATGGAAACAGCCGCTTTTTTAGGAACGGCTTTAATCAGTGCTTTGTTTATCATCCTCATTATTCTGGTGCTGCAATTTAACTCCATTAGTAAGCCTGTGGTTATTTTAAGTGAGATCCTGTTTAGTATTATCGGGGTATTGCTGGGGGTTACCATCTTCGGGATGGAGTTGTCTATTGTAATGACAGGACTCGGCATTGTTGCCCTGGCAGGAATTGTAGTGAGGAACGGGATTTTGCTTGTCGAATTTGCCGATCTGATGGTTAGTCAGGGGATGGAAGTAAGAGAGGCAGTTATCGAAGCCGGCCGCACCAGGATGACACCGGTACTACTTACCGCTACTGCAACCATGCTGGGGCTTATTCCGCTTGCGGTAGGGTTGAATCTTGATTTCGTGACTTTGTTTACAGAGTTTAACCCGCATCTTTATTTTGGAGGTGATAACGTAGCCTTCTGGGGGCCACTATCATGGACCATTATCTTCGGTTTAAGTTTCGCCACTTTCTTAACCCTGGTTTTGGTTCCATGTATGTACCTTGTTGCCGATAAGAATTCTAAGAAGATAAAACAGTGGTTTAAAAAGTAGTCAGAGGGTGCGCATGCACCCTCCTTTTTTGTATCCATTCCCTTCCATTAAAATACGAAAACCAGGCTCCGGGGTGAAAGATTATTAACCCTGTGTTCTGGTTGTGCGTGTATGTTTTTCTAATAACGGGAATAAAGGAGAAAAAATTTCCCCGCTATTTCCGTTCTTTTTCGTTTAAAGATCATTGATGTGTTCATGTTAAATTATGGCAAAGTTTTTGTCTTTTTTTGGTGACAATTCAATGAAAAGTTTTTAAGTAATTGATTTTATATAGCTTTGCAGGATTTTTAAACAAAAACTAAATTAATTTCTCGAATTAAATGAGCTATCAGGATTACAAATGCAGAAAGTGTAACACCGATTTTCACTATCAGGTGCCGAGGGGATTTGTGTTAAAGCATTTGCTGGGATTTCTTCCCATAAGAATTTATTGGTGCCCCAAATGCACCACAAACAGATATGTGTGGGTGGGTAATAAAACTGAAGCTAAGTAATACTCTTTAAATAAATACCTATTTATGGGTATTGCAAGTTCCTCCTTTTTGCCTTTCTTTTGAGTAAAACCTTCTGAATTTCGATTCAGTTAAGGGGCTTAGATTAATTAAGGGATTATGGCAAGAGAAGTTGCAGGCAAGTGGATTGTTACGAACGCAGTTGAAATAGATTATGAAGACGGAACTGAAGTATTCCGGGCTGATATGTTTGCCCGGCCATGGGCTTGCCTTGAATTTAAAGAAGACGGGAGCGGAAGCATATTTGACGGTGAAGGGAATGTTGATGCCTTTACTTATGTGGCTACGGACGAAAGTCTGGTTTTAAAGTATACTCAGGGAAACGATACTACAACTTACCGCATACAGGAATTAACCGAATCCAGGCTTTGTGTACAAGAAGAGCACCTCGAGGCTTATGACGGAGTAGTGCATAAGGAGTTAATAGAAATTAATCTACATAAATAGCTTACTTAAAATTAAACGCTCATGAAAACGCTCAGTAAAACAGTACTACTTATTTTATTCTCAATATGCATCATAACCTGTAAAAAGGGTACTGAAGACCCATCTGGTGGTGATAAGGGGTCAGGAAAAGAAATTGTAATCGGTAATGGAGGTGCGGTAGATAATACACTCCATATGGCATTCAAAACGCCCGATTGGGAGCGGAAGATCGATTGTACACATCTTGATCTGGATCCTATCGGATTAAATGATTCTACTTCATACGTGTCAGCAACATCGGCCTCAACAAATGAAACATTCTATTTTTCATTTCCACGTGACAGCTCCGCTATGGTAAGGTCTTCCAATATCAAAAAATATGATATTACACGAGTAGGGGCCAATAAAAAGCCTTTTGAGTTCTCGCAAACACTTCCAATAAATGCAGGTTCAACCACAAAATTAGTGAGTTTGACGGGTTCAGGTACTGATTCCTATAATGAAGTTTTGGAGATTAAGTATACAGGGGTTAAAGGTAATTATGCTCAATTTCAGATAAAATGCCGTTACAGTATGAACATGCAAGAAACACTTAACGAAAGCAATAAGAAATTAGTAACCGGAACTTTTCATTTTAAAGTTAAAACAAAAAGAATTTAGCGCTCTTCGATTTAGGGTTAATAATTGTAAAGCAGCCTTGATATGCACGGGGCTGCTTTCTTTCGTTTATCTACTAAAGTTTGTTATATTTATTGCCCCATGGTAATTCGTAAAAACATCTCTCAAATCCTTTTAGGATTCGTCTTGCTCTCAACAGGATGTACAGAATTTATTGAGCCTTCTATTGAGAAAAAGGCGGTCGTACTGCTTGCACCATCTCACGGTACTGAAAGTGCAGTTTATGCACAAACCTTTTGGTGGGAAGAGGTCGATAATGCTTTTCAGTATAGGTTACAGGTAGTAACACCTGATTTTAATAACACAGCCCGGCTAATACTGGATACTGTTGTTACAAAGAACAGATTTAGTTATACGCTTGATCCCGGAAATTATGAATGGCGGGTTAGAGCGGAAAATGGCAGCTCACAGACGCTCTATAGTAAGGCAGCTTTTATCATCCAGCCTAGCTCAATAGAAGGACAGCAGGTGCAGTTACAATCGCCGGTCAATAATTTAATCACCAATCAAAACAGTACCGTATTTAAATGGTTGAAGTTATTTGGTGCCGATAAGTATCAATTGCAGATTGATACTTCTAATTTCGAAGATGATGCAGCTTTGTTTTTTGATAAGTCAACTCCAAACCAGGAGTTTACAGTAAATCTTACTAAAGATAAAGTCTACCGTTGGAGAGTGAAAGCTATCAATGCTACCGTAGAATCAAAGTGGTCAACAATTCAGAATGTAACTGTAGACAAAACCCCTCCGGGTGTTGTTTTCCTTACCTCTCCTACAAATGAACAAGTTGTGACTAAAAATGTAACGCTTAAATGGGAGGCATTGGCTGAGGCAAAAAAATACCAGCTATATGTCTTCAAAACTGACGGGACATCAGTTTACAGTTCAACTTTTCCTATTATATTAACGGCAGCTACATACTCCTTTACAGAGGGCAAGAGCGGTGAAAAGCTGTTTTGGCAGGTTAGGGCAATAGATGAAGCCGGGAACTTTGGGGCATTTAGTGAACTAAGGAGCTTTTTAATTCAATAAGTAATGCAAGCCGGTAAGAATAAAAAACTGACGTACCTGCTTATTTGTGCAGTGGCTGGCGTTTGGGGTATTATTATTTATAAGGTTTTATTTAACGAAGCTGATGCAGCTTATGAACCTGCATTTAAATCCGCCAAAGTAGCGCAAGAATCATATGATCAGTATCTTGTGAAAAATGATACATTTAAGTTAGCATTAAACTACAGAGATCCATTTTTAGGAGGGATTAGTCATGTATCTGAAAATGTAGAATCTGTTACGGCTACTCCTGTAAATTTCAATCCTCCACCTCCTCCACCGCCTCCGATAGACTGGAACCTAATTAAGTATTCAGGATATATTGTTAACCCTGTAACAAAAAAACTGGTGGCAATATTAGTGGTAAATGGACGGGAACAAATGACTGCTGAGGGGCAAACTTTTGAAGGTGTTAAATTGCTTCAAAACAGGAAAGATTCTATATTGGTAAGCTGGCAAGGCAAAAAGAAATACATCAGACAATGAGTAAATTAAATAAACGCATCTCTTTTTTAGTAATGGCATTAGTCCTTGTTGTCAATCTGGCAATGGGACAGTATTCTAGTAAAGATTTTCTAACCCATAAAATAATAGTCAATCATGATAATTATACCGTAGTAGCTTATGTTAAACCTACACATAAGATTTATGTTGAATCTGATAGATTGTATTATTGGTTTTCAACTAATCTAATCAAGTCTACCCAGGGAGGGTATAGTGGTAAGTTGTTGAATGGTCGTTATCAGGAGTTTTTTTTAAATAAGAATTTGAAAGAATGGGGCGCATTTAGTGCCGGATTAAAGACTGGAAAATGGAAAAGCTGGGATGAGGCCGGTAAATTAAAAGAAGAATACTGTTGGGATTCCGGCAAAAAAAATGGTGCTTATTCAAAGTACGATTCAGTAGGAAGAATTGCTGAAAAAGGGAAATATCGTAATGATTTGCTAAATGGCAAGCAAACCGTTATCATTGGCGACAGCACTAAGATAAACTACTTCAAAAAAGGAAAACCAACAGAGAAGCCCCACTTTATTCCAAAATTCATAAGAGACATTTTTTCTAAGAAGAACACAAAAAATACAGAAAATCAAACTCAGTTATAATTAATACTTAACGCTCATGAAAAAAAACGTTCTTTTTTGCTTTTTATTGATTTTTGCATTAAAAAGCTATGGTCAATCTACATATTTGGTAGCTCAGGATACGCGTTCTGTGAATGACTCGGTAAATTATTTTAAGAGAAAATTAAGCTTCGATTTCAAATCGAGAACAGTTGTTGGTGCTCCGGGAGCTGGCAACTATTCAGGAATGCTGACATTGGCTCCCTGGTCAGATGATACTGGGGGCAAGGCAAATCAATTAAACTTTAACTATGGGGGAATTTTCTATCGAACAGGGTCTTATTCGGCATCTCAATGGGATCCCTGGCGAAAACTGGTTATAGAAGATCCTAATGGCAATGTGAGTATTGGAACTACAAATCCGCAGGGCTATAAACTTGCGGTTGCAGGCAATATGATAGCTGAATCCGTAAAGGTAAAATTGCAGGGAGCCTGGCCCGATTATGTATTTCACGACCAGTACAATCTTCCTTCTTTAAATCAGGTAGAAAATTTTATTAAACTTAATAAGCATTTACCTGAAATTCCTTCAGAAGCAGAGATTCAGAAGAATGGGCAGGATATTGGAGAAATGAATTCAAAACTTTTGAAAAAAGTAGAGGAGTTAACATTGTACGTGATTAATCAGCAAAAGGAGATTGAGGTTTTGAAACAAAAAGTAACTAAACTAGAGCGCAAGTAATGATTAAAGCAGCTGCGCTTTATATCGTTATTATCGTTTCCTTGCTCATAGCGGTGATTTCAGCATCTTTATTAACCATTGCTTTTTACTACAGGCTTCAGGTTCAAAAAAAGATAAGAATGGATAAACTGATGATAAATATGGAATCAGGAACTGCAATTTTACTTTCGGAGGGCTTTGATACCTATAATGAAGAAGTATTTCTTGATCTATATGGTGATCAAAAGGACAGCTTGATCCTAAATAAAACAAGATGGGGGGTGTTCGACCTTCAAACACTAAAGGCATTTGAATTAAAGGATACTTTAAAGCGCTCTTTTATTAGCGGAAATACGTTTAAAGATCAGGGTGCAATTTACCTTGCAGATGAAGATCGGCCATTGTCTGTTAGCGGAAGTACCCAGATCACAGGAAATGGCGAATTACCAAAGGCAGGATTAAAACAGGCCTATGTAGATGGGAGGCCATACGAGGGAAAAGAGTTGGTTAAAGGGAATATTAAACCCAGTGGCAGAGCACTTCCCGCGTTAAATGATGAGGTATTAAAAAAGATTATAAGCTACCTGGAGCAAGTGGATGGCACCCCTTTTAACATTAAAGATTCTGTTAGTAATTCCTTTTTTAACAAAGAGCTGATATACAAGCTAGCCTCTGATCAGGATATTAGCAGTGTAAAAATTCAGGGGAAAATAATCCTGGTTTCAGACACCACTATCAAAATCAGTTCAAGTACCATATTAGAAGATGTTCAGGTCTATGCAAGGGCAATTGTAATTGAATCAGGCTTTAAAGGCTCTTGCCAGCTATTCGCACGGGATTCTATCATTATTGGCAGAGACTGTGATTTCCGTTATCCTTCATTTGCCGGGATATTCAAGCCAGATAGTTCCCAAATTCAGGCAAAAGTGAGCCTTGATTCAGCAAGCCATTTTTCAGGAATATTGTTGGGACATGAACCGCAGCGTACAGAATTACAAACCTTAATTTCGCTGGGTAAAAACACCCTTGTAAATGGCGAAGTATATGCAGGCTACATTAAAGTAGAGCGTTCTGTAAAAGTCAATGGGAAAGTGTATGCTAACCGGTTTATTATGCAAACACCTTCAACACTTTATGAGAATTACCTTATCGACATCACGTTGAACCGTAAATTATTAAGTAAATATTACCTGAGTTCACCTATATTTAAAGGAAACAAGTCGGAGCAAAAGATTCTAAAATGGCTAAATTAATATCAAATAAAGTAAATGCATCTACTTTACTGGAGGTAATTGTAGCCATGGTGATCATCATGGTTGTATTTGTTATTGCAACAGGCATTTATACCAATGTAATTAAATCTTCACCGTCAATAAAACAACAGCAGGCCAGGGCACTCTCAGCCGGTATTATACGGCAAAGTAAAATAGATCATGATTGGACAGAAATTCAGGTGCAGGTTGATAGTATCACTTTACAAAAAGAGGTTCTTCCATACGAGGGATATACTGATTTGATGCTAATTAAAGTTACGGCCAAAGAGCAGGGAAAGGAAATAGGTCTTGTAAAGCAAATTGTTAAACGTATTGAAGATGAACCTTAACAAGAAATTTCCGGGCTTTACTTTAATGGAGGTAACCATTGCGATGCTGATTGCAGCTGTTACTATTGCCATTACTTTTACTGCATACCGGATTGTAAGTGGCTCTTATTTTAGTTTTAACAAAAAACAGGAAAAGGTTGCTACATTAACTACAATTGATAAGCTGCTGAAGCAGGATTTTATTAAGGCAAGGACAATTGTTAAAACCTCTGATGGTGTTTTTTTTGAAGTAAATGATGGAATTATTACTTATAGTTTTAAAGATAGTTACATCCTGAGGGATCAGTTCTCTTTGGGAATTGATACATTTAAACTTCAGGTAAATGATTTAAACTGTTCATTTGAAAATGAAGTGGCAGAGGAGGGGAGGGAAGTTGACCTGCTGAGTTTCAAAACACAATTGGATGGAGATTTAATCCCTATGCAATACCAAAAGATTTATAGCGCTCAAGATTTATTTTAGAATTATGTCATCAATAGATATATCCCGGTATCAGAAAAAGAAGCAGCAGCCAAAAGGCAAGCAGGAGGGTAAGGATATTTTTGCTTTCTTAAATAAGGAGATCAGTTTTGGAGGCAAGCAGGTTTCTGATAAAAAGAAAGAGGGATTGTATGTTGAGTTGAGTACATTACTGCTGTCCGGCATCGATTTAAGAACAGCTCTGGAACTGATCCTTGTTGATCAGGAACAGGCAAAAGATAAAGCATTATTTGAGGGTATAAGGCAAAGAATCCTCGCCGGACTGGCCTTATCAGAGGCTTTAAAGGAAACGGAGCGGTTTAGTGATTACGAATATTACAGCATTCGAATAGGAGAAGAAACAGGTAAACTTGGTGAAGTATTGACGGATCTGGCTAAGTATTACAAGAGTAAGATTCAGCAGCGCCGAAAAATTGTGAGTGCAGTTACTTATCCTGCAATAGTTTTGCTTTCTTCGTTGGGTGCTGTATTCTTTATGATCAAGTTTGTGGTTCCCATGTTTGCTGATGTTTTTTTAAGGTTTGGAGGGAAGCTCCCATGGATCACTGCTGCTATAATTAGCTTTTCGGGATGGTTTGATAGGTATTTTATCTTTTTAATACTATTTTTTGCGGGTTTGTTTGTGCTATACTTCCTTAAGCGTAAATCTGGTTGGTTCAGGGATTTTTCTTCAAATTTGCTGTTAAGAATACCTGTTGTTGGGGATTTGGTTAAGAAAATATATCTGGCCCGTTTTGCAAATACCATGCGCTTACTGGTTAGTACAGATACGCCTTTGCTACGTTCAATAGCTTTAGTAAGGCAAATGATTAACTATTACCCAATTGAAACTTCGCTTTTAAAGGTTGAACAGGATATTTTGCATGGCGAATCGTTGCATAAAAGTTTGTCTGCTTTTTCGTTTTATCCGGCTAAGATGATCCAGTTGATTAAGGTAGGTGAAGAAGTAAACCGAATGGATTATTTTTTCGAGAAAATAGCTACTCAATATACTGAGGAAGTGGAATATAAAACCAATACCATTAGCAGTTTATTGGAGCCTTTAATTATTATTTTCCTTGGTTTGGTAGTAGGAATAATATTAATTGCGATGTACCTGCCAATGTTCCAGATGAGCAATAGTTTTTAAAATATAATTTTTTATATTAGTTGTGATTAATTTAACGACTCTACTATGCGCTCAATCTCATTAATTCCCATTACGGAAACCCATCTCATTTCTTTTTAACCATTTACTCAAATGAAAAAATTCATTCTATTGGCATTGTTATCAATGTCTAAGGTCTTATATGCTCAGACCAATACATTCCCAACAAGTGGAAAAGTTGGAATTGGTACTGTTACCCCAACATCTCAGCTGCAGGTTGTTACTCCTGCGTTATCAGGAGGAGAAACCCTGCTGAAAATGAAGGTTGATGATGCAGAAAACGATTATTTAGAGGTTAAAAACTCTACTGGAGGGGCCAATAGTTTTATACCGCTAGTATTAGGAAATGTTGTTTCAACAACAAATAGTGCATTAGTACTCACGGGACAAACGGATAGTATCCATGATACGGGGTCATTGCCTCTAATGCTTTTTTCCTCGAGAATGGCTGGAGCTAAGATTAATACAAGGCCATTATTTGCATGGGCGAATTATAATGTCAAGCACATGACAATGCTGGCTAATGGAAACTTAGGTATAGGAATAGCTAATCCAAATGAAAAGCTTGCTGTAAACGGAAATATTCGCGCACACGAAATTAAAGTTGAAACAGCTAATTGGCCGGATTATGTGTTTGCCAAAGGTTACGAATTACCGTCATTAAAAGAAATAGAAGCACACATTAAGGAAAAGGGTCATTTGCCTGGCATTCCCTCAGCAGAGGAAGTAAAAACTAATGGCGTTAATCTGGGTGAAATGAATGCTAAACTATTAAAGAAAATTGAGGAGCTGACTTTACATCTCGTCGAACAACAAAAGAGAAATGACTTACAAGCTCAAACTATGCAAAAGATGGAAGCACGAATATTAAATCTCGAAAAGAAAAAGTAGATCTATGTATGGTAATTTTATTTCCGCAATCGGAAATGTCTTAATATTGAATTATAAACTAAAGTAATATGCATAAAAAACTATATCCATTAATTTCATTAGGCTTATTAAGCTTTTTAATTACTATCGATTTATTTGCTTTTTCAAATGGGAAAGTAAACACAAGATTAGTCGATGATTACACTACTCAAGTAACCTTTTTCGCTGGATTTCAGATTGGAAGTTGTATTGAATTTGTAGCTGTATCTCCTATTGATACGGGTAGTTCTGGAAATTACGAAATATCTATTTCATATGTGCGTGGAAATGTCGCTGCCGCCGGAACATTTCTGGCAAGCATTTCTCATTATAATCCCAATTTGTGGAGAGAAGTTGGAAGAGTTAATAGCAACGGGTATGCAGGTGCAGGTTCAGATGGACATAATTTTGCAATTGATTGTAATACTGATCGTTTTAATCCTAGGTTTAGAATAAGAGCAATAAGAACTCTTGGGATAGCAACTGATCCGTTGACAGTTCATATAAAAATTAGATCAATAAATCAAAATGGATCATGGACTACTTTGAATGTTACGGGGTCCGATCTAACAGTTAATAAATTACTTCCCATGACGAATGATTGGAGTCTGTATGTTGGTAATTCTCATGATCCAGCTGGAGCAGAAATTGCAATAAAGGCTTTAGGAAACGGAAATGTAGGGGTTGGGACTGCAATACCTAATGCTAAGCTTGCTGTTAATGGCAATATCCGTGCAAAGGAAATAAAGGTTGAAACGGCTAACTGGCCAGATTACGTGTTTGCTGAAGATTACCAATTACCAACATTACAGCAAACAGAAAAACATATCAAAGAAAAAGGCCACTTGCCAGGTATTCCTTCTGCTGAAGAAGTAAAAAGTGACGGGGTTGATTTGGGAGAAATGAATGCAAAACTTCTGCAAAAGCTGGAAGAAGTTACTTTGCATTTGATTAAACAGGAAAAGGAACTGCTTAAGTTGAAAAAAGAACTAAATAGTTTGAAAAAAGATAAATAGGAATAAAATGAAAAGAATCATTACATCGCTTTTTGCCTTAATAACGAGCTTAACATATGCTCAAGATAGTAATATCTTAATGGGATTAAGTTCACCTGCACTTGGTGTTAAGATTAAGAACAATTTTCCAACTGGGACAGGAGGATTTGCCAGAGCTTTTTCACTTAGTAATCAGGATGCATCGTTGGATTTTTTCTCGTTTGGAGTAAATGGCACCTACAATAATGGTGTCAGTACAATGAATTATGGGTTCATAGGACAATCATACACAAATATATTTATGTCTTTTAAACCAGATGGCAACATTGGTATTGGAACCACTTCGCCTACTGAAAAACTATCAGTAAAAGGGAAAATTAGGGCTCAAGAAATTAAAGTAGAAACAGCCAATTGGCCGGATTACGTGTTTGCTGAAGATTACCAATTACCATCATTACAGCAAACAGAAAAACATATTAAACAAAAAGGTCACTTGCCAGGCATTCCTTCAGCCGCGGAAGTAAAAGCGAATGGTGTTGATCTTGGCGCTATGAATGCGAAGCTATTACAAAAGATGGAAGAGATGACATTAATTATGATCCAGCTAAATAAGAAAGTTGAACAACAAGCTGAGACTTTAAAAATGCAGCAAAAGCAACTAGATAATTTAAAATAGATTTTAAATTAATTAAGCTATGAAACTATTAAAAACAACAATTTTCTTCCTTCTGATTTTCATTACATCAAAGGGGGTAGGCCCAAAACCAATTTTGAATGGACGCAGGGAAGTAGCGTCTTTTCCTCAGCTGCCAATATCTAAGCTAATACCTCCTCCAAAACCAATGTTACCATTAAATGTAAAATAAGCTGAACTCTTTCCGGTAGCGTTCCTTTACCAAAAAAACAGTCTGTTTGTCTTTTCAAAGATGGGTAATTTCGTCCTTGTGATACTTTCTACTGCAGGTAAGGTGATTGGACAAACCACTTTCACTGACCCCTCTTCGCCATTCTAAAAGCCGAATATAATGATCTGATTATAAACAGCGAAAGGGTCAAACCTCTGTAGTTTATCCAACTTATGCTGCATATCAACTAATTTCTATTTTTTATACGTATCTCTATAGTCTAGGGTAATTACCTCACTGCCCTTATTATGGATATTTAGAAAAAATGAGTTTGTCTTCTTAGATAAGGAATCACCAACATCAATATACCTTTCCCATTGTCTAAAGATTTGATATCTGTATCCGCTCGATAGAAGTCCTATTTTAACATTGTGACTCTCCCTCTCGAAATACAATGAATCTACGCGGCCAGTAAAATTTTCATCTAGATTATCTTCTCTTATAAGTTCAGAAGTTGGCTTACCAAAAAAAATGACCTTAAAAGAAAGCAAACAAGCAAGACTACCGGCATGTGTAGCAGGATTAAATAGCGTTGGGACAATTTCTTTTAGTAAGGAGGGACAGTTAGAAATTTATGGTGGAGATTTTGATTTTAGTAGGAAAGGTTATCTAACTGTAAATACCATTTATAATGAACCAGGTTTTACTCTATCTGGATTGCAAAGCACTAGCTACAAGATTTCTAATAATGAAAATTCAGGGACTTCTTCATGGTATGATGTAGGAGCTAAGGCTGGGGTACGCTTGGTACCTTAGGTTCTTACAGTGGCGCTTCAATGGGATATTCTAGGGCCGGGGCAGTCAGTTTAAATTATTATTCAAGTGGTTGGACTGGAGGGACCAAAGCAATGATTAAAACAATCAAAATTGCAAAGATTGCAAGAATTATGGGGGTAGCTGGATTTGCAGCAGGGGAAATAATGGATGGGATAGCTCTTTATCAAGGAAAAATTGGCTGGGGTAAGGCTAGCGTTAACTTGGCCATGGGAATTGTTGGGTTTTCTGAAGCAGCCCCACTTTCGGTGATGTATTTTGGAATAGATGCATTTTATCCGGGAGGAATCTCTGGTTTTGGAAAGGATTTGAGTAACTTTAGACGGAACTTAAAAGTACTACAGTGCAAGTTATCAATCAGTTGCAGTATGGTAGAAGGGCTTGGCAATAATTAAAAATAGTATGAGTTTTACAAAAATGTATTATTATCTGTTTTATAAGTATTATAGACTTTTTGAACACTTTAAAACAACAAGGTGGTTGACAGATGTCAAGGCCGTTATAGTTGTTATAAGTTTAGAAATATGGATTTTATTTTCTTTAAATAATTATTGGGATGTTCTTTTAGGAAGACATGGGGAACTTTCATTTTTTTCATTTAAAGTATTAGTGCCTTTTTTGCTGTTAATGTTGTTGAAGTGGTTTGCTTTTTGGAAGGATGATAGATGGAAAGAATATGTTAATGAATTCGACCAATGGTCACAGAAAACTAATAATCAAGGTAGTTAGATAATAGCATGTATTACATTACTGTGTTTTGCTAACTTGGTATTCTCGTTTTATTTAAATCCTCCCCCACGAGGGTTTCGATGGTAAAGTTAGGACATAATCGAACATTTTTAGCAGAAATTCTTAGTCATTTCTCTTGCCCAAAGGATAGAATCGTGTTTTTGGAAGATGGTAAATGAGGTAGCGAATGGCAAAATGATTTGGCAGATATGCCAGATCTTTACAATGCTTTTTACACATGTTTATAATAGAAGCCTTATCTCGAGTTTTAATGGTACCTTAATCTCGGTTGAAAAAGAAGATTATCAACCTATATTTTCTGATTGGAATGGACTTGGTTTTGTGCTTGAGATAAAGATAAGAAGATTTTTACTGCCAATTTTACTTTTCATCCTGTTGCTAGCCAAGACTGGCCGAGGTCCAGATGCCAATCCATACTCACTAATTGGTGCCGATGGAAAATTATTCAGCCTATTAATTCTTGGATCAATGCTCCCAAGTCCAACGGTATAGTTTTATCAGTATAAGATCTTCGATATATGCTGTTTTAGGAAAAATCATTATCATCTTGAAAGTATCTGCCAAAACAGATTGAAGATTTGATAAGAAAATAATATTTTGCTTTTACATATCCTTATTAATTACATATATTAGTTGTCATTAATTGACGACTCTATTATGCTCTCAAACTCCTTCTTTCCCGTTATGGGACATCATTCCTTATTTCTTTTTAACCATTAACTATAAGTTGCATTGTTTGCTTTAATAGTTTTTAGGTATGTCCTAATTCAAATCTAAATTATATGAAAAAGCTTATTCTATTCATGTTGTTGTCCATGTCCAAATTCTTGTATGGTCAGACCAACACGTTTCCAACAAGTGGTAATGTTGGTATTGGAACAATGAATCCAGGAGCCAATCTAAGTTTCAAAAGTGTTCTAGATGGTTCTGATGCCTCAGGTATTACCTGGTACTCACCTCGTTCTTTAGCATATGGTATATGTAAAACAGCTGGGATTTGGGATGCAAGTTTAAATTATCAACAATTGCAGTTATCATGGGAAACAGGTATAGTATTAGATCCAGGGTCTTTATATGGTAAAAGCTATGTTGATATTCAAGGTGCAGGCTTAAGGGTAACTTCAGGAAACTTGGGTATTGGGACTGTTGATACAAAAGGGTATAAACTTGCGGTTAATGGCAAAATTCGAGCTCATGAAATTAAAGTGGAGATAGCTAACTTGCCTGATTATGTATTTGCAAAAGACTACAAGTTGCCTTCATTGAAAGAACCCACACAACATATTCAAGAGAAAGGTCATTTGCCCGGTGAAGAAATTAAAGCCAATGGAATTAATTTGGGAGAAATAAATGCAAAGCTTTTGAAGAAAATGGAAAAGCTAACGCTATATATGATTGAACTTAAAAAGAAAAATGAAAGATAGGGAATGTTAAAATCAAGGATATAGAAAAGATATTGAAATGCTTAGAGCCAAAATTAGCAGAACATCTAAAAAAATAAAAAAATGAAAAGATATCAAATTTTACTAATAATAGGAATTCTTTTTACGCATATGGCGTATGCTCAGAATTATAATAACATTTTGAATTACTCGAGCAATACAACTCCAACTTATGGAGTTAAAATAAAAACAAATCTTCCGTTCGTTCCTGCCAATGGTATGCCCACAATTACTATTACAGGGTACAATTATGGAGGAGCAGAACCTATAAGTTTAACTATAACTTATTACGTCTGGTGGAATCCACCAGCTACCTCCAGTTATTATTTTCATTATCCTAGAATTTCTTCATCTGGGGCGTACACTCCTCCCATTTTCCTTTCTAATGAGGGAGGGAAAGTAATAATATTTATTAATGATAAGTCTTATTTTCAGAGGTTTACAGTAAGTGTGTACTCAAATGGTCAAGGTGATACGGCAACTTGGTTTCAAGGCTGGACCGCAGTTGATGAGGCGCTTAGCGGAACGAATACGGTTGAGGTTCCTTATCGTAATCGATTTAAGGGGGATGTTTTTATGCCAGGAAATGGATTGTGGAATTCAAATGGAAATCTAGGTATTGGAACTGTAAATCCAAGTGAAAGATTGTCTGTGAAGGGCAAAATAAGAGCGCAAGAAATTAAAGTAGAAACAGCCAACTGGCCGGACTATGTTTTCGCTAAAGACTATCAGTTACCCTCATTGCAAGAAACAGAACAGCATATTAAAGAAAAGGGACATTTGGCAGGTATTCCTTCAGCTAAAGAAATAAAGGCAGAAGGGGTTAGTCTTGGTGAGATGAATGCCAAGTTATTGCAAAAGATAGAAGAGTTAACTCTATACATAATAGAGCAAAATAAAAATGTGAAAATGTTGGAAACACGATTAAATAAATTGGAAAATATCAAACGGTAACAAATTATGACAAGAATAAAAAAAGCTCTTTTCCTGTTTATTCTGGGAATAATATCATTTAAAACTTATGGTCAGGTAACTACAATAGCCCCAGGATATAAAAACATTGTTATTCCTGCTTATACACCTATTGGTAACTATAGTAAGGTGGTTATACTTTTACATGAAGCCTATTCAGGAACGATCATTGGGGCAAATCATGCAATTGGTACCATTACTGCATTAAGAGGTTCAGTAACTGGTTCTAACAGATTAAATGTTGCAAATCTTAATACTTCAGCCGCGTATACTACCACTACGGCAAGTGTTATTTCTGATTATAATAATGCAAGTCCATGGAAGTTGAAAAGATGTTTGTTCAACGGTAAAAGGTATTTAGCTCTTGAAGTACCTTATCGCGCATCGTATTTTAATCAAGGGTTTAAATTTATGGGCTGGACAATTTCAACAGCTGAAAATATGCTGGCCATTCCATATGAAAAAGATGGACTCCCATTGAATGAGGATGTATTGAGTGAAATTGAGGATTTTACTCCCAACCAAACTGAAACACATGATGTACAGAATTTTAGTGTTTTTGGTAATGTTGGTATTGGTACCTTAGCGCCTTCAGAAAAGCTTTCTGTAAAGGGTAAAATACGGGCACAGGAAATTAAGGTGGAGACAGCTAATTGGCCAGACTACGTATTTGCAAAAGGCTACAAGTTACCCTCATTAAAAGAAACAGAAAAGCATATTGCAGAGAAAGGTCATTTGCCTGATATTCCTTCTGCTGAAGAGGTTAAAGCTAATGGAGTTGATCTGGGTGAAATGAATGCTAAACTGCTAAAGAAGATTGAGGAACTAACATTGTACTTGATAGAATTAAAAAAAGAAGTAGAAATATTGAAAAGTAATAAATAAAATATGAGACAGCTTTACATCTTGATGGTACTGTGCTTATGCACTGTAATTTCACTTGCACAAACGAATACATTTCCTTCAAGCGGAAATGTTGGAATTGGAACAATAACCCTGAAAGTAAATTAAACGTTAATGTTAGATCAGGGGGAATAAATGGGACTGTAGCTTTAAGAATCGGATCAGTTTCTAATTATCCTAGTCTTGAGTTTGGTATTGAAAATGATTATGATGCGATGATTAAGACATTTGGCAATGATTTGAAGATATATGCAGGAAACTGGAGGTCAATTGGCGCTGTAGCTACAGAAAATCATGCTATTTACTTTCATACCAGTAAAATAGGTTCGCCGTATTGGAGCATTAAATTAACGACTTCTCTATGCTTTCAAATTCATTCATTCTAATTCTGACAACCTGAATATTTGTCAGATTCCAAATAACTTTCGTCAAGATCTTAAACTGCTTTCATCATAATGACATTGTTAATTTTTCTTACCATAAAATCGTTTTAAATGAAAATAAATTTTCTTTCCAAAATTTTAATTATCTGTTTGTTATCAAGTTTGTGTTATCAATCGAAGACAAGTGCCCAAACCAATACTTTTCCTACTACGGGAAGGGTTGGAATTGGTGTAACAAATCCGATTTATCCTTTAACCGTTATGGTTCCGTCTAATTCAAACGCTTTGAGTGTAACAAATGGAACAACAGGGCTAATTATACAAACTATATCAACTACTACTCAGAATGCGGGAATTGTCGGTGCATATAATGGTCTGTACAATGATTTGGATATAAGAAGTACTAATGTAGTAGGAGGACAATTGTATTTGAAAACAACAGGTAATGTGGGTATTGGAACAACATCTCCAACAGAGAAACTCTCTGTAAAGGGAAAGATAAGAGCCCAGGAAATTAAAGTAGAAGCAGCTGACTGGCCGGACTACGTTTTTGCAAAGGATTATGAGCTAGTATCATTAGAACAAACAGAAAAGCACATTGAAGAGAAAGGTCACTTGCCTGGAATTCCTTCAGCTAAAGAGGTAAAAGCCAATGGAGTTGATTTGGGTGAGATGAATGCCAAGCTTTTACAGAAAATTGAGGAGCTTACTTTATACTTAATAGAAATAAAGAAAGAAAATGATGAGCAAAAGAAAGACATATTATATCTAAAATCTAAAATTAAATAGCATGAAATTATCTTTAACTCTGCTAATCTTAATGGTACTGGGACTTAACATTTCTAGGGGGCAGACAAATACATTTACGGCAACTGGGAGTGTTGGAATTGGAACTTTATCACCTTCATCTTTCTTTCATGGAGGGAGCAATAAGGTTTTGGAAATTTTTAACTCTAATACCACAATCAATAGTCAATCGCATATTATTTTAAGCACAGGCTCTGTTTTGAATAATAGTTCAGGAGGAACTTTGTCTTGGATATCAAGAAATTCTGTTGGTTTCAGGGAATGGCCTACATAGGAAGTAATATACAGGGGGAGGCCGCTGTGAATTCATCTGCCTCCTTAATATTTGCAACATCAAATGGCATTGGAGTTTATCCGAGAATGGAGATTGATAAGGATGGTAATGTTGGAATTGGAACATCAATACCCGATGTTAAATTAGCAGTAAATGGAAATATCCGTGCAAGAGAAATTAAAGTGGAAACTGCCAACTGGCCAGATTATGTTTTTGCAAAGGATTATCAGCTACCATCACTAAAAGATACAGAAAAGCATATTAATGAAAAAGGTCATTTACCTGGGATTCCTTCGGCTGATGAAGTAAAAACAAATGGGGTTGATCTGGGGGATATGAATGCAAAGCTATTAAAGAAAATAGAAGAGATGACATTAATTATGATACAGCTAAATAAACAAGTTCAGCAACAGGCTGAAACTTTAAAAATGCAGCAAAAACAGTTAGATAAACTTAAATAGATTTTAATTAATCTCAAATTTTGTAAATCAATTTAATTGTATATATATTTAAAACATAAGCCTTTTGGTTTCTTTAACGCTTCATCTCAAATGCTCTCAAAACAACAACCTACACAGGAAGGTCTTGTAATAAAGACAACGTTTTATAATTCTGTAGACTCCAGCTGTTTGCACAGAAATCCCTATACATTTTTTTTAATATCTATCCGATTAATAACTTTAAGATAAACTACTTAACGCAATCGAAATGCCAGGCTATTTAAATTATTCGAAATTAAGGAATTCGCTAGTTTTGTTAACTCCTTTCTTACTCCTTTGTTTTTCAAATCTCAAAGCTCAGATCTCTTACGATAAACGTGCGGGTGGACCTGTGGGAGAGGCCCCCAAAATTGGAAATTTTAATTCCTCCAATGGTCTGGATAATGTTGAATACAGTACAGGAACAGTAAATATAAATATCCCATTATATGAGGTAAAGGCTCATGATATTGTAGTTCCCATTTCTATTAGCTATAGCGCCCTTGGGATAAAGGTTGGTCAGGAGGCCGGAGCACCTGGTATGGGCTGGGAGCTTAACGCTGGTGGCAAAATTATTAAGCAAATAAATGGTCGTGATGATGAATTTAGTAATTCCAGCAATTCATTGACCTCCACTACCAATTTTAGTTTAAATCCTGATAACATTAGGAACGACAGGGAAAAACTACGTAAAGTTATATTGGGTGTTTATGATTATGCATTTGATGCATTTAGTTATACTTTGCCAACTGCTGGCGGAAGATTTGTTAAAGATGGATTAACGTTCCCATACGATCCGACTTTTAAGTATGATGGTTCTGCAGGACATAAAATAACTATTGGTGATGGTCTTGTTCATAATTTTATGGCTGGAGACAGGATTCTTGTCGATAAACAAAAAAGATATAGAAGTGTGGATGAAGTATCAACAGAAATGCGGGAACTGTCTCCATCTGAGATTTGGGGAAGAGATATTTATTCCTATGTTTCAGACTATAACCTTTATTCAATCATTTCTTCAAAATTTAAGGATACTGTTAAGTTTGAATATGATCAAAAAAGCTTTGTTAGTGGAATTGCAGGCAAAAGAAGAATTACAACTTTAGAAACCTTACCATTGACTAGAAATTTGATGAAAAAATCAGATGGGACCTGGCAAGATTTTAATGGTCCCTACTATTTTCAGGGTGAACCTGTTGTTGCACAGACAAGAACAGATGTTGCCGAACATTATAGAATAAAAACAATAATTTATGCCACTGGAAGGGTTAGGTTTGAATATAGTACAACTGATGTACTTGGTCGCGACGTTTTAACCGCAGTAATTGTAGAACAAAAGGTGAAATCGGCATATAAATGGTTAAAACGATATGAATTTAACTATGATCCTGATGTTCAGTATGGACATTATCTAACTAGTATAGAAGTACAAGATGCAAATGGTGCAAAGGCTGGGAAATGGAGTTTTAATTATTATGGCGGTGATACATCTGGTTCTTTCGGTAAATTGCCTGTTGACCCAACTTCAGGAAGTATGGCACAAGATAGATGGGGATTTTACAATGGTAAAATAGATAATAAAACTCTTCTGGAGAATCCAGATAGCCTTATCTCACTTCGGGATATACCTCATTATTCGGCTCGCTATAAAAATTACCCTAGTAGCGCTCCATCCTCATTTGAATTCCATAGGGGTGAGGCAAAGGATTTTTATAGCCCAAATGATGTTAACGTTTCCAATGTTGGGTACGCCCTTAGAGAGACGAATTTCTGGGAGGCTCAGAAAGGTACTATAAAAAAAATATCAACCCCAACGGGGGAGTCGATTAACTATGAATATGAATCAAATAAGTACCAGATTCAAGGATGGACTCAAACTGGGCCAAATACATATCAACAATATTATAAGGTTTATAACGGTGGTGGAATCCGCATAAAATCCATTACTCGAAATGATGGCATCATGTTTTCTGGAAAAACCTTATCAAAAAAGAGTTATAAGTATGGTGTTGGAAGTCCTTCGTTCTTAAGTACCGTTGAAAGCGGTTATGGTATTGTTAACATACCAGGTGTAGTTTCAAGTATAATTTATAAGTATGCTGATGGATTGTCAACATATAGCTCAGAAAATTTAAATTATATGTCGCATCCTTTAAATGATCTTGCTCTTCATAAGGGGAGTTCAGCATACTATCCCTCCGTTACGGAGACTATTTATAATGGGCCTAATCCAAGTGGTGAAACGGTATATTATTATTCCCCATCAGATGTTGAGGCTGGTCCATGGAATTATGTTATTGCTTCATCTACAACACAACTAAATATGCCAGAGCTGTATACAAATCAGGGAGTAAAGGAAAGCCGTCCTGCCGGACAGGCATACAGGATTGTAGAATATGCCGGATCGAGATTAGCGGGAACTAAAGTTCGCGAAACAGCAAACACATATACAAATTTTAAAGCGCCTGCCAGCTCTCCCAAACGCTATTCTTTTTTTGGAGGTATAAAGGGAATGTTAATCGGACAGTATACAACTAATTTCCGCTTGTGTACCGCAACTCCTGTGACTGGTGCAAGTGGTGCAGGACTGGTTTATGAATGTAGTTGGATTGCAACAATTGCTAATATGGATCCCTTGGGATATAGAGAGCTGGGTCCAGAAGTTGAGGATAATTATTATCCAGGGAAGTATTATGGCAGCGTTGTAGAGCTATCAGCATTCTCAAATGTTTATAAACTTTCAAAAACCCTAACAACAGATTATAACTTCTCAGGCATAGATCCAATGGTAAGTACCACCAATTACTATTACGATAATGTATATCATATGCAACCAACGCGTATTTCTTCATTTAATTCCAATAGTGATACAACAGTCGTACGCATAAAATATCCATTAGATTTTCCTAGTAATACAATTAATGGAGTAGACTTATTGAGAACAGCAAATCGTATGTCTGAACCTGTAGAACAGGTATCTATGATAAAAAAAGATGCAGCCTACCAGGTAACAGATGGGGTAAAGAATACATTCAAATCTTCTAATGGCCTTGTCCTCAATGATAAAACTTATAGATTGAACACGGGTGGTAAGTATATCCCGTTAACAAGTTATAGTGAAAACCACGCCGGATACGAAGAGAAAAGTAGTTATGATTTTTATGATGAGATGGGGAATGTGGTTCTTTTCTCGAATTTGTATAGTCCAAAAACGGCTGTATTGTGGGGGTATAATCAGCAGTATCCTGTTGCGCAAGTCAGTAATGTTCCAAATATCTATGATGTTGGTTACACAAATTTTGAAAGCGACAATAAGGATTATTTGAAAGGATTCTGGACATATGCTGGTATTCCTGTGGTAGACCTAACATCGCCAGCTGCAGATAATGTATACCCTCTGGCTGGCAAACCAGTTACTAAGACATACTATACAACCGGTAAGAAATATATTTTGTCGTATTGGTACAAAGTAGGATCTGTTATAACAGTTACAGGAGGAACGGTTAGTGCCGAAACAAAAAAGAATGTAAAGGGTAACTGGATTTTGGCTGAAAGGGAAATAACTGCAAATTCAACAATAACAATTTCGGGTACAGGCTTTATTGATGAGCTGGCTTTCTATCCTGTCGATGGCCAGCTAAGTACATATACTTATAATGTTGGAATAGGACTTACCCGGTCTCAAGATCCAAAGGGGCTGTCTACAAGCTATGAATATGACAATGAACAGCGCATTAAATACATAAGGGATCAGCAGGGTAATATTGTTAAAGCCTATAATTATAACATTGGCAGCAGATACAAATAAAATACGGTCCGATTATAAATGGTCTAAAAACACTAGAATGAAAAAGCTCTTAACTATTTTTTTAATTTTCTTTAGCTGTCTAAGTAACATTCAGGCTCAGGTTCAACATCTCTCGTTAGACACGTATGATAACCAAAGGGAAATTACAGCAACGGGGAGTATTACGTTTACAAATGGGTTTACTGTACCTGCTGGCACAAGTTTTAGCGCCTATATCACTCCCCCCGGAGGCAATTGTCAGCAAAGTTTGTATACAACCAATAGAAATTTTAATTATATAATTACCCACAACGTTAGAAGACCTGGAATTGTAAATCCTTCTGATTCTACAAATCTGGTTTGTCAGGTAAATACGGTCATTGATTATATGGATGGTCAGGGAAGATCAGTAGGGAGTATTGCAGTGAAAGGAAGTCCGAGTCTTGCAAGTGTATTTCAGCTGAAAGACTATAATGATCTCGGATTAGAAAAGACTCAATATTTACCTTATACCAAATCAGGAGAATTTGGATTTTTACGCCCAAATGTTACCGATTTATCTAGTTTTTATACAAATCAGGTGAATGTAGTTCATACACCATATCCTTTTTCGGAAACGGTTTATGAACCCTCGCCTCTAAGAAGACTTGAAGAGCAGGGAGCTCCCGGAGATTACTGGCAATTGGGTACTTCTTCAAGCCCAAATAAAGGGCATACCATTACATATGTAGAAGATAACCATAAGCGTGAGGCACTCTATAAGGTAGCAATTGACAATGTAACAGGAGCCCGTACACTAACTCGAAAAGACAATAATGAACTTTATCCGATAGATGCGCTTACAAGAGTAGTTACTCGTGATGAAAATAATAACAATTCATATAACTATGCTGGCACTTCACTAGAATGTAAGGATAGAGAGGGAAGGGTGGTTTTAAAAAGGACTTATAATCAGAATGGAGCTGTGGTGGATACATTATCTACTTATTATGTGTATGATGATTTTGGTAATCTCAGTTTTGTACTCCCTCCTAAAGCAGAACCAGATAAAAATGTTGCCATACCTCAAACAACTCTTGATAATCTCTGCTATCAATATCGTTATGATGGACGAAGAAGATTGACTGCAAAGAAGTTACCAGGGAAAGGCTGGGAATATATGGTTTACAATAAACGGGACCAGTTGATTTTGACACAGGATGCAGAACAAAGAAATAAAGCACCTCAGGAATGGGCAGCAGTTAAATATGACGTAATGGGTCGAGAAATTATTAAAGGTATTTATCTTCACCCGGGAAGTACAGCTGGAACAGACAATTTAAACACTGTTCAGAATTTAGCTAATGCGGTTAATGTATACTGGGAAGGCAAAGTGACCACAGGAAACGGCTATACAAATTCGGCATTTCCTACTGCTTTGACTACCACATTGTCTATTAACTATTATGATGACTACAATTTTCCCGGAGGGAATCCATATCCTTATACAGAAGGGGGGGAATGACACGGGGTATGCTTACTGCCAGTAAAACAAACGTTCTTGGAACAGCAAATATGCTTTGGACAGTTAATTACTACGATGATGAGGGCCGGATAATTAAAGTCTTTGACCAACATTACAAGGGCAGTACATTAGTGGCAGGTAACTATGATGAAATCACAAATTTGTATGATTTTACCGGTGCTGTAATTTCAAGTATCAGAAGCCATAAAGTAGCCAGCGCAGAGCAGGTTAAGGTGCTCACAGAATATGAATATGATCATACTGGAAGAAAAACCAATACCTGGCAAACTATTAATTCTAATCCACGTGTTTTAATGTCGCAATTGGTATATAATGAGTTAGGACAGCTTTTTAAGAAAAACTTGCACTCAACTAATAATGGTGTCAACTTTTTGCAAACCATTACTTATACCTATAATGAGCGTGGCTGGTTATTAAATGCAAGTGCGCCAAAACTCGACGTAAAATTACGGTATCAAATTCCAACCAAAGGAGCAGCCGCTCAATTTAATGGTAATATTTCTGAGTTTGAATATACAGGAGAAAAGAGTGGTAATCGTTGGTTTAAATATACTTACGACAAGATCAACAGATTAACCAATTCTGTTTATAGTACAACAAGTGAACTGGATGAGGTTATTGCATATGATAAAGCTGGTAATATAAGTTCTTTGAAACGAGGGCCTGCAGCAAGTACTCCAATTGCCTATACCTATGCAAATGCTGGTCTGAGCAATCAATTATCAGGTGTAACGGGAGGTCTTACAGGGATTTTTACCTACAATACTAATGGTAGTGCCATCAGCGATGGAACAAGGGGTATTACCTCTATAACATATAATCAGTTGAATCTGCCAGCTACGGTTACGGGAAGTCAAACTGCAACTTACGTTTATGATGCTGTTGGTACAAAGGTCAAATCAACTCAGGCTGGGACGATAAGGGAGTATATTAGTGGTATTCATTATAAAAATAATGTACTTGATCTCATTGCAACGGAAGAAGGTCGTGCGGTGCGAAGCCCAATAGATGGAAGTTACCGATATGAATATAACCTTAAAGATAATTTGGGTAATATCAGGGTATCTTTTGATGATAATGGAGGAACTGCAAGGGTAATACAGGAGGATGAGTATTATGCATTTGGGTTAAACAGGCAAAAATTCTTATCTGGTGATAAAAATAATTATCTTTATAATGGAAAGGAAGAACAGGAGGTTCTAACTGATGAGTATGATTATGGAGCTAGATTTTATGATCCGATGATTGGAAGGTGGAATGTGATTGATCCACTGGCTGAAAAGAATAGAAGATTCTCCCCATATGTTTATGTAGATAACAATCCACTTAGATTCATTGATCCTGATGGGATGGAGAAAAAAGACTGGTTTGTTAATAATTTAACAGGACAAGTACTATATGTTAAGGGGCAATCTAAAATTACACAAGGAACACTAGATAAGATGAACTATGGAACGAAACCGAGTGATTACGAAAGACTTGGTGCCGATGATATGTTTGGTAGTAAAGTTTCCGAAGGAATAGAGAAAAATATTCTAAATAGAGACGCATATTTTGTTGGAAATTCCGAGGGCTTTATGAAAGGAAAAGGATATGAAAAGGTTGAAAGAGCTACAGTCCAAGAAAGCCAACTTACAAGTGGCGGAAATATAGGGGAGGAAAGAATAAAGTCAACGATCACAGAAATTGAACAGGTTGGTGATGCTAAATTATCTTACGTAAAAGCAGATATGGTTAATAAAAAAGTTGAATTGAAAGAAAGCAGTAACTCTGGTGCATGGAGCTCTATTTCAAGAGCAAGATATGATATTAATAAACCCGTTGGGCAAAGTATAAGGTCAACAGCTTATTTTTACGAAAACAGATCCCCTGTAGGGTCACAGAGTGGATCCATGGCAACATTTATTAATGAAGTGATTAAGGTCTTTAAAGCAGTTTTTTAAATTAAGGTATGAAGAATGCAACTCTTTTTTTAATATTATTTACATTAAATATTTTTTGTATTGGTTGTTCTCCGGATTCCTCAATTTCTGCGACAGGAGAAATGTATTATCAAAAATATAAGAATAACTTTGATAAAAAATTCATTGACCATTTTCCTGCAAAAAGTACCCAATCGGGGAGTTTTGCCGCTGCCTTTTCATCTTTGGAGCAGAAGAAAAACAATATTAGTCTAATGCTCTATCAATATGGCGTGAAAACTGAAGAAATACAAAATCTCAATAACAAATTTAAAAAATTGGCTATTGCTAAATATAGATCATCAGATTCGTGCTTGTCGATCATTAATCGTTTTGAAACAACAGAAACGGATGAAAATCAGAAAATGCCTGTTATTGATATGTCATTATTAAATAATGGTTGCTATATCAATAAATACCCTATTCCAAATTTTGTGAATTATGAAAACTATAACAGGGACAGAGCTCTAAGACTAGATGATGCCTTTGTAATTTATGTATTAGAGTGTAAAAAGGTTGACTCATGGAAAGCGAAATTCAACATGGGGCCTAATATACAAATGCCTGAAAATTGGAAGAATGGTTATTCTAAAGGAGTGGCGATAAGTCAACAAAATCAAACAGTAATTTATTGGACAGTCATTTGGTAATTAGAAGAAAAAATACTGAGTCACCTATTTCATCATGTGCATAGAATATTATATTTTAGCATCCTAAACTAACGCTCATGAATGTGCAGATCTTAAATAAAAAACTCAAAGCCTATACCCTTACAGAAATACTGGTAGTACTTGTAATTATAGGAATTCTTGTGCTTTTAGCACTTCCTAACCTTTTGCCATTAATTACCAAAGCAAAATCAACCGAAGCAAAAGTACAGTTGGAGCATCTTTCGACCCTACAAAAGACCTATTTCTACGAAAAGTCCAAATATAGCTCTGATCTAATAGAAATAGGTTTTATCCAGGAAAAACTAACTACAGATGGCAAAGATGGAAGAGCCAACTATAAAATCGAAATTGTAAAAGCAACAAACAACGCCTTCCTTGCTCGTGCAACTGCCGTTACAGATTTCGACGGTGATGGAACCTTGAATGTCTGGGAAATTGATCAGGATAAAAATCTGAAGGAAGTAGTGGCAGATTAATGATCTGGCTGCAAATACTGATCCTGGTATTCCTGGCCTTCATTTGCTATCAGGACATGCTTTATCGGGCAGTGTATTGGTGGTGTTTCCCTATCCTTGCCATATTGATGGTCCTGCTAAAATATAATACCTCAGGGATACAGCAAACATTAACAGATGCCGGATACGGTTTACTGTTTTTAATGGTCCAGATCTTTATCCTTTGGATTTATTTCTCTGTCAAACACAAAAAAATAATAAACATAACCAATAATTACTTGGGTTGGGGCGATGTACTTTTTTTAATTGCAATTCCATTCTACTTATCTCCGGTAAATTATGTGCTATTTTATATCGTAAGTCTTATATTAGTTCTGCTATATGCTTTAGCAACAGCAAAAATAATAACAAATAATAAGCATATCCCCCTGGCAGGTTTGCAGGCTGCATTGCTGGGAATTGCAATGATAATGGATTATATAATTTCAAGTCTGGAGCTTTACAGCGACAACTGGTTATATTTCCTGATCAATTAAAAGTATTAATTAATGAGCGCTCAAAACCACGACTTCAATCCAGCTTTTATTCACTCTGTAAGCAAGGAACAGGCATGGCACTATCGCATATTACCGAAAGACAGTGTCCCGAATGGTCTTGTTTTGCTATGTGATGAAGAAGCAGATCATTCCCAACTTACTGATGAACTGGAAATTGTGCTTGGTAAAAATATTACACTTGAGGCGCAGCCTGCCGCAACAATTAGCATGTTGCTAAACAAGCATTACCTCAAAGAAAACGGACAAAATCAGTTTCAAAAAATGACCTCTGCCATCGAAGGGGAAGGTTTTTTAAATGACCTGATCCGGGGAGCGAGAAACTTAAAAAGCAGTGATATCCACATCGAGATCTATGAAGAAAAGTGTAGGGTACGTATCCGTATCGACGGGATGATGGTTGAACGTTATGTTTTAAAAAGAACTGAATATCCGGCACTCATCAATAAGATCAAGATCATGGCAAATCTCGACATTGCAGAAAAGCGGCTTCCGCAGGATGGCCGGATCAACTTTAAAAGTGGTGAAGAGCAATTTGATATACGGGTTTCGGTATTGCCAACCCTGCATGGTGAAAAGGTTGTGCTTCGTTTGTTAAATAACAACGCTGCAAATATTGACCTTAACCATGTTGGCTTCTCAGATTTCGATCTTGCCAATTACCTGCAGGGAGTTAAAAGACCAAATGGTATTATTTTAATAAGCGGGCCTACAGGTTCCGGTAAAACAACAACCTTGTATGCTACGCTTAAATACCTCAACAAAGAAACAAGGAACATCCTAACCATAGAAGACCCGATTGAGTATACTCTTGCGGGTATTAACCAGGTACAATTGAAAGAAAGCATAGGTCTTACCTTTGCCTCAGCGCTAAGAACATTTCTAAGGCAGGATCCTGATGTGATCATGGTTGGGGAGATCCGTGATCCGGAAACGGCCAATATGGCAATAAGGGCCGCCTTAACCGGTCACCTTGTGCTCTCAACAGTACACACCAATTCTGCTTGGGGTACGGTATCCCGCTTAATGGATATGGGAATCCCCTCCTTTCTGGTGGCCAATACCTTAAATACTTCAGTGGCACAAAGATTAGTCAGGTTGCTTTGCAAAAAATGCAAGGAAAAGGCCGATTTTGATCCTTCATCATCGTACCCAAAACAGTTTAAGCCATTTGCTCCAATATCGGAACATTACGTAGCCAAAGGATGTGAACATTGTTATTACACTGGTTATAGTGGTCGTAAGGCGGTTTATGAGGTTATTCCGCTCGATCAGGAATTAACTTTTGAAATAAAGCAAGGCAATATGTATATTAACCCCCTGTTGGAAGCCAGGGGAATTAGAACTTTAGCCGAAAATGCTTTTGCATTATTCGCCTCAGGTGATACAACGATTGAAGAAATATACCCGTTACTATTTACAAATTAATGAACGCTCTAAAGATTATTAGTATCTATTTCCTGCTGCTATTAGTGCAGGTAAACACTGTCTCGGCACAAATTTCGGAATCAGATGAAAGGGTTAGGAGGGTAGAGGAGCGGTTAAGAAACCTAGCCATTACCGTTCCGGGGCTAAATCAGAAAGTTCAGATAAATCTATCAAATGTGTCTGCTCAGGAATTTTTAAGGGCTCTTGCACAATCAAACAATCTTAATATCAATATTGATCCCAATCTTAATTTCAAGGTCTTTAACAATTTTACCAATGAAACGGCATTAAACGTATTGGTGTTCCTTACCAAAGAATACGGATTGGATATTAACCTGATAGGCTCAATCATGTCTGTGGTAAAAGTTCAGGAACCTATACAGAGAATCCCGGTAAAGGAAATTAATGCTAGCTATAATGCGCAGAACAATACTTTGAGCGTGGAGTTGAACAACGATACTTTATCAAAAGTGGCCAAAAAAATTACGATGGTTTCCCAAAAAAATGTGGTTGTTCCCAGTGCGCTTTTAAATAAAACGGTTACTGTATTTCTGGCCGATGCGCCTTTTGAAGATGCTTTAAATAAGATCGCCTTTGCCAATGATTTGAAAATGGTAAAAACGAACGATAATGTTTATGTGTTTGAGGCATTGGCAGAAGGGGAAGAATTATACATCAATAGCGATAAGACCACTGCCGTAAGAAGAAACCCAAAGCCATTGAATATGGGAGGTGGCGCCGCTCCTGGCAATTTCAGATTGTCGAACAGAGTTGTGCAGGGCAAACCATTGATCAGCGTAGATGCGGTTAATGTGCCTATTATTGATCTGGTAAAAAATGCTGCACAGGAAATTAATGCCAGTTATTTTCTTTTTTCTAACATAAACGGGAATATCTCATCAAGGGTTAACGACATCAGTTTCGATAACCTGCTTACTTCTGTGTTTCAGGGCACAGAATATACCTACAAAGTAGAGAACGGGATTTACCTGATAGGTGACAGAAGGGTAGAAGGTTTGCGTTCTCATAAATTACTAAAACTGCAAAACCGCTCTATTGATACCATTCAAAATATGATTCCAACAGAGTGGAGAAGAGGGGTTGAAATTAAAGAATTCAGGGAACAGAATACCATTCTCTTGTCTGGTTCTGCTCCGCAGATCGCAGAAATAGAAGCTTATGTGAAACAGCTGGATAAGCTGGTTCCTATGGTTTTAATTGAGGTTACTTTAATTGATGTGCGTAAAGGAAAAAGCGTTAAGACGGGCATTACCGCTGGGGTGTCCGACAGTGTGAAACGGGGAGGGACAGTATTTCCTGGGCTCGACTATACTTTTGGTGCCAATTCTATTAATGACTTGCTGGGGCGGCTCGGGCGAAACAATTCCGTCAATATCGGGCGTGTAACCCCTAATTTTTATGTGAGGTTAAGTG